>NZ_JBFTOG010000024.1:0-76661 GCF_056397865.1 Arthrobacter sp. 05L417
CCTTCGCTCCGGAGCGGACGACGAGGAACTCGCCCAACGCTGGCAAGACGCCATGTGGATCAAACCCAAAGCCCACGGCATGGACCACACCGGCCTCGGCGCACCCGACTTCATCCAACCGGACCGCAGCATGAGCGCCATCGGAGGCTGAGACTTTGCTCGTAAGATACTTCGCTGCCGCGCGCGCCGCGGCGGGCGTCGAAGAGGAACACCACGATCTTCCGGAAGGAACCAGCCTGGACGGACTGATCGCGGCCGTGCTCGCCGTCGAACGTCCGGAACCACCGGCCGGCACGCCGCCCCTGGCCCGGATCATTTCGCGCAGCAGCTTCCTGCGCAACGAGGTGGCAGTCCGCGACCATTCGGCCGCTCTCGGTGCGGACGACGTCGTCGACGTCCTCCCGCCGTTTGCCGGCGGCTGAGCCGGCCACAGCCGAAGGGTGGCTCCCCGGGTC
Organism: Arthrobacter sp. 05L417; assembly: GCF_056397865.1. Lineage (NCBI taxonomy): Bacteria > Bacillati > Actinomycetota > Actinomycetes > Micrococcales > Micrococcaceae > Arthrobacter > Arthrobacter sp. 05L417. The sequence continues at coordinate 456 of NZ_JBFTOG010000024.1, forward strand.
CAACGAGCCTACGCTGTGCCTATCCGCGCAATAGCAAAGGAAGAGCCATGTACACCCTCCTGATCGAACACGCTGTGAACGACTTCGGCGCATGGAAGCGGTCCTTCGACTCGGATCCGGCAGATCGCGCCGGGTCCGGCGTTATTTCCTACAGGGTCTCCAGGTCCTTGGACGATTCGCAGCGGGTCCTGATCGAGCTTGATTTCGCCGGGCGGGAGCAAGCCGAATCAATGCTGGACACCTTGCGGACCAGGGTGTGGAGTGGACCTGGAAGGCCTGCCTCGCTCGATGGTATGCCCGATGCCCGGATCGTTGAGTCGATGGAGGCCAGGATCCTCTGAATGCCGTGCCTGCTTGACGTGAGCCCTAGACGCGCCTGCAGACAGAGATCATGAACGGGCTGAACGTCGCGGCGTCCCCAAGCCTCAGTTCCGCCATGTGGGTCAGCACGCCGCCGTCCACCTTGAAAGTGTGCCGAGCGGTCCCGCGAGGGCTACGCCTCTCAAGCCTGAGTGTGCCGTCCTCCCAATGCCCGCGGGCCGGAGCTTCCGGCGGCCGGCCCATGCTGTCCACGTAGTACCACAAGGTGTCCCCGTGGTCCGGGTCAACGGTAAAGACACCGTGCCCCTCGAAATGAGTGCCGTCGGGCTCAATGTGCCGGTAGCTTTGCACCAAGGCGTAACCTCCCGCCGCGCGAGAAAAAGTCACCTCGGCGTCGGCGGTCCGGGCGGGTCCCCACGGCGACGCCGCAAGCTCGGTACTCCCCCGCCAATGACCCAGGAAGGCTTCCAGCGCAGTGTGTGCATGACTCTTCAATGGCTCGTTCATGGCGACTCCTGCGCGAGACGATGGATACGTCACCATCATGTTCCCCATCGAGCAGGCGCGTCCAGCCTTCCCCACCGGACATGCCCCCTGTTCCAGGCCAGGAGTGGACATATCAGGACTATGTCCACTCCTAAGCTCGAACGAGGGGCATGTCCCTCAGAGGCCGAACGTCTCGGTTTCCTCGAAGGGCCCGACGACGGTCACGGTGCGGGGGGCTTCGGCGAGCACCCGGGCGAGTTCCTGGACCTGCTCGGCGGTGACGGCCTTGATGCGGTCCAGCGTCTCGTCGATGTCCTGGAATTCGCCCGAGACGAGTTCGGCGCGGCCAAGGCGGGACATCCGGGAACCGGTGTCTTCCAGCGCCAGGACGATTCCGCCGCACAATTGGCCCACAGCCTTGCGCAATTCCTCGTCGGTGATTCCGTCAGCAGCGAGCTTGTCCAGTTCGGCGCCCAGGAGTTCCAGGACCTGCTTGACCTTCGACGGTGTGCAGCCGGCGTACATGCCGAAGTAGCCCGCGTCCGCATAAGCGGAGGCAAAGGAGTAGGTGGAATAGACGAGGCCCCGCTTTTCGCGGATCTCCTGGAAGAGGCGTGAAGACATGCCACCGCCAAGGACCGCGTTCAGCACGCTCATCACGAAGCGACGATCGTCGGTGGCCACGATCGAGGGGCAACCCATGATGATGTTGGCCTGCTCCACGGGGCGCTTGATCACATGCAGCCCTGCGGTACCCGTGATGTCCGCCCGCTCGGTGGGGCGGCGCTCAACAGGGGCAGCGGCGTCCTTCAGCTCCCACCCGGCCGTCCGCAAGGCATCGAGCACGAGGCGGCACACGACGTCGTGGTCCAGGCCACCGGCGGCGGTGATGACGATTTCGTCCGGCCGGTAATAGCGCTGGTAGTGTGCCCACACGGAATCCCGGGACACGGCCTTGATGGCGGCAGGGGTGCCCCCGATCGGGCGCCCCAGCGGATGCACACCGAGAACGGCAGCCACGAAGTTTTCATGCGCGACGTCGGTGGGGTCATCGCTGTCCATGGCGATTTCCTCAAGGATCACGTCGCGTTCCTGTTCAAGTTCGGCAGGATCCAGAACTGCACCGGTGATCATGTCGGCAATGACGTCGATAGCCATAGGGAGGTCCGTGTCCAGCACGCGGGCGAAGTAGCACGTGCTTTCCTTCGCGGTGGCCGCGTTGGATTCGCCGCCGACCTCGTCGAAAGCGGAAGCGATCTCCAGGGCTGTGCGCTTCTTGGTGCCTTTGAACAAGAGATGCTCAAGGAAGTGGGTGGAGCCGTGCTGGCCGTCCGCCTCGTCCCGGGAGCCGACCCCCACCCAGAATCCGATGGTTGCCGAACGCTGCCCGGGCATGGCCTCAGTGAGCACCCGGACGCCTCCCGGAAGCACTGAACGCCGGACAACGGAGCCGCCTTCGGCACCATGGATCAATTCGCCGCCGGGCACGGTCTGCGCCAATGGGAGGGGTACGACAGTCATCAAGACCTTTCAGTTCTGCGGGAAATCACGGGTGCCAAATCTGGCTGCAATCGTACCAGCGGGCGCATCGCCCTTGGGACGGGAATCCGTTGTTAAAACCCGGCAGGACCGGTGGACATGTCCACCGGTCCTGCCGCGTGTTTGCCGGTTCAGGCTACTCGGCGGAAACTTCAGCCCCTTCGGCGGGAGCTTCCTCGGAGGCGGCGCCTTCTTCCTCGGCCACAACCGGGGAGAGGGAGAGCTTGCCGCGGTCGTCGATCTTGGTGATCTCGACCTGGATCTTCTGGCCCACGGAGACGACGTCGTCGACGTTGTCCACGCGCTTGCCGCTGGCCAGCTTGCGCAGCTCGGAGATGTGCAGCAGGCCGTCCTTGCCCGGAGTCAGGGAAACGAACGCACCGAAGGTGGTGGTCTTGACGACCGTGCCCAGGTAACGCTCACCGATTTCCGGGACCTGCGGGTTGGCGATGGCGTTGATCGCGGCGCGGGCTGCTTCTGCAGACGGGCCGTTGGTAGCGCCGATGTAGACCGTGCCGTCGTCCTCGATGGAGATGTCGGCGCCGGTGTCTTCCTGGATCTGGTTGATCATCTTGCCCTTGGGGCCAATAACCTCACCGATCTTGTCAACGGGGATGTTGACGGCGATCACGCGCGGTGCGAACTCGGAGAGCTCATCCGGGGTGTCGATGGCGGCGTTGATGACGTCCAGGATGTGCAGGCGGGCTTCGCGGGCCTGCTTCAGGGCTGCGGCCAGGACCGATGCGGGGATGCCGTCGAGCTTGGTGTCCAGCTGGATGGCCGTGACGAACTCGGAAGTACCGGCAACCTTGAAGTCCATGTCGCCGAAAGCGTCTTCGGCGCCGAGGATGTCGGTCAGGGCAGCGTAGCGGGTCTGGCCGTCAACCTGGTCGGAAACCAGGCCCATGGCGATACCGGCAACAGCGGCCTTCAGCGGCACGCCTGCGTTGAGCAGGGACAGCGTGGAGGCACAGACGGAACCCATCGACGTCGAACCGTTGGAGCCGAGGGCCTCGGACACCTGGCGGATGGCGTACGGGAATTCCTCGCGGGACGGCAGAACCGGAACCAGGGCACGCTCGGCGAGTGCACCGTGGCCGATTTCGCGGCGCTTCGGGGAGCCGACGCGGCCGGTTTCACCGGTGGAGTACGGCGGGAAGTTGTAGTTGTGCATGTAGCGCTTGCGCGTGACGGGAGACAGCGAGTCGATCTGCTGTTCCATCTTGAGCATGTTCAGCGTGGTGACACCCATGATCTGGGTTTCGCCGCGCTCGAAGATGGCGGAACCGTGAACGCGGGGCAGGACCTCTACCTCGGCGGTCAGCTGGCGGATGTCCGTCAGGCCACGGCCGTCGATGCGGATCTGGTCCTTGAGGATGCGCTGGCGGACAACCTGCTTGGTCAAGGAGCGGAAGGCTGCGGACAGTTCCTTCTCGCGGCCCTCGAACTCGCCGGCGAGGGCGCCAAGGACTTCGTCCTTGAGTTCGTCGGAAGCGTTGTCGCGGTCCTGCTTGTCGGCGATCTGGAAGACAGCAGCGAGCTTCTCGGCAGCGGCAGCTTCAACAGCGGCGTAAACGTCGTCCTGGTAGTCCAGGAAGACCGGGAATTCAACCGTCGGCTTGGCAGCGCGGGCGGCCAGGTCAGCCTGGGCCTCGCACAGGGCCTTGATGAACGGCTTGGCGGCCTCGAGGCCTTCGGAAACGACCTCTTCGGTGGGAGCGGTGGCGCCCTGTTCCTTGATGAGGTTCCAGGAGTTGTCCGTGGCTTCGGCTTCAACCATCATGATGGCGACGTCGTCCCCGTCGGGACCCGACACAACACGGCCGGCAACAACCATGTTGAAGACGGCGTTCTCGAGCTGGGAGTGCTTCGGGAAAGCAACCCATTCGGTGCCCTGTTCGTCGGCGATGAGGGCGACGCGGACGCCACCGATCGGGCCGGAGAACGGGAGTCCGGAGAGCTGGGTGGACATGGACGAGGCGTTGATGGCCACGACGTCGTAGAGCTCGTCCGGGTTGATCGCCAGGACGGTGACGACGATCTGGACCTCGTTGCGCAGGCCCTTGACGAACGCGGGACGCAGGGGGCGGTCCATGAGGCGGCAAGCCAGGATGGCTTCGGTGGACGGGCGGCCTTCACGGCGGAAGAACGAGCCCGGGATGCGGCCGGCGGCGTACATGCGCTCTTCGACGTCGACGGTCAGCGGGAAGAAGTCGAAGCCTTCACGCGGGGACTTGCCTGCGGTGGTTGCGGACAGCAGTGCGGTGTCTTCGTCGATGTAGACCATCGCGGCGCCGGCTGCCTGCTTGGCGAGGCGGCCGGTTTCGAAGCGGATAACACGCTTGCCGAAGCGGCCGTTGTCGATGATGGCTTCTGAGAACTGGATTTCGGGACCCTCCATTGAGAGTCACCTCCGTTTCTTGTTTAGCGGAAGTCCTCCCGCATCGACCCAGGCCAGCGTCTGTTCCTGGCCTGTACGACACCCGGTCATCGATCGAGACCCACGGGCTGTGCCTTCATCGCAGAAGGCTACTCCCGGGGATCACTACCGAGGACCGCGAATGCGCGATGCGGTTGAACTCCTGTTAAGTGTTGGATTTAGTTTTGGAGAAAAGGCGGCCCGTTCCGCGGAGGATCGGGCCGCCCGAAGTCAAACTAGCGGCGCAGGCCGAGGCGCTCGATGAGCGCACGGTAGCGGGCAATGTCAGTCTTCTTGAGGTAGCCCAGCATGCGCTTGCGACGACCAACCATGGCCAGCAGACCGCGCTGGGTGTGGAAGTCGTGCTTGTGCTCCTTCATGTGCTCAGTCAGATCCTTGATCCGCTGAGTCAGGACTGCAATCTGGACCTCCGGCGAACCAGTGTCGCCCTTGGACGTTGCGTATGCCTCGATGATGGACTGCTTAACAGCGGCTTCAAGTGCCACGTGAACTCCTAGAGTTGTGCCGTGCGTCCCGATTCAGCGCCTCGCTGCCGGGTTGTAATGTGCCGATGACCGCACACAAAACAGGTCCAGCCGCCACGGACTGCAGCCGGATCCATCCCTCAGTTTACCGGCAGCCCGGCAATGTTGTCGAAAGCTGCCGTGTGACCCTCATCAAAGGCGGGCGCCGCTCACTGCCCGATCTCGGTCCGGACGGCGAAAAGCTCGGGGAAGAACGTCAAGTCAAGGGCCTTCTTCAGGAAGGAAACACCGCTCGAACCTCCGGTTCCCTTCTTCATGCCGATGGTCCGCTGCACCGTGCGGAGGTGCCGGAACCGCCACAATTGGAAGTTGTCTTCCAGGTCCACCAGTTCCTCGCAGGCTTCGTAGGCCGCCCAGTTGTCTGCCGCGTGTTCGTAGATGTGCTTGAACAGGGGCAAGAGCTCCGGGGCGAACTCGTGGGCTTGGGTGACGTCCCGGTCCAGGACGGACCGCGGAACCTCGTAGCCGTGCCGGTCCAGGTAGGCCAGGAATTCGTCGTAGATGCTCGGGGCATGCAGGAGCTCCTCCAGCATGGTCCTGGACTCCGGATCCGATTCGAACACCGGCAACATCTTGGCGTTCTTGTTGCCGAGGATGAACTCCACGGCGCGGTACTGGCTCGACTGGAACCCCGAGGCGTTGCCTAGGAAGCCGCGGAACTGGGAGTACTCGGTAGGAGTGAGGGTGGCGAGCACAGACCATTGCTCGGTAAGGGTCTTCTGGATGTGCTTGACCCGCGCGATGGCCTTGAGTGCTGAGCCCAGGTCGTCTTGGCGCAGCCACTCGGCGGCACTGCGAAGCTCGTGCAGGACCAGCTTCAGCCACAGTTCGGTGGTCTGGTGCTGGATGATGAACAATAGCTCGTCATGGTGTTCGGGCTGGCTGACGGGTTGCTGGGCGCTGAGCAGCAAGGGCAACTGCAGGTAGGATCCGTAGCTCATGCGTGAGCTGAAATCCTTGACGATGCCTTCGTCGAGCGGCCGGGTGTTCTTCTCAACGCTCACGGTGCGGGACTACTTCTTCAGCAGGAGATCGTGGGCCTGGACGACGTCCAGCCGCATCTGCTCCACCAGGGCCTCGGGTCCACGATAGGCCACCATGCCTCGCAGCCTGGCCGTGAATTCCACCACGACGGTCTGGCCGTAGAGGTTGAAGTCCTCCACCGCTTCCTCCGGGCGGTCGATCACGTGCGCTTCCACCTGGCGGCTCACGCCGTCGAATGTGGGGTTGGAACCTACCGAAATCGCGGCGGGCCAGCGGGTTCCGGACTCGTCCACGAGCCAGCCGGCGTAGATTCCGTCCGCGGGGACGTAGCCCGTGGCGCCGTGGTCCAGGTTTGCCGTGGGAAAGCCCAGGGCGCGTCCGCGCGCGGCGCCATGGACCACTTCGCCGCGCATCCTGTGCGGGCGGCCGAGGACGGCGGCGGCGGTCTCGACGTCGCCCTCAGCAAGGGCCTCGCGCACCCAAGTGGAGGAACAGCGGCGGTCCGTGCCGCCGTCGTCGTGTACTGGAAAGCCTTCCGCGCCGAACTCATTGACCACGTGGACGCCGAACCCCAGTTCCTTGCCCAATTCCTGCATGGTGCCGACGTCGCCGGAATTTCCCACACCGAAACGGAGATCGTGGCCCACAACAACGTGCGCCGCGTGAAGCCCGTCCAGCAGGACCTTGACGACGAATTCTTCAGGAGTCATTGCCGCGAGCGTGAGGTTGTATTTCATGACGAGGACAGCGTCCACGCCCGTGTCCGCCAGGGCATCGAGCTTGTCCTGCAGACCCATGAGGAGCTCCGGTGCGGAGTCGGGCCGATGGACCAGGGCCGGGTGGGGATCGAAAGTCACGACAACGGACTGCGCGCCGTGCTGCCCTGCGGTGCGCAAGAGTTGCGTCAGCACTTGCTGGTGGCCCCGATGGACGCCGTCAAAGTTGCCGATGGTAACGACGCTGGGACCGAAATCCTCGGGGACCTCGGTGGGATCGTTCCAGATGTGGACCATCAACCTCGCCTTTTACTGCTGGTATTCACTATGCCCGGTGCCTGCTCCGGCGCCGGAATTCTCTAAGGTTACCCGCTCTCAGGGGGCGCCCTTGCCCGGTGGCGGAGCCCCGATTTCTACTGCGGGAGCCGCGCGGGCCGCCGACGGTAGAGCCACAGCAGGCCCAGGATCGGCAGGATCAGCGGCACAAAGCCGTATCCACGTCCGAACAGGGACCATACGGTGTCGTGCGGGAAAGCCACAGGATCGAAAAGGCTGATGGCACCAACCACCACCACTCCGACCATCTCTACGAGGACGGCCGCGAGCGATACCTTGAACCACGTGCGGCCCGGCTTCGCGAGGGAGACCGTGGCCACGATGTACACGACGGCGGCGAAGGCCGAGAGGATGTGGGCCAGGGGAGCATCCGAGAACTTGGTCAGGATCTGGTAGCCGGCACGGGCGGTGGCCGAGATCGCGAAAACCGCGTAGACCGCAATCAACAGCCTCCCGGGCCCGGTATTGCGGGTGTCCGGGTTCTTCTTCCCGGTGGTTTCAACAGTCACTTCGTGTGCTTCTTCCAATGTCAGTACCAGATCTGGTTCATGCGGGCCGCCATGACCAATGCGGTGACGCCCACGGCGCCCATGACGAAATTGCTCCAACGGGTCCGTTCCAGGATGGACCAGTACACCGCGACGATGGGGAGTATGAGAGCCGTGATGATGTAGCCCCAGAATTCCCAGGGCTCCCCAGCGATTTTTTCACCCATCGCCACGCGGATGATCGATCCCACCAGATAGACCAGCAGGACGAGTTCGACGGCGGCAACGGACAGTATGGTGACGTCGTTGGGGGCCTTCTTCATGATGCCCGCCACGACGCAAATGATCGTGGACAGCAGGCCCACTATCAGGACAGCGTAAAAGTATCCGTCCATGGCTAGTGTTCCTGCTTTTCGTTGTCAGGGGCGAACACAAGGACAGGCTTGGCGAAACTCCCCGCGTCGGCCAACAGCGCCACGAGTTCCCCTGAGGGAGAGAACGCGGCAGCCGGGTTCTCGGCGGTGGCGGCGTCGGCCGTGCCGGCAGCGGGTCCCGCGGCGATCCTGCGGCCAAAAGAAATTTCGGTGGTTTCGGCGTCGCTCAGTTCCCGGTTGGGCATGAGTGCCCGGGCAGCGGCGGACATGTCGAGGACTTCCAGTTCCTCGGCAAGCTGTTCGAGGGTGCGGGCTTGCTCCAGGGAGTATGGCCCCACGTGGGTGCGGCGCAGCGCCGTGAGATGGCCGCCGACGTCAAGGGCCTCGCCCAGGTCGCGCGCCAGCGCGCGGATGTACGTGCCCGAGGAGCACTCGACGGTCACATCGATGTCTACTACCCTGCCGCCGTCGACCCTCCGGATGGCGTGGATCTCGAAACGGTGGATGGTCACGGGCCGGGCGGCAAGCTTGACCTCTTGCCCCGAACGGACGCGCGCGTAGGACCGTTCGCCGTTGACTTTGATGGCGCTGACGCTGCTGGGAACCTGCTGGATCTCGCCGCTGAGCTGCGCGACGCCGTCGCGGATGGCGTCCTCAGTGACTCCGGCGGCGCTGCGGCTTGCGGTGATGTCGCCTTCGGCATCGTCCGTGATGGTCGATTCGCCGAGCCGGATGGTGGCGGAGTACGTCTTGGACGTGCCCACGATGTACGTCAACAGGCGCGTCGCCTTGTTGATGCCAAGCACAAGCACCCCGGTGGCCATGGGGTCCAGGGTCCCCGCATGGCCCACTTTCCGGGTACCGGCCAGTCGCCGCATCCGTCCAACCACATCGTGGCTGGTCCATCCTTGCGGCTTGTCAACGATTACCAGTCCAGAAAGCACGCCTCCCAGTATATCCGCGCCGGGGCATGCGTCCTGCGGCCTGCGGCTTCCCTGAACGCTCCGGGACCGCGGCTAAGATGGCTCCCATGCCTGAGCTTGCCGCACATGTCCGCGAAGTGCCCGTGAACCAGATCCGCGAGATCACCGAGGCCGCGTGGAGCACCCCCGGGGCGATTGTCCTCAGCATCGGCGAGCCCGGCTTCGCGCTGCCCCGGCACATCCTGGACGCGGGGATCGCATGCCTGGACAGGGACGAGACCAACTACACCCCCAATGCCGGGATCCCGGCCCTGCGTGAGGCCTTTGCCGCCCGCTTCCGTGCCCACAACAAGGTGGATGTCGGGGCGGAGCGCGTGTACGTCGTGGACGGAGCCCAGCAGGGGCTGCACTTCGCGATGAGCCTGCTCCTCTCCCCCGGCGACGAGATCCTGATTCCCAATCCGGGTTATCCCACTTTTGCCATGACAAGCCATTTGCTCCACGCCGTCCCGGTGCGGTATCCGCTCTACCCCGAGAACGAGTTCCAACCCCGCATCGAGGACATCGAGGCACTGATCACGCCCCGCACCAAGGTGCTGGTCCTGAATTCGCCGTCCAATCCCCTGGGCGCCGTGATTTGCGAGGAAACGACGCGCCAGCTGGTGGAATTGGCCGTCAAGCACGATCTGTGGATCATTTCGGATGAATGCTACGAAGCCTTCACCTTCGACGTTCCGCACACGAGTCCTGCCCGTTTCGACAGCACAGTTCCCGGGGAAGCGCGGGTCTTCACGTCCCTGACCCTGTCCAAAACGTACGGCCTGACGGGACTGCGGATCGGTGCGCTCATTTGCCCGCCGGGCCTGGAATGGAAGATGAACAACGTCATGGAAGCGATCGTTTCCTGCGTGGCTTCGCCTTCCCAGTACGCTGCGGTCGCGGCGCTGACCGGCCCGCAGGACTACGTGGACACGGCACGGGAGCATTACCGTTCCAACCGCGACGCCGCCTCGGCAGTGCTTGCCGGGAAGGGCATTCCCTTCCTGGGCGCGCAGGGGGCTTTCTATCTCTGGGCGGACGTCTCGCATGTGAGCGGCGGGAATGTGCGTGCTTGGGTGCGCACCTTCTTGGCGGACTCTGGAGTGGCCGTAGCGCCTGGCACCGCGTTCGGTTCCATCGGCGAAGGGTGGATCAGGATCGCGTTGTGCGGTGATCACCAGCAGCTGCTCGACGGCGTCGGGCGGCTTCCGGCGCGGGGGTGAACCTCAGTATTTGGTCCGGTTCTTGTGCCCGCGCCAGGCATCGAAAGGAGCCTCGGATGCGGCGACCTCCGTGTGCTGGACGGGCAGCAGTTCCGGCCTGTTGCCGTCGAAATATTCGTAGAACACGGCATCGTCGAAGCCTGCGGCTGCGGCACCGTACCGGTCCGCGGCAAAGTAGACCCGGCTTACCCGGCCCCATAGGGCGGCGGAGAGGCACAAGGGGCACGGTTCGCAGCTTGAGTAGAGCACGGAGCCGCTGAGGTCGAACCTTCCGAGCTCCGACGCGGCCCGCCGGATGGCCACCACTTCGGCGTGCGCTGTGGGGTCGTTGTCGCGGGTGACCCGGTTGACGCCGTCATGAAGCCGTCCGTCCGGGGTGACCACGACGGCGCCAAAAGGGCCGCCGCCGTCGGCCACGTTTTGAACCGCGAGCCGCACGGCGTGTTCAAGGTAGTCTTCGGGACTCTGAGCTGCATCGTGGGCCGCCATGCTCCGATCTTAGCGACGGACCATCAATTTGGCCCCGCTTTCCACGGTTAAACAAGCAGGACCAGATCCGGCAGTCTTGAGAACTGCGGATCCGGCCCTGTCCGGGAAGCGCCGGACTACTTGCCGCCGTCTTCGTCGATGTCTTCATCGGCACGGAGGTCGATGTCTTCTTCGTCAAAATCGTCTTCGTCGATGTCCGCATCCTGCGCGGCATCGCTCTTGTACGGGTCTGCGTCGCCAGCGTGTTTGGCGCCGGCGGCCAGCGCGGCCACCTCGGCGTCGCGCTGCTTGGCGGTGCGCAAGAGCTCCTCAAGGTTCGAGGCGTTGACCGGAATGAGGTCGGCAACGAATTCCAAGGTAGGAGTCAGCCGCACGGTAATGTTGCGGCCCACTTCCTGGCGCAAAACACCCTTGGCCTTCTCCAACGCCCGGGCGGCATCGGCCTGGGCAACCTCGTCACCGAAGACGGTGTAGTACACGGTGGCGTGCTGAAGATCGTTGGTGACGCGGGCATCGGTAATAGTGATGCCCTCAACCCGAGGATCCTTGATCCGCCGGCCAAGTGCCTCAGCAACAACAACCTTAATCCGCTGCGCCAACTTGGCAGCGCGTGCCGGATCAGCCATTTCTACTCCTAAAATTTGCGTACGACGGCGCGTTAGCAACTTGCGTACTTAAGTTCGGTGTGCGAGACGCGCCTAGTGCGAGTCTACGACCGGCCGCCGCGTTCCTCGGAGGCCGTTGGAGCCAATATGGGGGCCCGGGAGTGGCATCGGGCCTGCCGGAGCTGGGTGGCTGACGTCGCAAGACGTCAGCCACCCAGCGAAGGGGCGGGGCCCCCATATCGGCGGAAAGGGCCGGGGCCGCCGGAAGAATCCAACGGCCCCGCCCTCTACTTTTCGTGCTTAGACGCGCGGCTTTTCGCGCATCTCGAAGGTCTCGATGATGTCACCTTCGTTGATGTCGTTGTACGAGCCAAGACCGATACCACACTCGAAGTCCGTGCGGACCTCGGTGGCGTCGTCCTTGAAGCGCTTGAGCGTCTCAACGGTGAGGTTGTCGCCGATGACCTTGCCATCGCGGCTGACGCGTGCCTTCGTGTTACGGCGGATGATGCCCGAGCGCACGATGGAACCGGCGATGTTTCCGAACTTGGAAGAACGGAAGACTTCGCGGACCTCGGCGGTACCGAGCTGGACTTCCTCGTACTCCGGCTTGAGCATGCCCTTGAGGGCCAGCTCGATGTCATCGATTGCCGAGTAGATGACGGAGTAGAAGCGCATGTCCACGCCTTCACGATCGGCCAGTTCAGCCACGCGCTCGGCGGGCTTGACGTTGAAGCCGATGATGATGGCATTGTCCACCGTGGCGAGGTTGACGTCGTTCTGCGTGATGGCACCCACACCGCGGTGGATGACGCGCAGTTGAACGTCTTCGTCGCCGACATCGATCTTGAGCAGGGCGTCTTCGAGGGCTTCGACCGCACCGGAAACGTCACCCTTGAGGATGAGGTTGAGGGTGTCGATCTTGCCTTCGGCCACAGCCTTGTCGAAGTCTTCGAGGCTGATGCGCTTGCGGCGCTTGGCCAGGGCCGCGTTGCGGTCGGCTGCCTCGCGCTTTTCAGCGATCTGGCGGGCCGTACGCTCGTCGGAGGTCACCAGGAAGGTGTCGCCTGCACGCGGTACGTTGGACAGGCCCAGGACCTGGACAGGACGGGACGGAAGCGCGATGTCGAGGGCGTTGCCGTCTTCGTCGAACATGGCACGGACGCGGCCGTGGGCCGTACCGGCCACGATCGTGTCACCGACGGCCAGGGTACCGGACTGGACCAGGACGGTGGCCACGGAACCGCGGCCCTTGTCCAGGTTCGCTTCGATGGCAATGCCTCGAGCGTCCTTGTCCGGGTTGGCGCGCAGGTCCAAAGCGGCGTCTGCGGTCAGAAGCACGGCGTCGATCAGTTCGTCGATGTTGATGTTCTGGCGGGCAGAAACCTCAACGAACATGGTGTCGCCACCGTATTCTTCGGGAACCAGACCGTACTCGGTGAGCTGGCCCTTGACCTTGTCCGGGTTCGCACCTTCCTTGTCGATCTTGTTGACCGCGACGACGATCGGCACGTTGGCCGCTTGTGCGTGGTTGAGTGCTTCAACCGTCTGCGGCATGACGCCGTCGTCGGCTGCGACAACCAGGATGGCGATGTCGGTGACCTTGGCACCACGTGCACGCATGGCGGTGAACGCCTCGTGACCAGGGGTGTCAATGAAGGTGATGTCGCGCGGAGTGCCTTCGTGGACGTGGCTGATCTGGTAGGCACCGATGTGCTGCGTGATGCCGCCGTGTTCACCGGCAACCACGTTGGTCTTCCGGATGGCATCGAGCAGTCGGGTCTTACCGTGGTCAACGTGACCCATGACGGTGACAACCGGGGGACGCGGTTCGAGGACGTCGTCGCCTTCGGCTTCCAGTTCGGCATCGAGATCGATGTCGAAGGAGTCGAGGAGCTCGCGCTCTTCGTCTTCCGGAGAGACCACCTGTACCTTGTAGCCGAGTTCGGCGCCGAGCAGGCCGAAGGTGTCTTCGTCCAGCGACTGCGTAGCCGTTGCCATTTCACCGAGGTGGAACAGCACGGTCACCAGTGCGGCGGGGTTCGCCTCGATCTTGTCGGCGAAGTCCGTGATGGACGAGCCACGACGCAGCCGGACCACGGTGTTGCCGTCGCCGCGGGGTACGGATACGCCACCCAGCGACGGAGCACTCATCTGCTCCAGTTCCTGACGCTTTGCACGCTTCGACTTGCGCTGCTTGCCGCGTCCTGCGCCACCCTTACCGAAGGCACCCTGGGTACCGCCGCGTCCGCGGCCGCCCTTGCCGAAGCCACCGCCGGCGGGAGCTCCGCCACCGGTGCCTGCGCCAGGAGCGCCACCCGGACGGCCGGGGCCGCCACCGGGACGGCCTGCGCCACCCGGACGACCAGCGCCACCGGGAGCGGGACGCTCGGTGCGGTTGGGCATCATGCCCGGGCTGGGACGGTTTCCTGCGGGTCCACCTGCGGGACGCGGAGCGCCCGGACGGGGAGCACCGGGGCGCGGAGCACCCGGACGCGGACCACCGGAACCGGCTGCGGGGCGGGGACCGCCTGCGCCGGCCGCGGGACGCGGACCGCCGGGACGCTCGCCGTCAGTGCGGCCACCGGAACGGGGCATGCCCTGCGAGGTTGCGAAGGGGTTGTTGCCCGGACGGGGAGGACGCTCGCCGTCGCCACGGCCGCGGGGCATGCCCTGCGAGGTCGCGAACGGGTTGTTGCCCGGACGTGGGCCACCGGGCCGCGGAGCCTGGCTGCCCGGACGTGCCGGGGCAGGGGCTTCGGCCTTGGGTGCCGGACGGGCACCCGGCTTGGCGGAAATAGGACTTGCCGTAGCTGCGGGGGCCACAGGCGCTGCCGGGGCGGGGGTCTCAGCCTTGGGGGCGGGAACCGGAGCCTTGGGCGCAGCGGGGCCCGGAGCCGGGCGGGACGCTGCGGGCGCAGCAGGGGCAGCCGGTGCCGCGGGGGCTGCAATGCGAGGTGCTGCCGGGGCAGCCGCCTTTGCAGCGCCGGCGCCCGGGTAGGCGTCGCGAAGCTTCTTCACGACCGGTGCCTCAATTGTTGAAGAGGCGGAGCGAACGAATTCGCCCAATTCCTGCAGTTTTGTCACTGCATCTTTGGAAGTAATACCGAGCTCTTTGGCGAGCTCATGTACGCGGACCTTGGCCACATTTCTCCTGTCTCGGTCCGCACCGAGCCAGGCACGAACCGTCTAATTCTTACTGCGGGCCCCTGCCGCGAACGCGGCGGATAGGCCCTGTGCAGAGCGCAACAAAGTTGTCATCGTTGCGCACTCATCGCTGGGAACTCATCGGGTTTCCATCAGTTTTCTGACCCGCTTTCAGGTTTGGACGGTTTTCCTGCTTTCACGGGGGTGTCCGCAGGGGGTATGACTGCCGCCAGGTAGCTTTCCACGGCGGTGACTTCGCTTGCGCCCGCGAGGGCCCTTGCGAAAGCACGCCGTTTGCTTGCCAGCGTCAGGCATGTGGTGCTGGGATGCAGCCACGCACCCCGGCCAGCCATCCGGCGTCGTTCATCCACCAGGACGACGGGAGACCCGCCGCCTTCGGCGACAAGCCGGATCAACTCGCTCCGCTTGCCTTGTTTCCGGCATCCGATGCAGGTGCGCACAGGCTGGTGCCTGGTGTGAGGCAGTTCAGTCACTGGGTGTATCAACCTGCCTCAGTGTCTTTACCTGTCTTCTGCGGTTCTGCTTTGCTCGGCGCACGCCCTTGGCTTGTTGGGATTGTTGCCCCCACAAGCCGCGAGCACGCCAAAGCGCACGGATACCGGGCATAGGCCCGGTTCCATCTATTCTAAGCCCCCGAGGGCCCGGCCACAGAATCCACAAGGTGCGGGGATCCGGGGCTGGGCACCGTTTGGCGTGTTTAGTTGCCCTTGGCCGGAGCGGCGTCGGAGACGATGTCGATCCGCCAGCCGGTCAGCTTTGCTGCGAGCCGGGCGTTCTGGCCTTCCTTGCCGATGGCGAGGGACAGCTGATAGTCGGGAACAACCACGCGGGCGGAGCGCGTGGCCTCGTCGGTGATAGTGACGGAATTCACGCGCGACGGCGAAAGGGAGTTGGCGATGAAGGTCGCCGGATCGTCGCTGAAGTCGACAATGTCGATCTTTTCGTCGTTGAGTTCGGTCATGACGGCACGGACCCGGGAGCCCATTTCGCCGATGCAAGCACCCTTGGCGTTGATGCCGGGGGTGTTGGCTTTGACGGCCATCTTGGTCCGGTGGCCGGCCTCGCGTGCCAGTGCCACGATCTCGACGGAGCGGTCCGCGATCTCCGGGACCTCCAGTTCGAAAAGCTTCCGGACGAGGCCCGGGTGTGAACGCGACAGCGTGATGGAGGGTCCCTTGGCGCCGCGGTGGACGTCCACCACAAACGCACGCAGGCGGTTGCCGTGGGTGTACTTCTCACCCGGCACCTGTTCGGGCGGCGGCAACAGTGCTTCGACGGAACCGAGGTTCACCTGGATCATGTGCGGGTTGTTGCCCTGCTGGATCAGGCCGGCGACGAGTTCGCCTTCACGGCCCTTGAATTCGCCGAGGACGTTGTCGTCCTCGACGTCGCGCAGCCGCTGCAGGATGATCTGCCGCGCGGTGCTTGCCGCAATGCGGCCGAATCCCGCAGGGGTGTCCTCGAACTCGCCGACGGCTTCGCCGTCGTCGTCGATTTCCGTGGCCCAAATGGTCACGTGGCCGCTCTTGCGGTCCAGCTCGGCACGGGCCTTTTCGAAAGCGCCCGGCGTCTTGTGGTATGCCACCAGGAGCGCCTGCTCGATGGTGGGAATCAGGAGGTCCAGCGGGATTTCACGCTCACGCTCCAGGAGTCTCAGCGCACTCATGTCAATATCCATTAGGCCTCCTCGGAAGGTCCGTTGTACTCGTCTTCCAGCACGGCCTCGTTGAGGTGGCTGAACTCTATCTCGACTTTTCCTTGGCGGATCCTGTCGAAAGGAATTTTCACGGGTTCGCCCTGCTTGGGCTTCATGCCCTTCTTGACCTCTTGCTCGGGAACCAGCGTGACGCCGTCGTCGTCGACGGACTGGATACGTCCCGTCAGGTTCTCTCCCTGGATCACGTTGACCTTGACCATGCGTCCGCGGGCCCGGTGCCAGTGGCGGGGCTCCGTGAGGGGCCGGCCGACGCCGGGCGAGGAGACCTCGAGGTCGTAAGGGCGGCCGTCGGTCCGGGGATCGTTGTCCAGGATGTCCGAGAGCGCCCTGGAGATTTCCGCGATGACGTCCAGGCTGACGCCGCCGGTTTCCTCCTGGGGCAGGTCGATGACCACGTGGACTACCCGGTGTGAACCGGCAACGTGGATGGCAACATCCTCAAGATAGAGCCGGCTCGCCAGGACGGCAGGCTCCAGAAGCGCCTTCAGCCTGCTCTCCTCGGGGTTCCGGACCTCGTGTTGTGCTGGACTCGTCGGATCCGTTCCAGCCTGGTCTGTTGAAGTCGTGGCTTCCGAATGACTCACTGGCCAGCCGCCTCCCGATAGATGATGTTGTGACTACTAGCTTAACGACATTTGCGGCGGCGTGGTGCACGGGGCTCCTCTGCGGGGAGGCAAGTGGCCTGTGGGCGTGACACCATAGTCTGTTGTGAACCACGAGACTGTTGAGAAACCACGGAGCCATCGCTGGATGAAAGGCCTCCTTCTGGCTTTCCTCGCAGTCCTCGTCCTCGGAGTGGGCGCCGTGCTTCTCCCGCGGGACGCCGGAAAGCCGCAGGCGCTACCGTTTTCGGAAGCTGCCCGCTCCGAAGCGCTCTCGTCGACCGAGACGCTCCTGGACAGCGCATCGCTCCTGGAGAGCACGGACACTGTGACGTTGCTGACAAGCCAGGCGCGGGCGCTGCTGCCACCTTCCAGCCCTTCGGCACCGAACACTCCATCGGCTTCTCCCAGCTCCAGTGCCGCCCAGGACCGCCCAACGCGGGCCGGCTTTGTCTCCGCGCTCTCCGCGAGCGCTTCCCGTCGCTTGGCGGACGCCGCTAACGCCGACGGCGGCATGGCACGGCTGCTTGCCGCCGTCGGGACCGCCCAGCTGCTTGAGTCATCGCGGCTGGCCGCGACGTGGGGCCTGCCGGTACCGGCAACCCCGGCCGAGGCGAGTACCGCCCCGACACCGCCGCCGAGCTGCCCGGCTTCGCCCGGCACGGCGACCATGGCGCCGACACCCGGACCGGCCCCGACCACGGCCGATCTGCCCGCAGCCCTTGCCGCCGTCGTCAGCTCCGAACAGGAGTCGATCTATGCGTACCAAGTGGCCCTGACCAGGCTGGACGCGAAGGCGTCCGCAACGGCAGCCACCTGGTTGGCCCGCCACCAGCAGCTGCTCCGGGGAGCGGAGGCCCAGGGCCGGCTGCATTGCATCGCCACGCCCGCGCGGGAAGCCGGCTATCGCCTGCCTGCCACTTTCGCCGCCAAACCCGGACTGGCGCTCGGAAGCATGGAGTCCAGCTCGCTGACTGCCTACGCCGACCTCGTGGCATTGTCGGAGGGTGCGACGCGCCAATGGGCCATCGACGGGCTTGTCGACGCCGCCAAACGCAGCCAAGCCTGGGGAGCTCCGGTTGGCCCCTTCCCGGGACTTTCGATCGACAACTCCGCGCTGCCGCCGCTGCTGTCCGCCACTCCGTCTCCATAGGAAAGCCTTTCTTTGCTGGCGGCTGCAGTCCCCGAGTGCTTGGCTTGTACCATGGCTTCCATCGAAACTGCAGCCCTGCATGAGAACGAACCACACGCCAACGACCTCGCCCACCGGCTCAACTGGCTCCGGGCAGGCGTCCTTGGCGCCAATGACGGAATCGTCTCCGTCGCCGCCATCGTGGTAGGCGTCGCCGGCGCCACCACGAACACCGGCGCGATCCTCACTGCCGGAGCCGCCGGACTCGTGGGCGGCGCGGTGTCCATGGCACTCGGCGAGTATGTATCCGTCAGCAGCCAAAGCGACAGCCAAAAGGCGCTCATCGAGAAGGAGCGCCGGGAGCTCGCCGAGGAACCCGAAGAAGAGCTGGCTGAATTGACTGCGATCTACGAGGCCAAGGGCCTGCGGCCTGAAACCGCGCGGAAAGTGGCCGTGGAATTGACGGAGCACGACGCCTTGGCCGCCCACCTTTCCGCCGAATTGAACATCGACGAGGACGACATCGTCAGCCCGTGGCATGCGGCGTTCGCATCCGCCATCGCCTTCACCCTCGGCGCGGTGCTGCCCATGCTCGCGATTCTGCTCCCGCCCCCGGGGCTGCGTGTACCGCTGACCTTCATTTCCGTGTTGCTCGCGCTGGCCATCACCGGAGCCGTTGGAGCGTGGATCGGCGGCAGCTCGAAGACCCGCGCCGCCGTGCGCGTCGTCATCGGCGGAGCCCTTGCGCTTGCCGCGACGTTCTTCATCGGAAGCCTCCTGGGCTCCTCCGGAGTGGTCTGAACCACTCCCGGACCGGCTTGGGTAGGCTGACAGTGATGACTACCTTCGTTTCGATCCCTGGCGACCTCCAGGCACGCTACTCCCGCACAGCGGAAGGGCGGGCGTGGCTCTCAGGGCTGCCCGGACTGATCAATGCCAGCTTGGAACGCTGGCAACTGTCCGTTGACCTGGAACCCGGCGCGGAACCATGGAATGGCCACGGCGGCATCGTCATTCCGGTCCTCTACGAGGGCACCCGTTCGGTGCTCAAGATAGCTTTCCCGCACGAGGAGGCCCTCGTTGAACGGCATGCGCTGGCCCTGTGGGACGGCGCCGGGGCCGTCAGGCTGCTCGACGCCGATACCGCCTCCTGCGCGATGCTCCTGGAGCGGCTCGACGCGGTCAACTGCCTGCAGGACGCCCCGATGGACGAAGCCCGCGACGTCTGGGGATCGCTCGTGAAGGAACTCAGCATCGAACCGGACGAACGGCCCGAATGGAAAGAGTTTGAGCACATAGCGGCACGTGCCGAGCGCTGGAGCGATGAGCTGCCCGCGGACTGGGAGCACCTTGGCCAACCCTTCCCCCGCTGGCTCCTCGAGGCCGCGTTGGAAGTGTGCCAGACCCGAGGCGCCGTCGGACGCCGCGCGGGCAGGGACGTCTTGGTGCATTGCGACCTGCATTTCATGAACATCCTCCCGCATCTCAATGGCACCCCGCATGGCGCCCCGAATGGGGCCGGATCCACCCGAAAGCGCGCTTACGTGGCGATCGACCCGCAACCGAAGATCGGGGAGGCAGAATTCGCGATCGCCCCGATCTTGTGGAACCGTATCCGCGATCTCTCCACCACGGCTCCCGAACTTGCACTCCTGGAGCGCTGCGCTGATTTCAGCAGCGCGGCTGGACTGGACAGTGAAGCAGCGCGGGAATGGAGCCTGGTCCGCGAGGTTGAAAACGCCCTCTGGTATGCCGGAAAACCGCGGCACGAAGGCGATCTGGCGCGTTCCTTGTGGGTGGCCAGCACCCTCGCAGGCCGGCCCCTCGACGGGTTGCCCGCCGCGCACGACCTACCCGAACCGGGACTGGCCGCCTCGAATTAGCTTCAGTGGTCCGGACGCCCTGCCGTCCGGAGTCCCTGCTTCCTGCGCCCGGCTCAAGCGGTGGCCTCCAGCGCGTCCTTGATAGCCTGCACCGCGATATCCAGGTCTGCCGAATCCGTTGACCAATTGGTCACCGAAACACGCAGGATATCCCTGCCCAGCCAGCGCGAACCGGACATCCAGACCCTGCCGTCGGCCATGACGTAGCCCGTCACGGCACGCGTCCTCTCGTCGGAACCGAAGGCCAGGGACAACTGCGTGAACACCACATCGTTGAGGACCTCGACGCCGGGCACTTCGGCAAGCCGCCGGGCCAGTTCCGCGGCACACTCCGCACGTCCAGCGACAAGCTCCCGCACGCCGTCACCACCCAAGGAACGCAAGGCCGCCCATACCGGCACTCCCCGGGCACGGCGGGACAACTCGGGCACTTTCTCCATGGGATCACCGGGGCCGTGGTCGTCCTGCATCAGGTATTCGGCGTGCATGCCGATGGCGGATCGCAGGGCGGCAACGTCACGTACCACCACGATTCCGGCGTCGTAAGGCACGTTGAGGGTCTTGTGGGCATCGGTTCCCCACGAATCGGCCAACCCGACGCCCTCGACCAAATGCCGCAGTCCCGGCACAGCAGCTGCCCACAGACCGAAAGCCCCGTCGACGTGGACCCACGCGCCGTAGTCCTTGGCAGCGGAAATCGCCTCGGGGAATGGATCGAATGCTCCGGAATGCAGGTTCCCGGCCTGGAGACACACGATTGCCGGACCGGAACCGGCTTCCAAGGCGGCCCGGAGCGCGGCGGGGTCAATCCTTCCTTGTTCGTCCGCCGCAACAACTTCGGGTGCCCCGAACCCCAGGAAACGCAGGGCCATGTCCAGGCTCTCGTGCCGCTCGGCGCCGACGAGGACACGCAGTTTCGGCGCGCCGTGGAGTCCCCCGGCGTTGACATCCCAGCCGACGGCGGCGAACTGGCGCCACCGGGCCGCCGCGAGGGCCGTGAAGTTGGCCATGCTGGCGCCCGTCGCGAATCCGACGTCGGAGCCAACAGGTAGGCCGAGCAGCTCAAGGAGCCATCGCCCGGCCGCTTCCTCGATCCCGGCTGTGGCGGGGGTGGCGAAACGCAGGCCGGAGTTCTGGTCCCATGCGGACACCATCCAGTCCGCGGCCATGCCTGCCGGCACCGTCCCGCCGATGACCCAACCGAAGAAGCGCCCCGATTGCATGGCCATGAGCCCGGGTTCGGCGTGTTCGGCGAGGAAATCAATGACCGCGGCCGGGTCCAGTCCACTGGCCGGCAAAGGTCCGCCGAAGACTGTCGTGATGTCGTCAGCCGTGGTGCTTGGCCGTACCGGCCGCCCGGGCAAGGCCCTCAACCACTCCCGGGTATGCTCCCATGCACGTCCGAGTGCCTGCTCATAGTCGCCGGAATCGACCCACATGAGTGCATGCTACGCCCGGGGCTTCCCTGCGGCCATCGCCGGCGACATCCGAAACGCTACTTGGCGAAGTAGTCGTTCCAGACGTCCACGCCGAGTTTGATGATCAACGCGCCGACCACGATCAGGAACACAATCCGGACAAAGCCGCTGCCTTGTTTCACGGCGGTCCGCGCGCCCAGGTAGCCACCGGCCATGTTGGACAGGCCCAGCACGGCGCCGACGCCCCACAGCAATGATCCGTGCGGCAGGAAGAACAACAGGGCACCGGCGTTCGTGGCCATGTTGACGATCTTCGCCTTGGCGCTGGCCTCAAGGAAGGCATAGCCCATGGCGGAGACAAGGGCTATCACCAGGAACGAGCCTGTTCCTGGACCTATCAGGCCGTCGTAGAACCCGATCACGCCACCGATGGCGCAGGCCACGACGTAGTGCCGGTGGCCGTCGTGTCGCAGGGCGGTCAACTCGCCTGCATTGGGCCGCAACGCGGTGAAGAGCGCGACGGCGATGAGCGCCACCACGATGATGGGTTTGAAGACGCTCGCGGGAAGGTTGGCGGCCAGGACTGCTCCGCCGAAACTTCCCGCGAGGGCAATGACCGCCATGGGTATGGCCGTCTTGAGGTCAGGGCCCACCCGGCGGTAATAGGTGACGGCACTGGTCGTCGTCCCGAAGATGGAGCCCATTTTGTTGGTGGCCAATGCCTGGACGGGGGTGATCCCCGGAACCAGGAGCAAGGCAGGGAGCTGGATCAGTCCCCCGCCGCCCACGACGGCATCTATCCAGCCGGCCGCGAATCCAGCCACCACGATCATGATGAGCGTGGTGAGCTGGACCGACTCGAAGCCGGAGATCACTTCTGGCGTACGGCGTTGACCACGTAATCGGCAGCCTTCTCGACTGCCACGTTTTCTGCCTCGCCGGTGCGGCGGTCCTTGATCTCCACGACACCGTCTACCAAGCCACGGCCGACTGCCACGATCGTGGGGACGCCCACGAGCTCGGCGTCGCCGAACTTCACGCCCGGGGAAACCTTGGGGCGGTCGTCGTAGATCACGTCGAGGCCGGCAGCCTCGAGTTCGGCGGAGAGCTTCTCGGCCGCCGCGAAAATTTCCTCGCCGCGTCCGACGGCGACCACGTGGACGTCCGCGGGGGCCACGGAGCGCGGCCAGACCAGACCACGGTCGTCGTTGTTGGCCTCGGCGAGGGCGGCCACGGCACGGGTCACGCCGACACCGTAGGAGCCCATGGTGACCACAACCTGCTTGCCGTTCTGGTCAAGGACCTTCAAGTCGAGGGCCTCGGCATACTTGCGGCCGAGTTGGAAGATGTGGCCCATTTCGATGCCGCGCGCAGTTTCCAAGGGACCGGAGCCATCCGGGGCCTCGTCTCCCGCCCGGACCTCAGTGCATTCAATGACGCCGTCCCAGGCGAAGTCGCGCC
Organism: Arthrobacter sp. 05L417; assembly: GCF_056397865.1. Lineage (NCBI taxonomy): Bacteria > Bacillati > Actinomycetota > Actinomycetes > Micrococcales > Micrococcaceae > Arthrobacter > Arthrobacter sp. 05L417. Next base: position 23,324 of record NZ_JBFTOG010000024.1, read on the forward strand.
CGGCTACGAGGCCGAACACGTGCTTGCCGTCTTCGTTCGCTCCGGTGACCCAGCTGGTGCCGGAGACAACCCGGGGGTCAACAAGGAAGAGCAACTTGGACGTGCCTTCAAGGCCGAGCACGGCTTCGGCGAGGTCCAGTCCGGGGCCGATGTAGCCCTTGACGAGTTGCGGGATCTTCTTGAGGTCTTCCTCGTTGGCCGCTTCCAAGCCGATCTCGCCGGCGATGGGCAGGAATGAACCGATGTTGGCCTCGACGCGCTTGAGGTCCACTGCGCGGTCACCGGGAACGCCAATGACCACGATCTGGCGCTCGCCGGTGGGCAGCGTCACGGCGAGGACTACGTTCTTGAGGGTGTCGGCGCCAGTCCAGGCGCCGCCGTCGGAATCGCTGCGGGGAGCGAGCTGGTTGGCTGCGGCCACGAGGGTTTCGATGGTGGGCGTGTCCGGGGTGTCCAGGACGCGCGCGGGAGGCGCGTTGCTGAAGTCGATTTCGGCCGGGACCACGGTGGTGACGGCTTCGACGTTGGCCGCGTAGCCGCCTGCCGAGCGCACGAAGGTGTCCTCGCCGATCTCGGTGGGGTGCAGGAATTCCTCGCTCTTTGATCCGCCCATGGCGCCTGCCGTGGCTGCGACGGGGATGACCTCAAGGCCGAGGCGCTCGAAGATTTTCAGGTACGCGGCGCGGTGGGCCGCGTAGCTCGCGTCCAGGCCGGCGTCGTCGACGTCGAAGGAGTAGGAGTCCTTCATGATGAATTCGCGGCCGCGGAGGAGGCCTGCCCGAGGGCGGGCTTCGTCGCGGTACTTGTTCTGGATCTGGTAGAGGCTCAGCGGCAGGTCCTTGTACGAGGAGTACAGGTCCTTGACCAGGAGGGTGAACATTTCCTCGTGCGTGGGGGCGAGAAGGTAATCGGCACCCTTGCGGTCCTGGAGGCGGAACAGCCCCTCGCCGTACTCGGTCCAGCGGTTGGTGGCCTCGTAGGGTTCCCGGGGCAGCAGTGCCGGGAAATGGACTTCCTGGGCGCCGATGGCGGCCATTTCCTCGCGGATGATCTGCTCGACCTTGCGCAGGACACTCAATCCCAAAGGCAGCCATGTGTAGATGCCCGGTGCGGCACGGCGGATGTAGCCCGCACGGACCAGGAGTTTGTGGCTGGCGACTTCGGCGTCGACGGGATCTTCACGCAGGGTGCGCAGGAACAGCTGGGAGAGGCGAAGGACCACGGGTCAGAATCCGTTTCTATGGCAAGAGCTGGCAAAAACTACTGTGTACCAATCTACCGGCTTACAGCCGGGCCCCTCGCCCGGCACCTTCGTGAGCGTGGCCCCGGCCATCCCGATTGCCTAATCCTGCCAAACGCAGATGAGCCACGCCATGGTGCGAGGAAGCCCCTGGCCGCTGCGCGGCTGGTCATCCTGCCATGGCGTGGCTCAGCGGCCGGTCCGTCCGCGCCCCAGCGACACGGCTGGTTCTGAATTTATGTGATGGTGGACACTTTATTCAAGGGCTTGGACTAATCAATATTTGTAGGTCCTGGCCCTGGCAACGAACAACGCGGGGTCACTTAGCGCCCATCCGGAGGTCCGACATGGGCCGTAAGTGACCCCGCGTTGCAGATCCGTCCTCGAGGCCCACAGTTGACGCGCCTGTGTATGCGATTTACCTTTTATTCATCACTTGATGAATATATCGGAGGCCGCGATGTCCCACAGCCCAGCGGGAAGTCCCGCACCAGGCATGTCCCCTGCGCCTCCGGCGGTCAAGGCGGAGGGCCTGCATGTCACGCGCGGCCACAAGAAGATCCTGCGCGGCTTGGACTTCGCCATCGAGCCCGGGCGCATCACGGGCCTGCTCGGACCTTCCGGGAGCGGCAAGACAACCCTCATGCGCTGCATCGTAGGGGTCCAGCGACTCACAGCCGGCAGCGTGGAAGTATTGGGGCGTCCGGCCGGTACACCGTCGTTGCGGCACGACGTCGGATACGTCACCCAGGCACCGAGCGTCTATACGGATCTCAGCGTCGAAGCGAACGTCAGGTATTTCGGCGCCATGCACGGCGTCACGGCGGCGGACATCGCGGAGGCGATTGCCGCCGTCGGGCTCGAATCACTGGCACGGCGGAAGACGGCAGACCTTTCCGGGGGTGAATTCAGCCGGGTCTCGCTGGCCTGCGCGCTCGTCTCGCATCCGAAGCTGCTGGTCCTCGACGAACCGACGGTTGGCTTGGATCCGGTGCTGCGTGCCGAGCTGTGGGAACGGTTCGCCGCCTTGGCCGAAGCGGGCACCACCCTGCTGGTGTCCAGCCATGTCATGGAAGAGGCCTCACACTGTTCCTCCCTGCTCCTGCTCCGCGACGGCTTGCTGCTGGCGCAGCTCAGTCCGGCGGAACTCAGCGAGCGTGGCCACAGCAACGACCTGGAACAGGCCTTCCTGCACTTCATCCAGGAAACGACCGCTACTTCGAAGCACCGGAGTACCAATGAAAGCCAGGTGGCGTCATGAATCCACGGATGATGTTCGCCACCACCAGGCGGGTTTTGGAGCAACTGCGGCACGACCACCGCAGCGTCGCGCTCATCATGGTGGTTCCCGCGCTCCTGCTCACGGGCGTCTACTATCTCTTCGAGAACGAAACCCTGCCTCCCGGATTCCCGCGGACCTTTGACCGTGTGGGACTCATGATGCTGGCCATCTTCCCGTTTGTGGTGATGTTCCTGGTCACGTCGATCACGATGTTGCGCGAAAGGACTTCGGGGACGTTGGAACGGCTCCTGACGACGCCCATCCACAAAGCCGATCTCCTGTTCGGCTATGCGTTGGCGTTCTCCATCATGGCCGCCTTGCAATCGCTTGTCGCCACGGCCGTGGCCTACTGGATCTTCAACCTGGATATCAAGGGCGGTCCTGGTTACGTCGTGATGATCGCCGTCATCAACGCAGTGCTCGGTGTCGCGCTTGGCCTCTTGTGCTCAGCCTTTGCACGGACCGAATTCCAGGCGGTGCAGTTCATGCCGGTAGTGGTGATACCGCAGATCCTGTTGTGCGGACTCTTCGTGGCCCGGGACCACATGAACAGTCTCCTGGAGAGCATCTCCAACGTGCTGCCGCTGACGTTTTCGGTCGATGCGCTCCAGCAGATCGCCGACAACACCGAGGCGACCCAGGCCATGTGGCAGGATGCCGGAATCATGGCGGCGATCGTGGTGGGAGTTTTGGCCCTGGCCTCCTTCACCCTCCGACGGCGGACCTCATGAGCGGCGCCTCGCCTCCCGTGCGGCGGGGACGCCGGAGCGGCGGGAGCGATTCCCGCGAACTGATCCTGGCCACAGCGCGCCGGCTCTTCGCCGAGCACGGTTTCGACGGGACGAGCCTCCGGCAAGTTGCCCGCGAAGCCGAAGTGGACCCGGCCATGGTCCACCATTTCTTCAAGGGCAAGGACGAACTCTTCGCCCAGAGCATCGAGCTCCCGGCTGATCCCGACGACGTCCTTGCCGGCGTCGAATCGTTGGATCCCGCGCAGCGCGCGGAAGCGCTCGTCCGCGCCGTGTTGCGGCTATGGGAAAGCCCGGCGCAACACGGGCTTGTCGCGTTCGTCAGGGGGACGATCGGATCCAAGGCCAAGACGGCCTTGCTGCGGGAGACGGTGGCCCGGACCATCCTTTCCAGGATTACAGCGGGAATTCCAGGCTCCCCCGAGGAGGCGAAAATGCGCGGAAACCTTGTCGCCACGCAGGTGGTGGGACTCATGCTGATGCGCTACGTCGTCCGGCTCGAACCCCTGGCTTCCGCCTCCCAGGACGAAGTGGTCCGGCTCGTGGCCCCGAACGTCCAGCACTACCTCACCGGCGAACTCACCCCTCCCAACTGACTAGCAGTTGTTGTCGTTATGAGCCCTCAAAACGACAACAACTGCGGGGGCCCACGCCGCCAGGGTTCCCTGGCCGAGGGGCCACACCGGCGAGGGCCCCGGCCTGAGCTTGCGAAGGCTGGGAGCCGGTGGGGACTTGCGAGGCGAGGGTGGCGGTGGGGATAGTTGGGCTGGTCAGGACGGGGCTGGTCAGTACAGAACCGTGGCGAACGTTCCGAGGCGTTTGAAACCGACCCGCTCGTACGTGGCGCGTGCCCGGGTGTTGTATTCGTTGACGTAGAGGCTCGTAATCGGCGCGAACTGCTGGGCGAGGACAACCACTCCCGCCATGTACCCCGCGCTGAGTCCCTGGCCGCGGAACTCAGGGTTCATCCAGACGCCCTGCACCTGGGTGGCCTGCGCCGTGACGGCCCCGAGTTCGGCTTTGAACTTCACGGTCCCGCCGGCGTCGATGTGTACCAAGGAATGGCCTTGGCGGATCAGTCCGGCCACCCTGCGGCTGTAGAAGTCCTCGCTCCCGAGAAAGGGCGAATACCCCACTTCCTCTTCGAACATGGCTGCGCAGGCGGGCAGGATCCGGTCGAAGTCCGCGATGTTCCCGAAGCCGAGCTGAGGATTGGCTTCGACGGCGGGTGGTTCCGATATCGCCAGAAGCGGCTGCTCGGCACGTACCTCGTGGGCGAAATGCCCCAGCTGCTCCAAGCGGGAATGGAGCGCCAGCACGGTCTCCGCGGGCCCGAAAATCGAGGCATAGCGACGGCCGGCCCGGTGTGCAACCGCCGCAACGCGGGAAGCCAGTTCCGGGTCCAGCTGCACCGGAACCAGATTGGCCCCGGCCCAGCAGGCACCCACCAGCGCGTCGCCGTCGAACACTCCAAAGACGCTCGCGCCCCCGGACGTTGGGGCGGCGCTCCCCGTTGAATCAAGGTGCGCCAGAATGAAAACGTTCGCTACCGGATCTTCCATCGCGAGCACGCGAAGGGCCCGGGTGTCGGCAGCGCCGAGCACCCGGACGGTGAAATCGTCCTGTCCGGTGCCGTCTTTACTACGAGACGGTAACCACGGGGCTACCCTTGACAGCATCTTCGCCATCGGCCTCCCCCATCTCTTCAGCGATACGCATGGCTTCTTCGATCAGTGTCTCAACAATCTGGCTCTCGGGGACAGTCTTAATGACTTCGCCCTTCACGAAGATCTGGCCCTTGCCGTTTCCGGAGGCTACACCGAGATCGGCTTCCCGGGCCTCACCCGGGCCGTTCACCACGCAACCCATGACGGCAACGCGCAACGGAATCTCCATTCCTTCAAGCCCGGCTGTGACCTGCTCAGCCAGCGTGTAGACGTCCACCTGGGCGCGTCCGCATGAAGGGCAGGAGACGATTTCGAGCTTGCGGGGGCGCAGGTTGAGGGACTGCAGGATCTGGTTGCCGACCTTGATTTCTTCGACAGGCGGCGCGGAGAGGGAGACGCGGATGGTGTCGCCGATACCCCGGGACAGCAGCGCTCCGAAGGCCGTGGCGGACTTGATGGTGCCCTGGAAGGCGGGTCCGGCCTCGGTCACGCCAAGGTGCAGGGGCCAGTCGCCCTTTTCGGCAAGCATCTCGTAGGCCGCCACCATGATGACGGGGTCGTTGTGCTTGACGGAGATCTTGAAATCGTGGAAGCCGTGTTCCTCGAACAACGAAGCTTCCCACACAGCGGACTCGACGAGGGCCTCCGGGGTGGCCTTGCCGTACTTCTTCAGGATGCCGGGCTCCAGGGATCCGGCGTTGACGCCGATCCTGATGGACGTACCGTGATCGCGTGCTGCCGCCGCGATTTCCTTCACCTGGTCATCGAACTTGCGGATGTTGCCCGGATTGACGCGGACTGCGGCGCAACCGGCTTCGATCGCGGCGAAGACGTACTTGGGCTGGAAGTGGATGTCCGCGATCACGGGAATCTGGGACTTGCGGGCGATGATCGGCAGCGCCTCGGCGTCGTCCGCAGAGGGGCAAGCGACACGCACGATGTCGCAGCCTGACGCGGTCAGCTCCGCGATCTGCTGCAGGGTGGCGTTGATGTCCGTGGTGGGCGTGGTGGTCATCGATTGCACGCTGATGGGTGAATCGGAGCCGACGCCGACCGAACCCACCTTGATCTGGCGGGTCTTGCGGCGGGGCGCGAGAACGGGGGGTGGGGCTGACGGCATTCCCAGGCTGACCGAGGTCACGTGGACTCCTTGGGTTGAAATGGGTGGATCGTAGGGCCGGAGTCCGGACTCCGGCCGGTCATGCTGCTAGGAAGCGTGGGCGGAGAGCATTCCGATAATGGGGTTCCACTCCGATGTCCGGATGCCTGCGATCCCTCGGACGGCGGCGAACGGATCCTCCTTCAGCGTGGCGTTCAGCTCGGCCTCGTCGGCGGCCTCGAGCAGGAGCAGTGCACCCGCGCCGTCGGTGTAAGGGCCGCTCGCCAGCAGGGTTCCCTGCTCGGCGAGGCTAGCGAGCCAGGCACGGTGGGCAGGGCGGTTCGCATCGCGCACCTCGGCGGACTCGGCGTCGTACACGTACTCAACAGCGAAAACAGTCATATGGATAGCCTATCCCCCAAGCCAAATCCGGGGAGTCCACGGCAGCGTCCGGCGTCTGCCGAGTCGGACAGCATCAGCCGAAGAGGTTGACGGGCTTGACGATGTCCGCGTAGATCAGCAGTGCGCTCATGGCCATGAGGACGCTCGCCACGACATAGGTGAGCGGCAGGAGCTTGGCGATGTCGAAAGCCCCCGGATCCGGTTTGCCGAACAGCTTGGCAATTCGACGCCGGGCACCCTCGTAGAGCGCACCCGCCACGTGTCCGCCGTCGAGCGGCAGGAGCGGAACCAGGTTGAAGACGGCCAGGGCGAAATTCAGTCCGGCAAGGAGTCCCACAAGGGCACCGACGCGCGATTGCAGCGGAACCTGATCCATGGCAGCCACTTCACCGGCCACCCGGCCGACGCCCACCACGCTGATGGGGCCGTTGGGATCGCGCGGCTCGGAGCCGAACGCCGCTTGCGCCACGCCGACCACCCTGGCGGGCAGGTTGAGGATGACTCCGGCGATCTGCTTGATGTTCTCGCCGGCCATAGGAAGAACGGTCGACGCCGGTTGGGGCACCATGGCGGTCTGCGCACCGATGCCGAGGAACCCGACTTCCTCGTACAACGGCTTGCCGTCCGCGCCCTTGGCCTGCTGGCCGTTGTCGCCGATGACGGGGCGTGCGGACAGAACCGGTGTTACTTGCGTCGTGACGCTCTTGCCGCCACGGTCCACGGTGATTTGGACGGCCTTGCCTGCGGACGCCCGGATCCAGCCGCTCATTTCGGCCCAGCTCGTCACAGGCTTGCCGTCAAAGCTGGTGACAACATCGTTGGGCTGGAGCTTGGCCACTGCGGCCGGGGTGAGTTGACAGTTCGGCGAGTTTGGATCGACGGTTTCGCCGGCCTTGACTTGGCACTTGGACACCTCGGCAATGGTGGTGGTGGCCATGGACACTCCGAAGCCCATGAGCAGGACCGCTGTCAGCACCAGGCCGATGAGCAGGTTCATGGCCGGGCCACCCAGCATGATGATGACCTTTTTCCAGACCGGCAGCCTGTAGAAGACCCTGTTCTCGTCGCCTGGGCCTACTTCCTCGTGTGCCGCGGACCGTGCTTCGGTGGCAAGGGTCTGGAACATGCCGGTGCTGGAGGGCCTGACACTGCCATCTTCCTTGTTGGGCGGGTACATGCCGATCATGGCGACGTAGCCGCCCAGCGGGATCGCCTTGACGCCGTATTCGGTCTCGCCTTTCCGCGTGGACCACAGGGTAGGACCGAACCCGATCATGTATTTCGTGACGCGCACTTTGAACAGCTTGGCGGGAAGCAAGTGCCCCACCTCGTGCAGCGCAATGGAGACGGCCACGCCGATCGCGACGAAGACGACTCCGAGAATGAACAGAATGACGGGATTCATGCCTTAAGTACTGCTTCCTAAAGGGTGCTGTTGGCTAAACGATCGTGGGTGCGCGTGCGTGCCCACCTCTCAGCATCCAACACCGAGTCCACCGTCAGCTCCAAGGATCCTGAATGTTCGCTGAGGACGGACTCCACCGTGTCCACGATGTCAGTGAAGCGGATCCTGCCGGCATGGAATGCTTCTACCGCTTCCTCGTTGGCCGCGTTGAAGACGGCGGGAAAGGTGCTCCCCTGCTTCGCGGCGTCCTTGGCCAGCTCCACGGCCGGGAAGGCTACCGAATCAAGGGGCTCAAACGTCCAACTGGTCGCCTGGGTCCAGTCGCAGGCCTTGGCGGCGCCGGGCACGCGGTCCGGCCACCCGAGGCCGAGGGCAATGGGGAGCCGCATGTCCGGCGGAGAGGCCTGGGCAATGATGGAGCCGTCCACGAACTCCACCATGGAGTGCACCACGGATTGCGGGTGCACCACGACGTCGATCCTGTCCAGGGGGACGTCGAACAGCAGGTGCGCTTCGATGACCTCCAGGCCTTTGTTGACGAGGCTGGCTGAGTTGGTGGTGACCATGAGGCCCATGTCCCACGTGGGGTGGGCAAGGGCCTCGGCCGGGGTGACGTCACGGAGTTGCTCCCGGCTGCGGCCCCGGAAAGGTCCGCCGGAAGCCGTCAGGATGAGTTTCTCAACCTCTTTGTCGGTTCCCGCGCGGAGGCATTGGGCAATGGCCGAGTGCTCGGAATCCACGGGCACGATTTGGTCAACGGCGGCAGCGGCCTTCACCAGGGCACCGCCCACGATCAGGGATTCCTTGTTCGCCAAAGCCAGGATGGCGCCGGACTTGAGGGCTGCCAGCGTAGGCGCCAGCCCGATGGACCCCGTGATGCCGTTGAGCACGACGTCCGCTTCGATCGCCGCAATCTTGGTGGACGCATCCGGCCCCGTGATGATTGCCGGATCGTAGTTCCGGAGTCCGGCGGCGGAGGCGGCAGCGCCTATGAGTCTCTGGAGTTCGCGTGGATCGCCATGGGCGATGCCGACTGCCTGTGCCTTGGTGTGGACTGCCTGCTGCGCGATGAGTTCCAGGTTCCCGCCACCCGCGCTCAGCGCCACGACCTCGAAGAGATGGGGGGCGGAGTCGACGACGTCAATCGCTTGAGTGCCGATGGAACCAGTGGACCCGAGGAGGATGATCTTGCGCGGCTGCATTGCTTAAGTATCCCGCACCCCAGGCGTAGCGTTGGTTTGTGGACTGGGTCTCGTGGTTCGAGGCGCCGGACTATGAATTCGCCCGGCAGGTGCTCCAGCGTGGCACGGCCACGCTCTATTTCATCGCGTTCCTGTCCAGCCTCAACCAGTTTCCCGCGCTCCTGGGTGACCACGGGCTCCTGCCTGTCCCGCGGTACGTGGATGGCCCCAAGATCCTGCGCAGGCCCAGCCTCTTCCGCTGGAAGTATTCGGACAGGTTGCTCCGCGCCGTATGCGCCGCCGGACTTGCCGTTTCCTTGGCGCTCATGGGCGGGCTGCCGCAGCTGGGCCCGCCGTGGCTTCCCTTGGCGGCGTTCCTGGTTTTGTGGTTGCTCTACATGTCGATCGTCAACGTAGGCCAGACCTTCTACGGCTTCGGTTGGGAGATGCTGCTGCTGGAAATGGGCTTCACCGTCGGCTTCCTCGGTTCGGATCAGACTCCCCCGCCCAGGACAATCCTCGTGCTGCTCGTGTGGCTGCTGTTCAGGCTGGAATTCGGCGCGGGCATGATCAAGATCCATGGCGGAAGCGAGTGGCGTGATTTAACCGCCCTGTACTACCACCACGAGACGCAGCCCATGCCGGGGCCGTTGAGCCGCCAGGCGCATCTCCTGCCCAAAGCGATGCACCGCATGGAAGTGCTCGGCAACCACTTCGCCCAATTGGTGGTGCCGTTCTTCCTGTTCGCCCCGCAGCCGCTGGCCACCATTGCTGCCGGAATTGTCGTCTTCACGCAGCTTTGGCTGGTGGGGAGCGGAAATTTCGCGTGGCTCAATTGGTCCGCGATCGTGCTCGCCTTCGCTGCGGTGAGCGACCCCGTTGCCCACGCTGTGCTGCCTTTCATCCCGCAGCGGCCGAACCCGGCAGCGGCGGTTCCGCAGACCCCGGTGTGGTGGCTCGCCGTCGTACTCGCGGTGACGGTGCTCCTTCTGGTGCTCAGCTATTGGCCCATCCGCAACCTGCTCTCGCGGGGGCAGCTCATGAACGCCAGCTTCAACCGATGGCAACTGGTCAACACCTACGGGGCGTTCGGCACGGTGACGCGGCACCGGGTGGAAATCGTGGTGGAAGGCACCCAGTCCGAGGTTCCCGTCGACGAGGCCGATTGGCGCGAATACGGCTTCAAGGGCAAGCCCGGCGATGTCCGCCGGTTGCCCCGGCAATGGGCGCCATACCACCTGCGCCTCGACTGGCTCATGTGGTTCCTGCCCTTGCGCACCGTGCACGAAGAATGGTTCTACGCGTTCTTGGGCAAGCTGCTCGACGCCGATCCGCCCACCTTGCGCTTGTTGCGCCAGGACCCGTTCGACGGCGCACGGCCGCGTTGGGTGCGGGCCCGCAGCTTCCTCTACCGCTTCGCCACGAGGGCCGAGTTCCGGGAAACGGGCCAGCGCTGGATCCGGATGGAGCTCTACGAGGTCATCGCCCCGTTGTCGCTGCCGAGGTCACGACGGCGCGGTCAATAGACTGGCCCGTCAATGGGTCCGGCCCGATCAGCCCTTCAGGAAAGCCGGGCCCTGCGCAGCGTGGATTCGGCGTGTTTCAGGATGGGGCCGTCCACCATTTTGCCCTTGTGCTGGAACACACCGGTTCCAGCCGCAGCCGCAGCGTCAAGCAGCTCCCGGGCCCCTGCGACGGCCTCGGGCGACGGAGCGTAGGCTTCGCGGACAACGGCGACCTGGTTCGGGTGGATGCAGGCCTTCGCACCGAATCCACTGGCCACTGCGTCGGCGGATTCCACGGCAAGCCCGGCAAGATCGGGAATGTCGACATAGACCGAGTCGATGGCCTCCTTGCCCGCGGCTTTCGCGGCCAGCAGCACCGTGGAGCGGGAGTGCGTTGCGACGGCGCGGTAGCCGCCGTCGTCCTTGCGGCTGGAGGAACCGCCCATCGAGGCGATCAGGTCCTCGGCGCCCCACATGAGCCCGACGACGTTGGGAGCCTGGGCGATCTCAGCCGCGTTGACGATCCCTTTGGCCGTCTCGCACAGGGCGATGACGTGGTAACCCTCGAGTGCTTTCAACTGTTCGGCGGTCTCGGCCTTGGCCAGCATGACGGTCCGGTATGGGGTATGCGCGAGGCAGTGCAGGTCCTTCTCGAAGTCCGGAGTGCCCACCGGATTGACGCGCACTATCGTGCGGCTGGGGTCGAGCTCGGCGGTCTCGCCACCTGAGCCGAGCTGGGCGAGGATGGCGCCCCGGGCCCGCTTCTTGTCTGCGGGCGCGACGGCGTCCTCAAGGTCCACGATGACGGCGTCGGAACGCTCGGCGGCCTTTTGGAAGCGTTCCGGGCGGTCGGCGGGGCAGAAAAGAAGAGCGGGGCCCATGGTGAAGGTCATGTATTGATTGTCCCCTGTTGCGCCTCCAGATGCGCGGTCCGGCTCCACATGAGACAAGTGCGCGTGGCCAGAGCCACAATCTTTCCGTCCTGGTTGCGGCCGGTGTGTTTCATGGTCACCACGCCCTGCCCGGGACGCGATGACGACTCCCGTTTCCCGCTGATGACAGTCTCGGTGTAGAGGGTATCGCCGTGGTAGAGGGGGTGTGGGAAAGAGACGTCCGTGAGGCCCAGCTGGGCAATGATGGTGCCCTGGGTCAGTTGGGTCACGGACTGTCCCACCATGGTGGACAAGGTGAACATCGAGTTCATGAGCCTCTGCCCGAAGGGCTGCTTGGCGCTCCACGCCGAGTCCAAGTGGAGGGCCTGGGTGTTCATGGTCAACGTAGTGAATAGGACGTTGTCCGTTTCGGTGACGGTCCGCCCCGGCCGGTGGGCGTAAACGACGTCTTCCTCAAGCTCGTCGAAATAGAGGCCCCGCTGCTCGACAATGCGGGGTTCGGGGACCCGGGGTTCAGCGTCCGTGGTCATACAGTCAGTTCCTGGTCCTCTTCGAAAAGCTCGACGCCGGTCGCGGCCGCCACGTCCTCGGCCGATACGTTCGGTGCCAACTCGCGCAGGACGAGCCTCGACACCCCGCCTTCGGAGACGACGTCGATCACGGCGAGGTCGGTGATGATCCGGTCCACGCAGCCTTTCCCCGTGACGGGCAACGAGCATTCCTTGACGATCTTGGGTTTGCCGTTGCGGTCCACGTGCTCCATCATCACGATCACCCGCTTGGCGCCGAACACCAGGTCCATGGCGCCGCCCATGCCCTTGACCATTTTGCCCGGGATCATCCAATTGGCCAGGTCCCCGTTGGCCGCGACTTCCATGGCGCCCAGCACGGCGACGTCCACATGGCCGCCGCGGATCATGCCGAACGACGTCGCTGAGTCAAAGAACGCGGCGCCCGCGTTGACGGTGACCGTTTCCTTGCCGGCGTTGATCAGATCCGGGTCCACGGCATCCTCGGCCGGGTAGGGGCCAACGCCCAGGATCCCGTTCTCGGAATGCAGGATCACCTCGACCCCGTCAGGGATGTAGTTGGGAATCAGGGTGGGCATGCCGATCCCCAGGTTGACGTATTGCCCATTGCTGAGTTCACGGGCCACGCGGGCGGCGAGTTCGTTCCTCGTCCAGCCTTTGCCCTCGTGGTCCTCGACGCCGGCGCGGCGGTACTCGTGCCTGACCGCCTCGGGACGCGGCGGCACATCCTGGGTGATGTTCGATTCCATGGCTACGCTCCTGTCTTCCCGGTCAACGCGACGGTCCGCTTTTCGATGCGTTTCTCCGTGTCCGGTGCAACCACGACCCGCTGGACGAAGATGCCCGGGGTGTGGATATGTTGCGGATCGAGTTCGCCGGGTTCCACAAGCTCTTCGACCTCGGCGATGGTGATCCGGGCCGCCATGGCACACAGTGGATTGAAGTTCATAGCCGTCGCGTGGAAGACGAGGTTCCCGTGCCGGTCCCCCTTCCAGGCGTGGACCAGTCCGAAATCGGGGGTCAGGGATTCCTCCAGGACATAGTCCGCGCCGTTGAAGGTGCGCACTTCCTTGGGTGAGGAGGCGATCGCCACGTTGCCGTCGGCGTCGTACTTTTGCGGCAGACCGCCTTCCGAAACCTGCGTCCCGACGCCGGCCGCCGTGAAGAACGCGGGGATTCCGGCCCCGCCGGCACGCAGTTTCTCGGCGAGGGTGCCTTGCGGTGTGAGGACCACCTCGAGTTCACCGGCGAGGTACTGCCGCGCGAACTCCTTGTTCTCACCAACATAGGAACTGATGGTCCGGCGGATCCGTCCGTCCTTCAGCAGGATGCCCAGGCCCCAGTCGTCCACGCCGCAGTTGTTGCTGACTGTTTCAAGGTCCTTGGTGCCTTGATGGTGGAGCGCATCGATCAGCGCCACCGGGATACCGCACAAGCCGAACCCACCGACGGCGAGAGAGGCACCGTCGTGGATGTCTTTCACCGCTTCCGCGGCGCTGGCAACAACTTTGTCGATCATCGTTTACCTTCCCTGACGGTTAAAGGCCCAGCTCGCGGGCGATGAGCATCAACTGGACCTCGGTGGTGCCTTCCCCGACTTCCAGGATCTTGGAGTCGCGGTAGTGCCGTGCCACCGTGAATTCGTTGATGAAGCCATAGCCACCGAACACCTGGGTGGCGTCCCGTGCGTTGTCCATGGCTGCCTCGCCTGCGACCATCTTAGCGATGGCCGCTTCGGTCTTGAACGGCTTGCCGGCCAGCATCCTCGCGGCCGCATCGTAGTAGGCCAGGCGTGCCGTGTGGGCCCGTGCCTGCATGCGGGCGATCTTGAACTGGATGGCCTGGTACTTGCCGATGTTCTGGCCGAAGGCCACACGTTCCTTGGCGTACTTCACGGACAAGTCGACGCAGCCCTGTGCCGCACCGGTGGCGAGCGCGGCGATGGCGATACGGCCTTCGTCCAGGATGGACAGGAAGTTGGCGTAACCACGTCCCCGGACACCAAGCAGGTTCTCCTCGGGCACCCGGACGTTGTTCAGTGTGAGCGGGTGCGTGTCGGAGGCGTTCCAGCCCACCTTGTTGTAGGCCTTTTCCGCGGTGAAACCGGGCGTGTCGGTGGGAACCAGGATGGTGGAGATTTCCTTCTTGATGCTCCCGTCCTTGCGTTCGTGCTGCCCGGTGACGGCGGTGACGGTGACGAGGCGCGTGATGTCGGTCCCGGAGTTGGTGATGAACTCCTTGTTGCCGTTGATGACCCAGCGGCCGTCCTCGAGGTGGGCGTTCGTTTTGGTCCCTCCGGCGTCCGAGCCAGCTTCCGGCTCGGTCAGGCCGAAGCCCGCGAGCGCTTCGGCCGAGGTCAGCTGGGGCAGCCAGTGTTCTTTCTGCTCCTGCGTGCCGAAGCGGTACACCGGCATGGCGCCCAGCGAGACGCCTGCTTCGAGGGTGATCGCCACGGACTGGTCAACCCGGCCCAGCTGTTCCAGCGCGAGGGCGAGCGCGAAGTAGTCTCCGCCCATGCCGCCGAACTCCTCAGGGAAGGGCAGGCCGAAAAGGCCCATCTCGCCCATCTGCTTGACTACCTCGTACGGGAAGCTGTGTTCCTCGTCGTGCTTGGTGGACACCGGTGCCACTACCTCGTCGGCGAATTCCCGGACGGAGTCGCTCAGGTCCTGGTATTCCTCGGTGAGTTCAAAACTTGCCATGGCTAGACTTCCTCGTCTTTCTGGTTCTCTGCTGTAACTTCAAGGGCGGGTTCCGCTGTGGCCTCGGGGGTGGGTTCCGCCGCAACGTGGATGGTGGCGAGGACCTGGTCGGCCTTGACGAGGTCCCCGGTCTTGCTGCTGAGGTGCACGGTGCCGGACACCGAGGCCACCAATTGGTGTTCCATCTTCATCGCCTCCACGGCAAGGAGGACCTGGCCTGCTTCCACGTGGTCGCCGTTGTGCACCGAAACGGAGACCACGGTTCCCGGCATGGGAGACCGGACTTCGGGATCCGCGGCGCCTTCTTCGCGCTGGATGCCAGCGAGGATGCGTTGGAGCCGGGCCTCGCGGTCCAGGATCTCCAGCCGGCAGGACCAGCCGTCGCTGCCGAGCCAGAGTTCGCGTGTCCCTGGCCCCGGAGATGGTGAGCCGTGCGCGAAATGGTGCTCGACGCCGTCGAGCACCAGCACCGCATGTCCCGAGGGTCCCGGCCGCATGACGGCAGAGTGCTCGACGCCGCTGTCCACGCGGGCGGTGAAGCCCGGCCCGTTCACCGTCAATCCCACGGTGGCCAGTCCGCCGTCGGGACGTCCGACCGTGGTCTTCCACGGTGCGGGCGCGCCGACGCGCCAGCCGTCGGCGGCGTTCCAGGGTGCTGCCGTTCCGGCAGGAGCCAAGACCTGACGGCTCAGTATCGCCGCGGCGACCAGCTCGACGTCGGTCACTTGGCGGAACTCCATTCCCTCCAGCTTGCGCTCGATCAAGCCGGTGTCGAGGCGGCCGGCGCGGACGTCGTCGTCGTTGATCAGGAGCCGCAGGTACTCGACGTTCGTGTGGACACCCAGCAGGGTGTAGTCCCCCAGTGCGTGGTCAAGGGTGTCCAGCGCTGCTTTGCGGTCCGGGCCCCACGCAATGACCTTCGCGAGCATGGGATCGTAGTCGCCGGTGACGGACAGTCCCGGCAGCATGGCGGAGTCGACGCGGACGTGCGGATCGTTGCTTGCCCGTTCCCGGAGCGTCACGATCTCCCCGATCGACGGCATGAAACCGCGTTCGGGCACCTCCGCGTAGACGCGCGACTCTACCGCGTGACCGTCAAGCACGACGTCGGGCTGCGCCACCGTGAGGACCTCACCTGCGGCGATGCGCACTTGCCATTCGACAAGGTCGACGCCCGTCACCATTTCCGTGACAGGGTGCTCCACCTGGAGGCGGGTGTTCATCTCCATGAAGAAGAAGTGCTCCGGATCCTGGTCCGAGACGAGGAATTCCACCGTGCCCGCACCGCTGTACTTGACGCTTCGGGCGGCCTGGCAGGCGGCCTCACCGATCCGCGCCCGGACCTCTGCCCCGTTCGCGAGGGACTCGAGCAACGGGGACGGTGCTTCCTCGATGACCTTCTGGTGGCGGCGCTGGAGCGAGCATTCACGCTCGCCGAGGTGGATCACGTTGCCGTGGTTGTCGGCGAGGACCTGGACTTCGATGTGCCGGGGCTCCTGGATGAGCCGCTCCAGGAACAGGGTGTCGTCACCGAAAGCGCTCGCAGCCACGCGGCGGGCCGTCAGCAGCGTGGCCGCCATATCCTCGAGCCGCTCCACGATGTGCATGCCCTTGCCGCCGCCCCCGGCCGAGGGCTTGATGAGCAGGGGGAAGCCGACGCCGGACGCCGCCTCGATCAGCGCTTCGTCGCTCAAACCAGGTTCGGCGATGCCCGGTACGCATGGGACGCCGTAAGACATGACGTGGTTTTTGGAACGGATCTTGTCGCCCATGATCTCGATGGCATCAATGCCCGGGCCGATGAACGCGATGCCGGCCGCGTCCAGGGCCTTGGCAAACTCAACGTTCTCGGCGAGGAATCCGTAGCCGGGGTGGACAGCTTGGGCGCCGCTTTGCAGGCAGGCCTCGATGATCGCGTCGATCCGAAGGTAGCTGTCCGCTGCCGCGGCTGTGCCGATGCGGACGGCGGTGTCTGCTTCGCGCACGTGGCGGGCCCCGGCGTCGGCGTCTGAGTAGACCGCCACGGAACGGATGCCCATCGCCCTCAGGGTGCGGATCACGCGGCAGGCGATCTCGCCGCGGTTAGCGACAAGGACGGTGTCGAAAGAAGTGATTGTCATGGGGTCACATCCGGAAGAGGCCGAAGGAGGTTTCCGGCAGTGGTTGGCGAGAGACGGTGTCCAAGGCCATGCCCAGGACGAGCCGGGTATCTGCGGGGTCGATGATGCCGTCGTCCCAGAGCCGGGCGGTGGAGTAGTACGGGCTGCCTTGGTCCTCGTATTGCTGCTTGATGGGGGCCTTGAAGGCTTCCTCGTCCTCGGCGGACCATTCCTCGCCGCGGGCCTCGTATTGGTCCCGTTTGACGGTGGCCAGCACGCTGGAGGCCTGGTTCCCGCCCATCACCGAGATCCGGGACGCCGGCCACATCCACAGGAAGCGCGGCGAGTAGGCCCGGCCGCACATCGAGTAGTTTCCGGCACCGAAGGAGCCGCCGATCACCACGGTCAGCTTCGGCACACGGGCGGTGGCGACGGCGGTGACCATCTTGGCGCCGTTCTTGGCAATGCCGCCGTGCTCATAGTCCTTGCCGACCATGAAGCCGGAGAGGTTCTGCAGGAAGACCAAGGGGATGCCGCGCTGGTCGCACAGCTCGATGAAGTGCGCGCCCTTGAGCGCGGATTCGCTGAACAGCACCCCGTTGTTCGCCACGATCCCCACGGGGTGCCCGTGCAGGTGCGCGAATCCCGTCACCAGGGTGGTGCCGTAGTTCTTCTTGAACTCGTGGAACCTCGAGCCGTCCACGAGCCGGGCGATGACTTCTCGGACGTCGTACTGGGCATTGACGTCCGTAGGAACCGCACCATAGATCTCACCCGGGTCCGCCACCGGCTCGACGACGGCGTCCACGTCCCACGCCGGGGCTGCCGGCTTGGGCAGGGTGGAGACGATGTCCCGGACGATCTGCAGGGCATGCTCGTCGTTTTCGGCGAGGTGGTCCGTCACGCCCGAAATCCGCGAGTGGACGTCCCCGCCGCCGAGTTCCTCGGCCGTCACGATCTCACCGATGGCGGCCTTCACGAGCGGCGGCCCGCCCAGGAAAATGGTGCCCTGGTTACGGACGATCACTGTTTCGTCACTCATGGCGGGCACGTAGGCGCCACCGGCCGTGCAGGACCCCATGACCGAGGCGATCTGCGGGATCTTCGCCGCTGACATCTTCGCCTGGTTGAAGAAGATCCGGCCAAAGTGCTCTTTGTCCGGGAACACCTCATCCTGCTTGGGCAAGAACGCTCCCCCGGAATCCACGAGGTAGACGCACGGCAGCCTGTTCTCCAGCGCGATTTCCTGGGCCCGGAGGTGCTTCTTCACCGTCATCGGGTAATAGGTCCCGCCCTTGACCGTGGCGTCGTTGGACACCACCATCACCTGGCGTCCATGGACCAGCCCGATCCCCGCGATCACGCCGGCGCCCGGCGAATCATCGTTGTACATCCCGTTGGCCGCCAATGGGGCGATCTCCAGGAACGGGCTTCCCTCATCCAGCAAGTAATTAATGCGCTCGCGCGGCAACAGTTTGCCCCTGGAGATGTGCCGCTCACGCGACTTCTCCGGCCCACCGAGCGCGGCCACGGCAAGGCGCTTCTTCAGCTCGCGCACCAGGGACAGCTGCGCTTCCGCGTTGGCCGCGAACTGGTCGCTGCTGGTATCCAGCTGGCTGGCGAGTGTCTCCATCGACTGTGTCCCATCCCGGCCAATGGCCATCTCAGTTAGTACCGCATAACTGGAATTTAGGTTAGTCTCTATTAACTGTGTTGTCCATCACCCCTGCACTGGGCCCGTCCCGGTACCGGCGCTGAAGTGGACGCGTGCAAAAGGAGGAATTGTGGTCACCTTCCAGCGGAGCCCGCAGCAGGACGGCCAAAACCCGCGGAGCCCCAAGCAAGACAGCCCGACCCAGCGGAGCCAAGCCAAGGAAACACGGCGCAAGGCCCTCCTGACCGCCGCGGCCGGGTTGTTCGCGGCCGACGGTTTCAACCGCGTGTCCCTTGAGGACCTCGGGGCTGCGGCAGGAGTCAGCGGCCCTGCGGTGTACCGGCATTTCCCGGGAAAACAAGCCGTGCTCGCCGAGCTCCTGCTGAGCGTGAGCCGGAATCTGCTCGACG
This sequence comes from Arthrobacter sp. 05L417, assembly GCF_056397865.1. NCBI lineage: Bacteria > Bacillati > Actinomycetota > Actinomycetes > Micrococcales > Micrococcaceae > Arthrobacter > Arthrobacter sp. 05L417. The sequence continues at coordinate 42,142 of NZ_JBFTOG010000024.1, forward strand.
GCGGCCGCACCGTGGCGTCCGAGGCCTCCGACGCCGAAGCTGCGTTGCGCGGACTGGTGGAATTCCACGTGGACTTCGCCCTCAGCAATCCCGATGTCATCCGGGTCCAGGACCGCGACTTCAGCAACCTCAGCGACTCCGACCAAGCCGAAGTACGCACCCTGCAGCGCAACTATGTGGAGCTGTGGGTGGGGGTGCTCGCGGAACTGCATCCCGACACGGATCCTGCCGAGCTACGGGTCCGCGCCCACGCAGCCTTCGGCCTCATCAACTCGACTCCCCACTCGGTCCGGCACCACGGACGCCGCATGGCGGTCAAAAGCGCCCGGCCCATCCTCGAACGCATGGCCCTCGCAGCGCTGATGGTGCGCTAGCCTCCCGCCCCAAAAGGCCCAACTAACTCCCCACCGCCACCCTTGCCTCGCAAGCTCGGCCAGGGAACCCTGGCGGCGTGGGCCCAGCAGTTGTTGTCGTTATGAGCCTTCAAAACGACACTTACTGCGAGCTAGTTGGGCCTGGACGCGCGGCTGGATGAACGCCCTGCTAGATCATCGTCATGACTGTTGCAGGATCGGACAGGATAGCGCCCAGGTCGGCCAGGAATTTCGAGCCTTGTTCGCCGTCCACCAGCCGGTGGTCGAAGGACAGGCTCAGTGACATCACCTGGCGCACCGCGAGTTCGTCGTTGTGCACCCACGGGGCCTTGCGCACCGATCCCAGCGCGACGATGGCAGCCTCGCCCGGGTTCAAGATGGGGGTTCCGGCGTCGATCCCGAACACACCGATGTTCGTGATCGAAATGGTTCCGCCCGTCAGATCTGTCGGGGAAGTCTTGCCTGAACGTGCCGTGTCCGTGAGTTCGGACAAAGCCGTAGACAGTTCCAGCAGCGTCATCTTGTCCGCGTCTTTGATGTTGGGAACAGTCAGTCCCCGCGGCGTGGCGGCGGCGATCCCCAGGTTCACATAGTTGAACTGCACGATCTCCTGTGCGGCCTCGTCCCAGCGGGAGTTCAGCGTCGGGTTCCTGCGCAGGGCAATCACCACGGCCTTGGCTGCGATGGTCAAGGGTGTGAGCTTGTACCCGGCAAATTCGCGGCTGGCCTTGAGCCGCGTCAACAGTTCCATGGTGGGCGTGACGTCAACGGTCAGGAACTCCGTCACATGCGGCGCCGTGAAGGCACTTTGCACCATGGCAGCGGCGGTGAACTTCCGGACTCCCTTAATAGGGGTGCGGGTCTCGCGTCCAGCGGAAACCCCGACGGCGGGCGCGGAGGCCGGAGCGACCTCGGGAGCCGAAACCTCCGCCTGGGATCCGGCCGCGAAGTCCTGGACATCCGAACGGGTGATCAGGCCTCCCGGCCCGGTTCCCCTGACCAACTCGAGGTCGATTCCGAGATCCCTCGCGAACTTGCGGACCGGCGGGGTAGACCGTGGACGCTCATGCTCCACCGTCGGCTCGGCGGGCATCGCGAGCCGTGCGGGCTGTTCAACCGCGGGAACGGGCTCGACGGCGGGAACCGGTTCCCGGGCGGCCTCGCGTTCGCCGGTGCTTCCGTCATAGGACCGCTGGCGGCGGGCCGGCCGTCCGGATTTTTCGACGACGGCGCCATAGCCTACGAGGTTCGGCTCGCGCTTCGCCGCAGTCTCCGCGGGGCTTTCCACGGATGCGCCCGCACCGGGACCGGCAACAGCGGAAGGCAAGGCTCCGGCGTCGTCGACTTCAAAGGAGACGATCGGCTTGCCGACCTCGACAACCGAACCGGCCTGTTCGTGCAAGGCGGCCACGGTTCCGGCGAAGGGCGAAGGCAACTCGACCACGGCCTTGGCCGTCTCGACCTCGGCAATGACCTGGTTCAAGGTAACGGTGTCCCCCACCGCAACCTTCCAGCTGAGAATTTCCGACTCAGTGAGTCCCTCGCCGAGGTCGGGCAGCCTGAATTCCTTGATCATGGTGGCGCTCATCCTTCCAGCCCGCTCAGGGAGTTGCCGCGGCCGAGAGCGCGGTCCACGCCGTCAAGAATCCTGTCCAGATCAGGCAGATGGTGCATCTCGAGCTTTGAGTACGGGTACGGGACGTCGAATCCCGTGATCCGGACCGGCGCCGATTCAAGGTAGTTGAAGCAGCGCTCGGTGATGCTGGCGGCAATCTCGGCGCCGAGCCCGCCGGACTGCGCAGCCTCGTGGGTGATGACGAGCCTGCCGGTCTTGCGGACGGACGCCTCCACTGCCTGGAAGTCGATCGGAGCCAGCGAGCGCAGGTCGATAACCTCCACGGAGACTCCTTCGTCGGCGGCGGCCATGGCGGCGTCGTTCGCGGTTTTCACGAGCGGTCCGTATGTTACCAAGGTGACGTCACTTCCTGGGGTGACCACCCGCGCCTTCTCCATGGACAGTGCCGTGGAAAGATCTGCGGTCTCATCCACTTCGCCCTTGTCGTGGTAGCGGCGCTTGGGTTCGAAGTACAGCACCGGATCGTCCGAGGCGATGGCCTGTTGGATCATAGTGTAGGCATCCTGCGGGTTGGAGACGCTGATGACGCGAAGGCCCGAAGTGTGGGTGAAGTAGGCCTCCGGGGACTCGGAGTGGTGCTCGGGTGAACCGATTCCGCCGCCGAAAGGAACGCGGATGGTGATGGGCATCTTGACGCGGCCCTGGGTCCGGTAGTGCATCTTGGCTACCTGGCTGACGATCTGGTCGAACGCCGGGTAGATGAAGCCATCGAATTGGATTTCGCAGACCGGGCGGTAGCCGCGGTAGGCCAGTCCGACGGCGGTGCCGATGATCGCGGACTCGGCCAAGGGGGTGTCGACCACCCGGTGTTTGCCGAAGTCTTTCTGGAGGCCGTCGGTGACCCGGAAAACCCCGCCGAGCGCACCGATGTCCTCACCCATCAGGACAACTTTGGGATCGTTTTCGAGGGACTTGCGCAGGCCGGCGTTGATGGCGCGGGCGAAGGTCAGCTTGCTCATCAGAGTGCACCTTCCTGGGTTGATCCGCTGAAGCTTTCCAAATAGCGGGAGTAGTGGTCCTTCTGGCGTTCGATCCAGGAGTTGGGCGTGCTGTAAACGTGCTTGAAGAGGTCCAGCGGCGCGGGATCGGGCATGTTGATGACTCCTGCGCGCAAGTTCCTTGCCACCTCATCCGCTTTGGCCTCGGTCTTGGCTTCGACCTCTTCCGTCAGGAGGCCCTTGGTGCGAAGCAGCGCCTTGAGCCGGGCAATCGGGTCCTTGGCTGCCCAGTCCTCAAGCTCATTGGCGTCGCGGTAGCGGGTGGGATCGTCCGCCGTCGTGTGCGGGCCCATGCGATAGGTCACCGCTTCGATGAACGTCGGTCCGCCGCCCTTGCGGGCCCGGTCCAGCGCAATGCGCGTGACGGCCAAAACAGCCAGGACGTCGTTCCCGTCGACCCGCATGCTGGGGATTCCGAAGCCCGAGGCACGATCGGCGATCTGGATGTGGGACTGAATCCGGACGGGTTCGGAGATGGCCCAGTGGTTGTTCTGGCAGATGAAGACCACGGGCACTTGGAAGCTCGCCGCGAAGACCATTGCCTCGTTGACATCGCCTTCGCTCGTGGCGCCATCGCCGAAGAGCGCAACCGCTACCGAGTCGGCGCCGTCGTGCTGGATACCCATGGCGTAGCCGGTTGCGTGCAGCGATTGCGAGCCGATGATGATCTGTTGGGTGGCGATGTTGTGGCGGTACGGGTCCCAGCCGGAGGAGGCATTGCCGCGCCAGGCACGGACCAAGTCGGTGGGCTCCACACCGCGGCAGTAGGCCACGCCGTTGTCCCGGTAGCTGGGGAAGACAAAGTCGTCGTCCCTGAGGGCCCGGCCCGCACCGATCTGCGATGCTTCCTGGCCTAGCAGCGGCGGCCACAGAGCCAGCTCGCCTTGACGTTGCAAGGCGGTGGCCTCGGCGTCGATGCGGCGGATGGCCATCATGTCTTCATACAGCGAGCACAGTTGCTCGTCCGTGACATCGCTGACCCAGAGATCGAACTCCGGGTGGCTGATGCGTTCCCCTTCCGGGGAAATCAGTTGGACCAGGTCCCCGCCGGTCCGACGCGGGCTTGCTGCACTGATTCCGGGATTCGGAGCCTTGTAGGCGTCCTGGCCGGGTTCGTCCGTCAACACAGTTGATCGCACCTTTCAGCTCGTGCTCGCAGGCCTTTTGGAGGACTTGTGATCCAGCCGCGGGCCAGCATCCGGGCGTCGTCGCCTGGATTAATTGTGACCCTACTCACAATGCTCATTGGGTACAACCACCGTTGAAAATTTTGCGCATTCTGCCCTATCTGGGCGGTGGCCACCGTGCTAACGTTGCGCATTATGCAAGCTTTAGATGGCACCGACACACGCCTGCTTTCGGCCATGGCGAAGGACCCCCGCGGCACCGTTGTCGCCTTGGCACAGAAGCTGGGACTATCGCGGAATACGGTCCAGGCACGGATGGCCCAACTGGAAAAGAAGCATGCGTTCCTCTCCTTCGAACGGCGCATCAACCCCGCCGCCCTTGGCTACCCCCTCATGGCCTTCATCTCAGTGCATGTGCAGCAGCAAAAGCTTGGACAGCTCGCCTTGGACCTCGCCGAAATACCGGAAATCCTGGAGGGATACGGCCTGACCGGTTCGGCCGATCTGCTGTTGCGGGTGGTGGCGCTCGACGCCGAGGATCTGTTCCGGATCAACGGCAAGATCCTTGCGTGCGACGGAGTGGAACGAACGGACACCGCCATGTCCATGGGCGAATTGATTCCCTTCCGGGTGCAGCCGTTGCTGAACCGGAACACCAAGAAGGCGCTCCGCACCGGCTGAGCCCGGTAACCTCGAAAAAATTCGTCCGATCCCACCCATCCATAGCGCCGGGTGGTCCGAATCTCTGGTTGAGAGCCCCGTCCGGGGTTTCGAACACAGGCCGGATACAAACCGGCCATACCGGAAGGTTTGGACCATGCGCACTTCGCCCAACCGCCTGATCGCCACCATCTTTGGAGCCGTCTACCTGCTCGTGGGTGTCGTTGGATTCTTCGTCACCTCGGGAATTGGATTCTTCGCTACCGAGGGTGCCAATCTGATCATCTTTGCGGTAAACCCCCTGCACAACATCATCCACCTCGCTATCGGCGCCGCCCTGCTCTACGCGGGCATGAACAGCACCGTGCTGTCCAAGACCATCAACACCACGGTCGGTGCGGTCTACTTGCTTGTCGGCATCCTCGGACTGTTCCTCGTGGGCTCCGCGCTGAACATCATTGCCCTTAACGGCGCAGACAACGTCCTGCACTTGGCCAGCGCCGTGGTCCTCCTCGGCATCGGCCTCTCGCAGGACAAGGTTCCGGCCACCACCGCCAGGGCCCACGTCTAGAAAACCCGGAAATCCGGAAGGAGCCGTCCGTGTCAGCTCAAGCAGCGACGTCCGTAGGACCCACCGCCGGGGCATCCCTCACCCTGTTTTCGTGTTTCGCGGGAATGGGGGCCGGCCTCGTGGAGCTTTCCATCGCATCCAGCTACATTTCGGACCGGGGACCACTTGTGTGGGCGGGCGGCATCTTCGCGGCCTGGGGCCTGGCGCTTCTCGCCAGCTCGATTGGCAGCCTCCAACGGGGGCGGCTCCGGTTCCGTAAACCAACAACCCTGGGCCTCCTCGCGGCCGTGCTGGTCCACGTCGGATTCCTGGTTGCCGGTATGGCCCAAAGAGTGCTCGACGGCGGGCATCTGGCAGCTCTGTTCCTGGTCCTGATGGCACTGGGATCCTCTGCCTGGCTCGCCCGAAGGTTCCGCGACGACGTCGGCGGAGTAGCGCAGGCTCCCCCGCGGGCCGGCGCGCTTTTGGGCGCAGCCTTTGCCGCCGCCGTCGTGGTCGCAGCAATTACGACACCGGGGCTCGCCGCCTCGGTAGCCGGAGCGCACGCCGTCCCCCACGGAGAGCACTCCCTGCCGGGCGGCCACAACCACTAAGCCCGGATGCTCGCTCACCTTTGGTTGAAAAATGGGAATCCCTCCTGCAGATCTTTCTGCAGGAGGGATCCGCCATTTGGCCTTGTTTGTGAACGAGCGTCACGCCGAACGGCCCGATATGTGAGCGAGCGTCGGACCGGTACTCCTAGTGGTTCACCGCTTTCTCGGCTCCGACGCCGGTCAGGGAACGGACTTCCATCTCGGCCTGCTTCGCACTGTCTTCGCGCCGCTTGTCCACCACGGTTCCGAGCCAGCCAAGCAGGAAGGCAAGCGGAATGGATACGATTCCGGGATTGCTCAACGGGAAGACCGCGAAGTTGGCACCCGGGATCATGGACGTCTTGGCACCGGAAACAACCGGCGACAAGGCAATCAGGATAATGGCCGCAGAGAGTCCGCCGTACATGCTCCAGGTGGCGCCCTGGGTGGTGAACTTCTTCCAGAACAGGGAGTAGACGATGGTCGGCAAATTGGCCGATGCCGCCACGGCGAAGGCGAGCGCCACGAGGAATGCTACGTTCTGGCCATTGGCGAAAATACCGCCGAGGATCGCAAGGATCCCGATGACCACCACAGTCCGCCGGGCCACCTTGACCTCGGTCCCGGCGTCGGCCTTGCCCTTCGAAATAACGTTCGCATAGATATCGTGGGCGAACGACGCCGCTGCCGTGATGGTCAAGCCGGCCACCACCGCGAGGATGGTGGCGAACGCTACGGCCGAGATGAAGCCCAGCAGCAACGGCCCGCCCAAGTGGAACGCGAGGAGCGGTGCAGCGGAGTTCACACCGCCGGGGGCCGACTTGATGGTGTCGGCTCCGACGAGTGCTGCCGCGCCGTAGCCGAGGACCAGGGTAAACAAGTAGAACAACCCGATCAGCCAGATGGACCAGACCACCGATTTGCGGGCTTCTTTGGCCGTGGGCACCGTGTAGAAGCGCATCAGCACGTGTGGCAGTGCGGCCGTGCCGAGGACGAGCGCCATCCCAAGGGACAGGAAGTCGAGCTTGGAAGTGTCGGACTTGCCGTACTGCAGGCCGGGATTGAGCACGTTGGGGTTCTTTGCGGTATCCGCCGCAGCACCCAACAGGTTGGACAGGTTGAAGCCGTAGATGGACAGCACCCACAGCGTCATGACGGCCGCACCGCAGATGAGCAGCACGGCCTTGATGATCTGGACCCAGGTGGTGCCCTTCATTCCGCCGATCAGCACGTACATGATCATGAGGGCGCCGACGACGACGATCACCAGGGCTTGTCCGCCCCAGTCGCTGATGCCCAGCAGCAAGGAGATGAGGCTTCCGGCGCCGGCCATCTGCGCCAGCAGGTAGAAAAAGCAGACGGCCAGGGTGGAGAGGGCCGCGGCGATCCGCACCGGGCGCTGGCGCAGCCGGAACGAAAGCACATCGGCCATGGTGAACTTGCCCGTGTTGCGCAGCAGTTCGGCGACAAGCAGCAACGCCACAAGCCACGCCACGAGGAACCCGATGGAGTAGAGGAAGCCGTCGTAGCCGTTGACGGCGATTGCTCCAGTGATTCCGAGGAAGGAGGCGGCGGAGAGGTAGTCTCCGGCGATGGCGGTGCCGTTCTGCGAACCGGTGAACGAGCGCCCGGCGGCATAGTAGTCGGCAGCCGTTTTGTTGTTCCGGCTGGCCCGGAAAACGATCACCATGGTGACCAGGACGAACAGGGCGAAGATGCCCATGTTCAACAGAGTGGTGTCCTTCAGAGCGGCAACGTTGACCATCGGGACCATGGCGCTCATTTTGCTGCCCCTCTCACTGTGCTGCCCTTGTCGAACTCGTGGCCCTCGATCTCATTCCGGATTTCCGCGGCGATCGGGTCCAGCTTCCGGTTTGAGTAGTGAACGTACCAAGCCGTAATTCCGAAAGTTGAGACGAACTGCAGCAGGCCCAGGACCAGGCCGACATTGATGTTGCCCCACAGCTTGGTGGACATGAAGCCCACCGCGTAGTCAGCCAGCAGGACGTAGGCGAAGTACCAAAGCAGGAATGCAATGGCCATTGGAAAAACAAAACTACGGTGGCGCTTGCGGAGCTCCTGAAACTGCCCCGTTTGCTGGACTTCCTGGAAATCAACGGACGCCGCTGCGTCCGGTGTCTGGGCCTCGTTACCCATGGCTTCCTCCTGGTTGTGGGTGTCTCCATCGACCACACACTCCTGGCCGATGTGACTGGAATCACTATCCGCCGGGCAACTGCACCACTTCCAGATTCACCGGCATAGGCGTCGCCCAGCGGACACGTTGCTGCGCCGAACGGCGGGTTCGCTAGTCTTGCTCCATGCCGGATTCCCCTCTCGTCACCGCCGCCGCCATTGCGGTCATCGTGCTCGCTGTGGCGGTCGTCGTCGGGGTGGGCCTCAAGGTGATCCGTTCCTTCCGCGAGCTGGGAACCGACGCCGAGAGGGCCACGTACCAAACCCTGCATGCGGCGTCGCGCGCGGGACAGTACCTGCGCACCGGGCTCCACGCGGCGGGAGCGGGCAAGGCGAGCAAGCAATTGCGTTCCCTGCTTGGCTGCGACGCCCTCGCCATTACGGACACCGAGTCCGTTCTCGCGTGGGATGGCGCGGCGGAAGAACTCAAAGCCGCCCTGATGGAGCTCGCCTCGGGAGTTCTCGCCGACGGACGGACCGTGGTTGTCCCGGCGTCGCACGCACTGAACGCCGTCGTGGCGCCGATCAGGGCCGGAAACCGCGTGGTGGGGGCGGTCGCGGCCTTCGCCCCGCAAGCCGGCGCCGGGCTGGTCCGGGCGACAAGCGAGCTGGCCGACTGGGTGGCTGTGCAAGTGGAATTGGCCGAACTCGACGCTTCCCGCACCTTGCTCATGGAGGCCGAAGTCCGGGCCCTGCGCGCACAGATCAGCCCCCATTTCATCTACAACTCGCTCAACGCCATTGCCTCGTTCATCAACACCGATCCCGCCAGGGCCAGGGAGTTGGTGGTCGAGTTCGCGGATTTCACCCGGTACTCCTTCCGCCGCCACGGGGATTTCACCACCTTGGCGGAGGAACTCCGGAGCATCGACCGCTACCTGCTGTTGGAGAAGGCACGCTTCGGAGACCGCGTACAAGTGAGCCTCAGGATCGCGCCCGAAGTCCTGAGCACGGTGATTCCCTTCCTGAGCCTGCAACCGCTTGTGGAAAACGCCGTGCGCCATGGGCTTGAAGCGAAGGAAGGACCGGGCCACATCACCATCTGCGCAAACGACTCCGGGGCCTTCGCGGAGGTCACCATCGAAGACGACGGCGTAGGCATTGATCCGGAACACCTGCGCTCGGTCCTGGCGGGGCACGCAGACGGCGACCATGTTGGACTGCGAAACGTCGATGCCCGCCTTCGGCAGGTCTACGGAGACGAACACGGCCTCGTCATCGAGACCGCGCCGGGAGAGGGCACCTTGATCACTATCCGCGTCCCGAAGTCCCAGCCGAGCCATGATGCCTGAGGCTAATCTATAACCATGATCAACGTACTCGTCGCCGACGACGAGCTCCCCGCCGTTGAAGAGCTCGCCTTCCTGCTGGGCCGGGACGAGCGCATCGGCGCCATCCACCGTGCGGCCTCGGGTGCCGAAGCCCTCAGCGCCCTCGAAACGGAATCTGTGGACGCGGTCTTCCTGGACATCCACATGCCCGCGCTTTCCGGTCTGGACATCGCCCGTGCCATCGCGCGCAGCCCCCGCCCTCCCGCCGTCGTCTTCGTCACCGCCGACGAAGACTGTGCGCTCGAGGCGTTCGAACTGGCCGCCGTCGACTACCTGCTCAAGCCGGTGCGTGCCGAGCGCCTGGCGCGGTCCATCGGCCGCATCAGCGAGCTCATGAAGGACGGCAGCAAGGTGCCCGAGATGATCACGGTTGACCAAGGCGGAACAACCCGGATGATCCGGAGGGACGATGTCAGCTACGTCCAGGCCCAGGGAGATTACGCCCGGCTGCACACCGCGGAGGCGAGCTACCTGATCCGGGTACCCCTGAGCGATCTCGAACAGCAGTGGGCGGACGCCGGATTCATCCGCATCCACCGTTCCTATTTGATGTCACTGAACCATGTGCGGCACATGAAACTGGCCGCCGCACGCCCCAGCGTCACTGTCGCCGGAGCCGAACTGCCGATCAGCCGCAGGCACCTTCCGTCCGTGCGGGACAAGCTCGAGGCCACCCGGATCCGGCCACAAGGATGACCCGGGTCAGGGTCACGGCCCCGCAATCAATTGCCAGGGTAGCCCCCAAACGTCCGTACCATTCGCGGGAAGCTGCCGAGGACTCCGACGTCGGGCAGGTCTTCGTCCGGTCACTCATCCGTTCGCAATTGCGCCTAGCTTTGGTGGTGGCTTCCGGATTCCTGCTGGTGCTGGCCGCCTACGGCTCCATGGTGGCGCTGGTCCCTCAGCTCGCGCAGATGCGGATTCTCGGCCTCCCCGTAAATTGGATCATCCTCGGAGTGGCGCTCTATCCGGTGATCGGCCTGAGCGCATGGCTGTACAACCGCTCCGCGGCAAGGAACGAAGCCCGCTACCGCGATCTTGTGGAGGAGAAGTGAATCCCGCCGTCGGGCTCGCCGCATTTCTGGGCGTGGCGCTCGCGACGGCGGGAATCGGCTTCTACGGCCTGCGCATTTCGCGTACCACTGGCGACTTTTACGTGGCATCGCGCACTGTCCGGCCATGGTGGAATGCCTCGGCGATCGGCGGCGAATACTTGTCGGCCGCGAGCTTCCTGGGGGTCGCGGGGCTGATCCTGCTGACGGGAACGGACGCTCTCTGGTTCCCCGTGGGCTACACGGCCGGCTACCTGATGCTCTTGCTGTTCGTGGCCGCCCCCTTGCGCCGGTCGGGTGCCTACACGATCCCGGATTTCACGGAGGCCAGGCTCGAGTCGAAAGCCGTCCGCCGCGTCACGAGCCTTGTGGTGGTTGCCGTCGGGTGGCTCTATATCGTGCCGCAGTTGCAGGGCGCCGGGCTCACCATCCGGATCAGCACGGGATTGCCTTCGTGGGTGGGCTCCATCGCCGTCGTGGCGGTGGTCTGCATGACGGTAGTGGCTGGTGGCATGCGTTCCATCACCTTCGTCCAGGCTTTCCAATACTGGCTCAAGCTGACGGCTTTGGCGGTGCCTGTGGTGTTCCTGCTGCTGAACCAGACGGGCGGCGGCTCAGCGGTCCTGGCGGAGGCGTCCAGCAATCCCACGGGCCTTCAGGCGGCAGGGCTCTACCAGACTGTCTCGCTCTTGGTGGCGCTCCTTTTCGGAACGCTGGGACTCCCCCACGTCCTTGTCCGCTTTTACACCAACCCGGACGGCCAATCGGCGCGCCGAACCACCCTCATCGTGTTGGGCCTGCTGTCGGTCTTCTATTTGTTCCCGACGGCGTTCGGCCTGCTCGGGCGGGTCTTCGCGCCTGAGCTCGCAAGCAACGGACGGCCCGACGCCTTGGTCCTGCTGTTGCCTGGAAAGCTGCTGGGTGGGGTGCCCGGCGATCTCCTGTCGGCATTGGTGGTTGCGGGTGCGTTTGCGGCGTTCCTCTCGACAACCTCGGGATTGGTGGTTTCGCTGGCCGGCGTCATCAGCCAGGACCTTCTTGGCGGGAGCGTGCGCGGATTCCGGGTGGCCGCCCTCCTTGCCGCCGTCGTCCCCCTGGTTTTTGCGTTCACCACGGATTCGATGGCCTTGGCCGGCAGCGTAGGGCTGGTGTTCGCTTTCACGGCGTCCACCATTTGTCCCGTCCTGCTTTTGGGCATCTGGTGGCGTGGCCTGAGCGACACAGGCGCGATTGCAGGCATGCTGACGGGAGCCGTCCTTTGCGGCGGTGCGCTGGTATCGGGCACGATCATCGGTTCCGCTGCGCCCGGATGGCTTGCCCAGCCCGCGGCTTGGACCGTGCCGGCCGCGTTTGCCGTGATGGTGCTCGTCTCACGGGCAACGAAACACCGGGTCCCCGGGACCGTGACCCGCCTGATGACCAGGCTTCACGTCCCGGAACGGCCGGTGGCCACGGAACGCCAGCTCCGCTGAGGTCCGCGGAGCGCGGCGGAGCCGGCGCCCGGACCTTGTCGGTTCTGCTAGTCGATCGCCGCCATGAGTTCGACGACCCGGTCGAGGAAGGCATCAACCTGAGCCTCTTCGTAGCCGTCGCGCCCGCGGGCCTCGGAGAAAGCCGCTCGGCGGACGTTGTCGACGCTCAGCGGTTTGTCGTTTTCCAGGTAACCGATCAGGGAGACGCACAAGGCATCGACCTCGGCGATGTTGTAGCTGCGCGCACGCTTCTTGTCGGGCCGCCGGAAACGTTCGCCATCGGGCCGGTGCAAACGGCCGCGCAACACCCCGGAGAGTTTGCCGATCTTCAGCAACCAGGCTTCCTCGCCTTCGGCCGCTATCAGCTCGTCACGTTCACGCCGGGCGAAGGCATCTTCGAGGCGGTCCAATGCTGCGTCCACAGCGTTGGCGTCGTAGCCGCCCTTGACGGGATCAAACGAAACCGCGCGGACATCGGTGCTGCCGATTTTCTCGGCTGCCTCGGCCCTGTTTTCAAACGACAACCGGGCGCGCTGGAAGAACTGGTCGACTTGCTTTGCGTTGTAGCCGTACCTGCTGTGCGCCACGCGCTCAAATGCTGCGGGGATCTGGCGACGAATGTCCACTGCCACTGCTTTCCTTCTGGGTGGTTGTCAGGCGCCGCTCAACAGCGCGTAAAGAATAAATGCTGCCGGCGCCGCGAAGACGATCGAGTCGAGGCGGTCCATGACCCCGCCGTGTCCGGGCAGGATGCTGCTCATGTCTTTCACGCCGAGTTCCCGTTTGACCATGGATTCCGCGAGGTCACCTGCGGTAGCCGCGGCCACCATGCCCACGGCGAGCACCACGCCGACCCACCACGGCCTATCCAGCACGAAAATGCTGGCGAGGATCCCGATGACCATGGCACCTGCCACCGAGCCAGCGAACCCTTCCCAGGTCTTTTTGGGGCTGATTTTGGGAGCCATCGGATGCTTCCCGAAGAGTGCCCCCACGAGGTACCCGAAAGTATCGTTGGACACTACCAGCAACAGCATGACGGCGATCTGCCAGGCACCCGCCGGAACCTGCCCGGCGGGCCAGGGACCCGCCGTCGTCGCTCCCCCGCCTGCATGGAGGGGCAGGATGGCAAAGCTGATCAGGAAAGGCACCCAGGCAAGCGTGAAAATTCCGGAGAAGACACTGCGCGGAGCTCCGGCAGCGCTTTCAAGGGAGCGCCAAAGCAGGACGGCCGTGCTGCTGAGCACCATCGCGAAGAGCAGGCTTTCGGTGCCACCGAAGTACGCCGCGAGCGGCATCGCCACGGTACCGGTCAGCACGGGAATGATCGGCATCCTGGTGCCCTGGCCTTCGAGAGCACGGAAAATTTCCCACACGCCGAGGACCGCAAACGCGGTGGTCAGGAGAACGAACCCCAACGGCAGGAACAGCAGGCCGCCGAGGACGGCGAAGAGCATGGCGAGCCCGACGCCGATGGCGGCCGGAAGGTTCCGGCCTGCCTTGGGCGTCGGGTTGCCGCGTTGGCGTCTGGCGCGTGTGGGAATCCCCCGCGCGGGCGCCGGCTCAGCCTCGCTCATCAGACCTCGAGCAGCTCGGCTTCCTTGCGCTTGAGGAGCTCGTCGATACCGTCGACGTGTGCCTTGGTGATGGCGTCGAGTTCCTTTTCGCCACGGGCACCCTCGTCTTCGCCGGCTTCGCCGTCCTTGACGAGCTTGTCCAGGGCGTCCTTGGCCTTGCGTCGGATGCTTCGGATGGAAACCTTTGCGTCCTCACCCTTGCCCTTGACGATCTTGACGTATTCCTTGCGGCGTTCCTGGGTGAGCTCCGGGATGGTGATCCGGATGACGTTGCCGTCGTTGGACGGATTGGCGCCAACCTCGGAGTCGCTCAGGGCCCTTTCGATGTCGCGCATTGAGGTCTTGTCAAAGGGCGTGATGAGGATGGTCCTGGCGTCCGGAATAGCGAAGGAAGCCAGCTGCTGCAGCGGTGTGGGGGTGCCGTAGTATTCCACGATCACCTTGTTGTAGAGTCCGGGGTTCGCGCGACCGGTACGGATCGACGCGAAATCCTCCTTGGCTACCTCGACCGCCTTGTCCATCTTTTCCCCGGCTTCGAGCAAGGTTTCTTCGATCACGGTTTCTCCTCAGAAATAGTCGCGCCCCGGTCCACGGGCCGCAATGCACAATAAATTTCCGCCCCTGCGGGCGGAAGAGTCCTAGAAATATCCTAGCCCTTGCTAGGGGGTGACCAGGGTGCCCAGCTTTTCGCCGAGGATGGCCCGGGTGACGTTCCCTTCGCCTTCCATGCCGAAGACAACCATGGACAAATCGTTGTCCTTGCACATGGTCATGGCGGTCTGGTCCATGACGCGGATGTCACGGCGCAGGGCCTCGTCGTAGCTGAGCTTTTCGAGCTTCTCGGCCGTGGGATCCTTCTTGGGGTCCGCGGTGTAGACGCCGTCCACACCGCTCTTTGCCATGAGCACGACGTCGGCATGCACTTCGAGTGCGCGCTGGGCGGCCACGGTGTCGGTGGAGAAGTACGGAAGGCCTGCGCCTGCGCCGAAGATGACAACGCGGCCTTTTTCCATGTGGCGGATGGCACGGCGCGGAATGTAGGCCTCGGCTACCTGTCCCATGGTGATGGCGCTCTGGACACGGGTCTCGACGCCCGCTTGCTCCAGGAAGTCCTGCAGGGCCAGGCAGTTCATGACAGTGCCGAGCATTCCCATGTAGTCGGCGCGGGAGCGGTCCATGCCGCTCTGGGACAGTTCGGCGCCGCGGAAGAAGTTACCGCCGCCGACGACGATTGCCACCTCGACCTCGGAAACCGCAGCGGCGATCTGCTTGGCGATGGCGCGGACGGTTTCCGGGTCCACACCAAGCTTTCCGCCGCCGATGACCTCGCCGGACAGCTTCAGCAGCACACGACGACGGGTCTTCTCCGGATGGATTGCAGTGTTCTCGGTTTCCATGGTGCCTTCCCGTTTATGGACTCTGGCTAGATTATCTTGCTGGGGGCCGGGCAGAAAGCTGCCGGCTGTAGATGCGCTCGTTGCGGGCCTGCCGTTGCATGCAAAAGGGGCGGCCACCGAAGTGACCACCCCTTTTGTATGTCTAACTAGTTTCCGACGCGGAAACGGGCAACTGCGGTTGCCTTGACGCCGGCCTCTTCGAGAACCTGTGCAACGGTCTTCTTGGAGTCCTTGGCGAATGCCTGGTCAAGGAGAACTTCGCCCTTGTAGAAGCCCGTGACGCGGCCTTCAACGATCTTGGTGAGAGCGGCTTCCGGCTTGCCTTCGGCCTTGGCGGTCTCTTCGGCGATGCGGCGCTCGGACTCGACCAGTTCGGCCGGGACGTCTTCGCGGCTCAGGTAGTTCGGGGCCATGGCTGCAACGTGGACGGCAACGTCGTGGGCTGCGGTAGCAGCGGCGTCGCCCTCGCCCTCAACGGCGAACAGGACGCCGACCTGGGCCGGGAGGTCCTTGGAGGTCTTGTGCAGGTAAGCGTCAACCGTGCCGCCTTCAATGCGGGCGATGCGGCGGACAACAACCTTTTCGCCGAGAACGGCACCTTCTTCGACGACAACCTCGGAAAGGGGCTTGCCGTCGACGTCGATGGCCAGCAGGGTCTCGAGGTCGGCAGCGCCGGACTCGACGGCGACGGCCAGGACCTTGTCTGCCAGCTGGATGAACTTGTCAGCCTTGGCGACGAAGTCGGTCTCGCAGTTGACCTCGATCATTACGCCCACGCCGTCGGTGACCTTGGCTGCAACCAGGCCCTCGGCGGTGGAGCGGCCTTCGCGCTTGGTAGCGCCCTTGAGGCCCTTGATGCGGATGATCTCGATGGCCTTCTCGGCGTCGCCGTTGGCCTCGTCAAGAGCCTTCTTGACGTCCATCATGCCGGCGCCGGTGCGCTCGCGCAGGGCCTTGATGTCAGCAGCAGTGTAGTTCGCCATGTGAACCCCTCTGTCTAGAAATTTATGTGTTTACGGACTGACAGGACGGCAGCCCACCGAGTGGGCCGCCATCCTGTCAGTAGCTCCCCGCGCCGAAATCCGGCGCAGGAAAGGTCCGGATTTACTTGTCTGCTTCGGCTTCGCCGGCAGCAGCTTCCGTGGCCTCGGCGGCCGGGGCTTCGACAGCTTCTGCAGCCGGAGCTTCAGCAGCTTCGGCCTTGCTGCCTTCGAGGAGCTCGCGCTCCCACTCAGCCAGCGGCTCTTCCGGGGCCTCTGCAGCACCGGTTGCGCGCTGGTTACGGGCGATGAGGCCCTCAGCAACGGCGTCGGCAACCACGCGGGTCAGCAGGTTTACGGAGCGGATGGCGTCGTCGTTACCCGGGATCGGGAAGTCAACTTCGTCGGGGTCGCAGTTGGTGTCCAGGATGGCAACAACCGGGATGTTCAGCTTCTTGGCTTCGTCAACAGCCAGGTGTTCCTTCTTCGTGTCAACAACCCACAGAACGGAAGGAGCCTTGGTCAGGTTGCGGATACCACCGAGGTTGGTTTCCAGCTTGGTGAGTTCACGCTTGAGGAGCAGGAGCTCCTTCTTGGTGTAGCCCGAGCCTGCGACGTCCTCGAAGTTGATCTCTTCGAGTTCCTTCATGCGCTGGATGCGCTTGGCGACGGTCTGGAAGTTGGTGAGCATACCGCCCAACCAACGCTGGTTGACGTACGGCTGGCCAACACGGGTAGCCTGCTCAGCGATTGCTTCCTGAGCCTGCTTCTTGGTGCCGACGAACAGGACGGTGCCGCCGTGGGCGACAGTGGCCTTGACGAACTCGAAAGCGCGGTCGATGTAGGACAGCGACTGCTGAAGGTCAATGATGTAGATGCCGTTGCGCTCCGTGAAGATAAATCGCTTCATCTTCGGGTTCCAACGACGGGTCTGGTGTCCAAAGTGGACGCCGCTGTCAAGCAGCTGGCGCATAGTTACGACGGGCATGCCGACGCTCCTTCCGGCAGGTCATTCATGAGAGAGCCACACGGGCCGCTCTTACCCTGCCAATAGTTGACGGTTAATTAGCCGGACCCGAACGGGCCTTGGCTCCTGGCATCCATTGCACTTCTCATCCGGCCAATGACTCGCCGGACCGCAAGAGGCACAATCCTCCGCAGCACTGAATCCACGAGGATTCGCAATTGGAGGGTTGGATACGCGTAGTCAGCCTGGAGCCCCCGCGCAACTGAATGAGAAGCGCTTCTGAACAAGCCTGAGGGCACAGCAAACTGCTCCACCAAGTGTACTACAGCGCCTTCGACCTCATGACCGCTTAAGCCCCGGGTTCAGCCTCTCGCCTTCGGCAGGTTTCCCGCATCGTTTTCCACATAGCCGCACTGGAGGCTTTCGGGATCTGCAGCGCCAACGAAGGCTGGTTCCATGAGAACCGCACATCTCCTGGCCAACGTTCTATTGCTCGTTGCCCTGGGCGCGCCGCCTGCCGTGGCATCGCCGCCTCCGGGCGCACCCAACCCGCCCGGCATCCGCCCGGACTGGGCGTGGCCGCTCTCCCCCAAGCCCGCCGTCCTGCGTGGTTTCGCCCCTCCGGACAAGCCGTGGCTGAGTGGGCACCGCGGCGTGGATCTGCAAGCAGCCGACGACGGCGTCACGGTCGCCGCGCCCGCCGACGGCACCGTGAGCTTCGTAGGCGTCGTGGTGGACCGGCCGGTGATCACCATCGACCACGGGGGCGGACTGCGGAGCAGCTTTGAGCCAGTGGACAGCGACCTCGCAGAGGGGGCCACGGTGAACAAAGGACAAGCCGTCGGCGCAGTGAGGGTCGGCCACTGCGCGGGATCACCGTGCCTTCACTGGGGAGTCCGGCACGGGGATGAGTATGTCAACCCGCTTGCCTTCGTCACGGATCTCCGACCGTCCGTTTTGCTGCCCCTGGACGGTGTGTTGCCCCTAGACGATGTGCTGGCGCTAGACGATGGCGGAAATCCCCGTGATGGCCCGCCCGGTGACAAGGGTGTTGATTTCGTGGGTGCCTTCGTAGGAGTAGATGGCCTCGGCGTCGGCGAAGATCTTGGCCATCTCGTAGTCCGTGACAATGCCGTTGCCGCCCAGGATGCCGCGGCCCAGGGCAACGCTTTCTCGCATGCGGGCCGTGGTGAATGCTTTCGCCAGCGCGGATTGCTCGTCCTTGGCCACCCCGGCGTCCTCAAGCTGCGCGAGACGCACCATCATGCCCAGGGAGCTGACGGTGTTGCCCAGGATCTGCACGAGTTGCTGCTGCACCAACTGGAACGATGCCAGGGGCCTCCCGAACTGCATCCGTTCATCCGCATAGCGGCGGGCGACGTCAAACGCTGCGAGCTGCTGGCCTACAGCCTGCCATGCAACCGAAAGCCGCGTGACTTTGAGGACCTTGTTGGTATCCCTGAAGCTGTTGGCATTGGCCAGTTTGAAGAAGTCCGGGACCACCACGTTTTCGAGGGTGATGTCGGCATTCTGGACGGTCCGCAGCGAGATCTTGTTTTCGATCTTGCTTGCCTTGAATCCAGGGAGGCTTGTGTCCACCAGGAAGCCCTTGACCTGGTTGTCGCCGAGGTCGCGGGCGAAGATCACAACCCAGTCCGAGAAGGTGGCATTGCCGATCCAGCGCTTTGCCCCGTTGAGGATCCAGTTGCCGCCTTCGCGGCGCGCAGTGGTCCTGGTGCCGCCTGCGACGTCCGAGCCGCCCAATGGTTCCGTAAGTCCAAAGGCGCCGATTTTCTTGAGGGAGTAAATGTCCGGCAGCCAGGCATCCTGTTGCTCTTGGGATGCCAACGCCTCGATGGAACCGGTGAACAAGCCGTCATGAACGCCCATGAACGTGGCAATTGAGGCATCGGCGCGGGTTGCCTCTGCGTGGACAAGGCCGGCGAACACGTTGGAATAGCCTTGCCGCCTTACCGGACTGACCAGGTCAATCTCAGCCAGCTTGGGAATCAGGTCCATGGGGAATTCCCCACGGTTCCAGCAATCGACGGCAATCGGCTTGACCTCACGGGAAAGGAAGGCCCGGATCTCAGCCAGCCGGTCTTGCTCCTTGCCCGTGAGCAATTGCTCAAAGCCGTAGAAGTCACCGTCGGCGTATGGGAGATTCTCAAGATCGATTGCTGCCTTGGACATGGCGCTCCTTCGCACAAGTTACTGATGAGTAACTTACAGTAACCACGGACCTCCAGACAAGCAACCAGGCATCCCGGGCTCCTTGTGCGCAAGGCAGCCCCCTGTGTCTTGTTGTTTCAAAGGGTTAGACGACTCGTTCCCGTGGTGCCGTCCTCATAGCTCACTTCGACCTCGACGCCATCGCTCGACGCGTTCCGCAGTTCGTCTCCTGGCAACCACAGAGCGAAGTGTCCCCGGGACACGGTCGCTGTCACGTCCCCACGGGTCCGGCTCCTGTAGACGACTGCGAGAATGTCAGAGCCCGCGTCGCCGGCCGCGATGGAAATATCGCCTGCGCTCATCGTTCCCGTCCCCAGAGCCGTGGCCGTTAACTCGCGAGGGCCCGGAACCGGGTGAGCGGTTGACTTTCCTACCGAGCCGATCATTCCCTTACCGAAAAGACTGACGGCGTCATCAGTAATACACAGGGCCGAGAACCCGTCCTCACCCGTGAGCACCACCGTGGTCCACACGCCGCGCCGCTCGGCAATCGCCACCGCAGCCGAGTCGACGTCGTCCGCGTACATTCCACCCCCCACATTCTTCTTGGACGCACGGCACTCGGCGGCTGCACTGTTACGTTCAGTCTCAGTCATGCCGGCAGGAGCGGGGGTCCAGCTGGCAAACGCCGGGTCCCCGCCTGACAAGGACGGCAGGACAACCAGGCCTGCGGTGACTACCGCCACCATTCCTCCCACCACGGCGACCCTGCGGGCCGTCCATCCGGTACCTCCAAGACGACGACCCTTGCCGGCAGCGGTTTTCGTCGACGGGCCCGGGGATGGCGCCTGCACCGGGTCGGTGGACAAGATGCGGAGAAGATCGGCACGGGCCCGTTCATTGTCGACGGGGGCCTTGTGGTCCGCGACGTCCAATGATCGAAGTAAAGTGTCGATCTCTTGATTGCGGGTCATGGCGTGGTTGTCCTTTCGAACGAAGCCGCAGGTATACGGGAGTGCCGGGGTAGGTGTTCGAGAAGGAGGCGAAGCGCTCGGCGGGCACGGCTCAGTCGAAGACGGAAGGCAACCGGTGAGATGCCGAGTACAGCAGCTGCCTGTGGTGCGTTGAGGTCTTCGAAGACAACAAGGCCCAGGGCCTCCTGATGGGTCTCGGAAAGCGCGCACCATGCTTTGCCCAGGTCAATGCGATTCACGATCGGGTCTGCGTCCTCGTCCAGGTAGGCGAGAGCTGCGGCATCCGCGAGACGGACACCGAGCGCCAGGCGACGCCGTTCGCCCCGGTGGGTGTTTAGAAGAATGTTGCGCGTGATGCCGAAGATCCATGCTCTCGCGTCGTCATGGCGGCTCGGCAGCTCATCGAGGCGTCGCCACACGACAAGGAATGCGTCGGCGACGACGTCTTCGGCGTGGTCCGGGTGGGCGCGGCGCTGAACAAATCTCATGAGCTCCGGGTGGACCAACTCATACAACAATCTGAAGGTGCGCTCCCGGTCAGGAGCTTTGGAAGGTTGCCTCATGCTCTATACCTGTCTGCCACCCGACCAAGTGTGTCGCGCCCAGGGAACTGATGCCGGGAACCGACCTTCGTGGCCATCCCGGCCAAGCGATTCAGGCTTCGGGGCCAAGCCGGGCTCGGAGCCACGCGTCCATGTGGCCGACGGCGGCCCGGCCCATCCCCGTCCCGTGTCCGGTGAAGCCGTGAGGGGAGGCGGGATAGATACGCAGGTCGACCTGGACACCGGCGTCCGACATCCGTCCGGCCATGGCGAGATTGTCTTCCAGGAGGATGTCCTCGCTGCCGATCACGATCATGATCGGCGGCAGGCCGGCGAGCTCGGCGAAGAGTGGTGAGAGGTCGGGGTGTGTGCGATCCGGCGTGTTCCCGGCATAGGCGTCAAGAAAATACTCGTCGGCGATGAGGCGTCCGGCCGGCGTCGTCGCGGAGAGGTCATAGGTGCCGAACTGCAGCACGCCGCCGCTAAATGCCGTAACCCCGCGGTCGCGCAACCGGACAAGCGTAGCCATCGCCAGCGTCGCACCGGCAGAGAAGCCACCGATAGCGAGTTTCGCTGTGCCAAAACGGCCTTCGGCGTGCTCCACCAGCCACAGCGCCGCTGTCTCGCAGTCGTCGGGGGCGGACGGCCACGGGTGCTCGGGAGCGAGCCGGTAATCCACGCTGACCACTGCAATGCCGAGCGCGTCCGCGAGCCGCCTGTTGCGAAGGTCGCTTCCGGCGGCCGAGCCCATGTAGAAGCCGCCGCCGTGGATTTCCAGGAACACGCCCGCCACCGGATTGCCGACCGGCAGGTGGATCCGCACCGGAACGCTTCGGCCAAGCGCGCTAGCCAGCTCTGCGATTGGCCGTGGATCACACTCTGGGGGTGCTTCCATGGCCGCTCGGAATGCGAGCAGCTCTTCCCGGCTGCCCGGACCACGGCCAGACGGCCTGCGGGCGTAGAAGGCGCGGGACTCATCGACGAATGTCCACAGGTCAGGATCGATCAGCGAGGGCAATTCGACGTTCACAGGATAACTCTAGGATGCGCATCCGGCTCGTGAGTTCAGTAGCTATTGCCCGCAGCCTGCCGTGGCGGGTTCGGCCCGGTAGGAGCAGTATGGAGGGATGAACGCTCCCAGCGCCGAAAGTCCGGCGCAGGGTAGCTCCGTTGGTTCCGGGGCTCGCCTGCACCCGTGGAGCCGTTATGTGGCCTTAGGTGATTCGTTCACCGAAGGGGTGGGAGATCCGGAGCCGCGCAGCCCGGGAGGCCTGCGGGGGTGGGCGGACCGGGTCGCGGAAGAACTGAGCACCGGACACGAAGATTTCGCTTACGCGAATCTGGCGGTCCGTGGACGGTTGCTCCATCAAATACTGGACGAGCAGGTGGGCCCCGCGCTAGCGCTGCAACCGGATCTGATCACTCTCAATGCCGGGGGCAATGACCTGATCTTCCGCAGAAGCGATCCCGACAAACTCGCCGTCCGGATGGACGCCGGCGTGCAACTTCTTGCCTCGACCGGCGCAACGATTGTTTTGTTCGCCGGCCCGGACTGGGGTGCTACGCCCGTGCTGGGACGCACCCGCGCCAAGGTAGCCATCTTCAACGAGAACCTGCGGACCATCGCCGCGCGCCACGACGCGATAATCGCCGACCTCTGGGCCCTGCGCCAACTCACCCATCCACGAATGTGGGATCCGGACCGCCTGCACTTCTCCCCCCTGGGCCAGCACACCATCGCCATCATGGTGCTCGATACCCTCAACGTCTCCCACACCTTGGAACCGATGACACCGAAAGACCTACCCGGGCGCACCTGGCGCGAAGCAAGGACCGATGACATTATCTGGGCACGCGAGCACTTGTTCCCATGGGTCCTGCACCGTCTCAAACAAGGAATCTCCGACGACGGGCGGCACGCAAAGCGGCCCGATCCGGGCCCGGTCTTTGGCGCCTGGATGCCACCAGGGACCTTCCTGGGAAACGATCCACCAAGCTGATTGCAGTCTCTCCCCACAGGATTTCCCAAGGATTTCCCCGGGAACGCTACTCTTGGCCGTCCTACCTGTGAGCATTGTCTGGGGACGACGATTCGGGCCGCTCCAGTGGGATGGGGCCACCGACACGGGAGAAGTTGAGGAAGATGTCCGACGCCGGACCAGCAAGGCATGACACGGGAGTCATGAGGATGCTCGAGCTGGAACTGCGGACCGATGGCGTCGTCCACATGATCTGGAAACCGAAGGGCACCATCGAGGCCTCCCATGCGCTTGCGGCAATGGCGGCCGTCGACGACGCCTGCCGGGGGTCCCAGTATCCGTTGCTGGTCGACATCTCAATGACGGAGGGTCTCAGCCGGGATGCCCGCTCGATCTTCTCCACTTGCGCCGCCTCGCGGATTGCGTTGCTTGGGTCCAGCCCGGTGGACCGGGTCATTGCCAGCCTTTTCCTCGGCGTCCACAAGCCGCCGTGTCCGAGCCGCTTTTTCACGTCCAGGAACGAGGCGATGGCATGGCTGGACCAGTCCGGCGGGCACTTCGTTCCGACGGGACAAGGGATAGAGGGAACCTCGTGAGATCTGAACCTGCATCACAGGACTTTCCGCTACGGCCCGGTGGCAATCTGGAGCGTGGCGGGCTGAGTGACCGGATCCCGGGACAGGCGGTCATCGAGAAGTTGCTCGCCGACAGGGCGGGTGCGTCCCCGCGATCCTTTCTGGGGCGTATTTTCGGTGCTGGCCCGCTGACCCCGGACAACCACGCCTGGTATAAGGGCGCCCTCGGCGAAATAGCGGTTGGGAGGATCCTTGAACGTCTAGGACCGGAATGGACGGTCCTGCACGCCGTCCCGGTCGGCGCCGGCACATCGGATATCGATCACGTTTTGATAGGTCCGTCAGGGGTCTTCACCCTCAATACCAAGAACCACACGGGTCAGTCCGTCTGGGTGGCCGGGCGGACACTGATGGTCGCCGGCAAGAAGCAGCGCCACCTCCACAACGCCGGCTATGAAGCCGCCCGCGCGGCGAAGCTTCTGACAAGCGGAGCGAACCAGGCCGTGGATGTCACCGGCGTTGTCGTCATCGTTGCCCCCAAGAGCATGACGGTCAGGGAACGTCCCTCCGGCGTCGCGGTGGTCACGGACCGGCAGCTCCTGCGCTGGCTCAACGGCCGCCCGACCGTAATCACGCCAACGCAGAAAGCCCTGGTTGCAGCGGCGGCCGTCCGGGCGGGGACCTGGCACCGGAACCCGCCGGCCGGTGCGGACGCCGCATCTCTCCAGCATGAATTCGCCGCGCTTCGTACTCTCGTTGACCGGGCGCGGCTCCGGCGGGCGGGATGGATGCTTGCCCTGTCTATCCTCGCCCTGGTTGTCCTGGCCAATCTCACGCGATTCTTCTGATTTCAATCTGCCCCCATCGCCCGATGACGAAGGCGGCCTTGTAACGCGCGCTGTTCTCGGCAGGCTGCCTATCGCTGGAAGGATGTGCTGCTTTGGACTCCCGAGTGAATTTAGCCTTGGTCCTATGAGACCTGTGGCCACTCTTGTGACTGGTGTGGCATTCGGCCCTCTCCTGGCCCGACGGGCAGGTGCACGTTTTCTCAAGATCTCCGCACGCTATTGCAACCCACCGGTAAGTTACCGCAAGGTAACTAGGGATGCCGCGGACATAGGGGTTCGCGGCCAAGAGAAAGGCAAGGCCATGCGCCGATTCCGACTCACCGCCGTGCTCGCCGCTGCAGCGCTCACGATTGGACTCTTTGCCGCACCCGCGGCTCAGGCCGACTCGATCTCGCCGGACCCGCCCGGAGCAAACGATTGGACGTGCAAGCCGTCGAGCGTACATCCGTACCCGGTGGTCCTCGTCCCGGGAACGTTCGAGACGATGTTCAAGAACTGGGCGCTGCTTTCACCGGTGCTCAAGGACCAGGGGTACTGCGTCTTTTCGCTCAACTACGGCGTGGTCAATGGCGTCCCCGCCAGCGGGGCAATCCGCAACTCCGCAGCTGAGCTTGCGACGTTCGTGAAATCAGTTCTCGGCGCGACGGGCGCGAAGCAGGTCGACCTCGTCGGGCACAGCCAAGGCGGGATGATGCCGCGCTACTACATCGGCTTCCTCGGTGGCGCCAAGTACGTGCACCACCTCGTTGGCATTGCTCCGTCGAACCACGGCACACAAGGCCTCATCGCGCCGTCTCCCGCGGGGATGATTCTCGACACGACCGCAACGAGCACCCTGTGCCAGGCCTGCACGGACCAGCATGCCGGGTCGGCGTTCATGGCCGAGCTCAACTCGATCGGCGACGCCGTACCCGGCCCGTCCTACACCGTGATTTCGACCCGATACGACGAGGTCGTTACCCCTTATGCGAGCCAGGCTCTTGTTGGGCCGGTGAAGCAAGTGTCCAACCTCGTGCTTCAGGACTACTGCCCCCTCGACACCTTCGAACACGATCAATCTCCCAACGATCCAAACGTGTGGTCCCTTGTCTCCAACGCGCTTCTCCAGAGCGGCCCCGCAGATCCGACGTATCGCCCGGAGTGCGTCTAGCAACCCGGGGTGGGTGTAGCAATACGGAGTGCGTCTAGCAATACGCAAAAGAGCCCCTGATCTGCGTTTCCGCAGCTCAGGGGCTCTTTTCGGGTAGGGCTACTCGGACTTGAACCGAGGACCTTAGGATTATGAGTCCCGCGCTCTAACCAGCTGAGCTATAGCCCCGAGTCGGCCCGGGGCCGCTTTGTCGGCGTCCTCCCGGCCAAAACACTCTAGCAAAACAATTCGGGTACCGACGCCAACCGGGGGTCTACGCCGTGTCCAGGTGACTAGATGACCTTGTCCTCATAGCTCGCCCCGCGGTAGAGGTCCTCGAACGTCTGCAGCGTGCCTTGGATGCTGTGCGGCTCCACCATGGCGCGGCTCGCCTTGCCCATGGCTTCGAGTTCGCCCGCCGGCAGGCGGAAGAGCTCGGTGATCCGGGCTGCCAGCTCGCTGCTGTCCCCAGGCGTGAACAGATGCCCGTTCTCGCCTTCGCGCACGAGGTGCGGCAGGGCCATCGCGTTGGCGAGCAGAACCGGTGTCGACGCCGACATCGCCTCGAGCGTCACGAGGGACTGCAGTTCGGCGGTTCCGGGCATGCAGAACAGGTCAGCGCGAATGTACGCCTTCCTCAGGTCCTCATCGCTCGCGAGGCCCAGGAACCTGACCCGCTCCCCCAGGCCCAGGCGCTTGGCTTGGGCCTCCAATGAAGCGCGGACCTCGCCGCCGCCGACGATTTCAAGATGCACGTTGAGTTCGGCGGGTGTCTTGGAGACGGCGTCGATCAGGACGTCTACATGCTTTTCTTCGGCAAGGCGGCCGACAAAGAGGACGGTGGGGTTGGCATGCGGCTCGATCTCTTCGCCCGGGCCCAATTCATAAGCGGCCGCGTCAATACCGTTGGACAGAGGCAGGACCTTGCGAAGGAAAGCGTGCTGATGCATGGCTTTCGCGGCAAGCGGCGTGGGAGTGGTTACGACGTCTGCCAGGCCCATGACCTTGCCCATGTCCTTCCACGAGACCCGCCCGATGATGTCCTTGAACCACTGCGGGAACGGCAAGAACGGGTTCAGGTTTTCAGGCATGAAGTGGTTGGTGGCTATGATCCGGATGCCACGCTTCTTGGCCTCGTAGAGAACGTGCTCGCCGATCATGTAATGGCTTTGGATGTGAACGACGTCGGGCTGCACCTTGTCGAAGAGCAGCCGAATGTCGTTCTTGATTTCCCAGGGGTAGCAAATGCGAAAGTACTCGTGTGTAAAGACGCCGTGGGACTTCAAGCGGTGCACGGTGCCTTCATCCCCGAATTCGGTGAAGCTCTTGCCGTTGTCCGCCCGGCAGGCCAGCACGTGGACGTTGTGCCCCCGCGCCTTCATGCCTTTGGCAAGCCGGTACCCGAACTGAGCAGCACCGTTGACGTTCGGGCGGTAGGTCTCCGCCGCGATCAGAATGGTGAGGGGTTTGTTGGTTTCGGGAACGGTCACGTGGAGAACTCCTGATGGTCACGGTGCGAACATCGCAAGACGCCTGGCCCTGCGGTGTCTTCGCCGGTTGCCTGCCGCGGGTGTGCGGGGCACGGTTGTCGAACTTTTTGCCCTAGGCCTTCCGGCTTGCTGCCGCCTTCGCGTCACGTTTTCGCTTGGTGACCTCGGGATGGTGCCGGCTCAGGGCAATAACCCCCACGATAGCAAGGGAAGCGGCCACAGCCATGGCGATTGCCAGCACGGCGTGCACATCGGGACGAAGCTCACCCAAAATTGCGATCCCGATGGCAATTCCGACAATGGGGTCGATCACAGTCAACCCAGCGATCACCAGGTCCGGCGGCCCGCCCGAATAGGCACTCTGCACGAACCAAGAACCGAGACCGCCGGCAGCGGCAATGGCAACCACGGTATACCACTGCACATTGAGCAGGAAGTGCCCATTGGGGTCCAGCAGGTGCCGGCCGATGATGCGTGTCAGGACCGCCACGAAGCCGAACAACACGCCGGCACCCAGGATGTACAC
The DNA here is from genome assembly GCF_056397865.1 of Arthrobacter sp. 05L417. Lineage (NCBI taxonomy): Bacteria > Bacillati > Actinomycetota > Actinomycetes > Micrococcales > Micrococcaceae > Arthrobacter > Arthrobacter sp. 05L417. The sequence continues at coordinate 69,287 of NZ_JBFTOG010000024.1, forward strand.
AAAGGCGCTCATGCGGTGCCGGAACATGACCGCCAACGTTCCAAAAAGCCCGACGGCGAGTGCCAGCAGGAGAACGATGGTAATTTCGTCCTCGCCGCTGACGTGATGGTTCTCCTGTGTGGCGTTGACGGCCAGTAGGACGAACATCGCCGATCCGGTCACGCAAGCCGAGATCGCCACCACCGTGCCGCGGTTGATACTGAGTCCCTGGTCCTTGGCGTTGACCACCGTGGTGATGACCAAGGCGATGGCTCCGATGGGCTGCACCACCGTCAGGGGTGCCGACACCAAGGCAATGGCGTTCATGCACATGCCCAAGGCAAGCAACAGCAGGCCGAGCACCCACCGCGGATTTCGGAGAAGCCTCAGGAAACCCTGGGAACTAAGGGCGAGGCCACCGGTATCGGCCTTGACCGCGCTGCCCTGGCGCTGGGCGCCAATGGCGAGGCAGAAAGCGCCAAGCACCGCAAGAAGGACTGCGAACCAGGCCATCAGCTGCGGCCGCCGTCGTGGGCTTTGAGTTCTTTCCCCTTGCGGAGGATTGCCCAGAAGTAGTTGTAGGCCGCCACCCAGTGCCCTGCCAGACCCAAGCCCAGGCAGACCCAGGCGATCACGAAGTAGACGTTGGTGTAGGGAATCGCGAGCTTCGAGAGGACCAGAAGAGGCGTGCCGAGGAGCAGGAACGCCGTCCGGATCTTGCCGATCCTGCTCACTGGAAGGTCGGGGTGGCTATGGAAATAGAACAGCGAAGCGGTGGCAAGAACGACGTCGGGCACCACCAGGGCGGCCAAGTACCACCAATCCACCACCCCGGCGATGGCGAGAGTCACAGCGACCGTGATGAGGGCCAGACGGTCCGCGACGGGATCGAGGATGCGGCCCAGTTTGGAGGTTTGGTTGAAACGCCGCGCGACGTAGCCATCCACCCAGTCTGTGCCGCCCATGACCGCTAGCACGAGCACAGCGAAACCGTATTCCCTTTGCCACAGCACCAGCCACACGAACAGGGGAACACCCATGAAGCGCAACACAGTCAGGAAATTGGGGACGGTGAAGATGAGATCGTGGTCGATCTGTGGCTGGCCCGGGCGTGCGCCTGCACCAATGAACTTCACCTGTCCCCCTTTCCGTAGTCCGCAGCTGGCGCTGCTGCTTGCCGTTCCGATTACTTCTTGAACAGCTTCCGCAGTCCTACTGCGGCCACCGTGGCGGAAGCGGCGAAGAGAAAGAGCTCTTTCCAGTGCGCGGCGAGCCGCTCCGGCAGCCCGGCTGGAACCTTCTCACTGAAATCTGCGAGCTTGTCGGCAGCAAGCCGGAGTCCGTCGTCGAGCTTTTGCCCTGCAACGTCGCGCAGGACCTTTCCCTGGGTCTTGACGTCGAGCTCGACGCCCAGCTGATCGCGAACGTCGGCGAGGTGCTCGCGCCGCTGCTCCAGACGGCGGAGCAGCTCAGCTTCGCTCGGGGCGGGGGGCTGCTCGGCCTTGTGTGCTTCTGCCTTGGCGGCCTTTTCGGCCTTGGCCTTCTCGGCGGCGGCCGTTTTCGCTGCTTCCGCCGCTTTGTAGGCATCCGACGACGGGTCAAGGATGCTGGCGTCGAAGGACGTGCCTTCCTTGACTATGCCGAGATCGTGCTTGATGCCTCGGATGGTCTTCTCAGGTACAAACGGCATGGCCCCCTTGAACGCGCGGAAGGCGACGAGGGCTCCGATGAGGATGATCAATAGGAACGCCGCCGCGACCACGAGCGCAGCCAGCCACGGAGGCATGACGGTGGCCAAACCCAAGATGGCCGCTACAACCAAGGCGATGACGAGCAAAGAGAGAAAGATCAGCGCAACGCCAACGAAAGCGCCGGCGATACCCAGCTGTTTGCCTTTGCCCTTGAGTTCAAGCTTGGCAAGGCTGATTTCGTCATTGAGCTGCCGCGGCGCGAGCCTGGCCGCAAGTTTCAGGGTGTTCGGCAACGCCGAAATGCCCGGGCGTTGGCCAGCCCGGCCGCTGTGACGTCCACTCATAGGTTCCGCCTCACTGCTTCCTTCTTGCTCGTACCCGGCTCCGGCACGGAGACGAATACAACCGCCCACGCGCACCTGTCCACAAAACTACCATTCAGCTTCAGCCTCAACTTCCGGACGGTCCTGCGGCGCGCCTCCGCCATCGCCGATAAATATGATCTGTCGCACATAGGATTGATAATCGTGAACACTCCCCCTGTACCGGGCGATTCCCTCAGTCGACGCGAAAAACTCCTCTATATCCTGCTACTTGGCGCATTGACCGCCTTGGGTCCATTTACAGTGGATCTCTATTTGCCGGCGTTTCCCGCGCTGGAGCATCATTTCGACGTGTCTGCGGCTGCGATCCAACTCACACTGACCGGCACAACAGTTGGCTTCGCCATTGGCCAATTGGTGGTGGGGCCGTTCAGCGACAAATTCGGACGCCGCATGCCCTTGATCCTGGCGACGGCCCTGCACATCGGGTCCTCCCTCGGCGCCGCACTGTCCACGGACATCAGCACCCTTGCCCTGTTCCGTGTCCTCATGGGCGTAGGTGCAGCCGGCGGGGGCGTGGTGGCAATGGCCATGGTCCGGGACCTCTTCGCGGGCTACGCCATGGTGCGGATGTTCTCCCGCATGTCGCTGGTGAACGGCCTCGCGCCTATTCTGGCTCCGATTATCGGTTCACAACTGCTGTTGATAATGCCATGGCCCGGGATCTTCTACTTCCTGGCCAGCTACGGAATCCTCGTGATCATTGCCGCAGTGTTCCTCATCCGGGAAACGTATCCTGCCGAACTCCGCCGGCAGACGACTTCGACGGCGGGCCAACGCTACAAGGCCGTCTTCGCCGACCGGATTTTCGTCGGGATGCTGCTCGTGGGCGGGTTCAACTTCGGCGGCCTGTTTGCCTACCTTTCCGCGTCCACTTTCCTGTTCCAACAGGTCTACAACTTCTCCCCGCAGGAATATGGTCTGCTGTTCGGTGTCAACTCCCTGGGCATCGTAGCCGGCGTCCAAATCAGTTCCAGGGTCATCAGGCGAGTGGCACCCCAGTGGATCATGGCGTTCGCCACGGTCTGGATGTTCCTGATGGCGGTGTTGATCGTGGTGTTCGATCTCCTCGGCTTCGGTCTGTGGGGCGTCATGGTCCCGCTGTGGTTCTACATCCTAGCCACCGGGTTCATGTTCCCCTGTGTCCAGGTGATTGCCCTGGCCAACCATGGCGCGCAGGCCGGAACCGCGGCTTCCCTGCTGGGTGCCTCGAACTTCCTGATGGCCGGAATCATCCCGCCCGTGGTTGGCTGGCTTGGCGTCGGCTCTGCCGTTCCCATGGGTGCCGTCCAGGCCGTGTGTCTCGCAGGCGCCGTGGCCGCCCTCTGGCTCGTCGTGCGGCCGCGGTCCGTGCCCTCCATCCACTGATGCACAGTCCACTGATGTTCGAGGCCCGGACCTGTGCGCGGGCAAGTAGGCTCAAGCCATGACGCGCAAACCGCACCGCAACGGCAGGGGACTTTTCCTCGGAGCGATGCTTGGCGCCGTCGTCGGCTTCTTCCTTGGCCGCGGGGCCGGAAACCCTGTATTCGGAGCCCTGCTGGGCGCCGTCGTCGGTTCCGCAATCCTCTACCGGATCAATCCCGGGCCCTGGAAACGGGACTAGGCAGGCCTCCCCTTGGTTCGAGGCCTGTTGCCGGTCATGGCCCGGCGATAAAGTTGAGGTGTGCCCCGTTGGCAGGAACTGCAACCCATTCCAGCCCCATGGCAGCGCAGGGATGATGGCATCCTGCCGCTGTGGTGGGATCGTCTATGCACGGTGACAAGCCCGCAATCCGCGGCCCTCTATGCGGCCGGACTCTTCACGGAGGACCGCCGCCGCCCGATTGCGCAATGGTTCAATCCGACAAATGGCGCGGCACTGCTCGTGGCTCCCGAGACCTCTCCTGAATGGCCCGTCCAACGCTTCGGAATCTTCTACGCACCACCGGGTGGCGGATTCACCCGAGTCCATTCCGCCGCCCACGAATGGCATCCGAGGGAACCGAGGACGCCGCCCACCGAGGATGACGCCTTCCAGTCCGCCGTGGCCGAAGCAGCAAGGTTCCTGCAAGTGGAGATGGACTTCGTCTAAAGACGTGGCGGTGGGATTCTGCCGTTCGAATGATGGAACAAAATCAGGCAAAAAATAAGGCCCCGCACCTGGAAAACCGGTGCGGGGCCTTTGCGCTCCTCCGACTGGACTTGAACCAGTAACCCTTCGATTAACAGTCGAATGCTCTGCCAATTGAGCTACGGAGGAATGAAGCGGTTATGACTTTAGCAAAGGTTTTGCCTCAAGTGAAATCGAGCCTCGGGCACTGCGGGAGGGACGGCACAATACCCCTCCCGGGTATCGCCAGCACTGCGGAGCCCGCGCCCTCACCGAGGATAAGATGGTCCGGCGCGCACGAGGCGCGCACGAGGCACCTCCGAGGCCCATACGGGGCGCCTCCTAGGCCCATGTGGACAGGGGAAGCATGTCGAAGAACTGGTCTGCTGAGGACAACGTGAAGGAAGTTGCCGAGGACGTCTTTTTCGTCCAAGGCCCCGCTGTCAACTGGACGATCCTCAAGCGGGACGAAGAATTCACCCTCATTGACACGGGCTATCCCGGTAACTGGCCATTGCTCCAATCGAGCATCAATTTCCTGGGACTGGCCATGGAAAATGCCGCCGGAGTTCTCCTGACGCATGGTCACTCGGATCACATCGGCAATGCAGCGAGAATATCGGCAATGGGCATTCCGGTATTTGCGTCTCATGCGGAGTTGCCAAACATTCGCCGCGAGGTCCTCGAACAAGTCACCGTCAAGGATCTTGGATTGCGCATCCTCCGCCCCAGGGTCGGCGCGTGGGCCATACACGCCATCCGATCCGGGGGCTTGTCCGACGTCGCCGTCCCGGGCGTCGCTGCAATGACCCAGGACACTCTGGCCGCGCTCCCGGGATCTCCCCGGATCATTGCCACCGGCGGGCACACCAGCGGCCATGCATCGTTCTTCGTCCGTTCAGCCAAGGCCGTGGTCACCGGGGACGCGCTCATCACTGGCCACGCGGTCAGTCCGGTCTGCGGGCTTCAGCTGTTGCCCGCCGTCTTCCATCACCGCCCGGCGAAAATCTTGGCCAGCGTAGAAGTCCTCAAGCAGTTGGGCGCAGAGATCATCCTGCCGGGCCATGGGCCGGCGTTGAGCTCACTCGACGGGACAATCGAGCTAGTCTCTGACGGCACGTACTCCCCCTTCGCTTGAGTCGGCAGCCTCCCGGCCGGATACGCGTATCGGAGCCCGAGTGAAGAGAGCGGGAACCCGGTCCAAAACGGGTACCACCCACTCTTAACCTTGCCTTGCATAGCCAATAGGCTCCGGACCTGGGGATTCCGACCCGGTCTGTTCAGAAAAAGGGGAAGCCGATGCGGCTCCTGACCATACTGTTCCGGCGGCACCCGGGGCGCTCTTCCGCTGGGCACCCCTCCGCTTGGCATGGGAGGACACCTGGCATCCGTAACGCATGGTTCCGCTTCGCCACGGCCGCGTCCGTGCTGTTGTTGCTCGGCTACACCGTTGTCTACTCGGGGACCCCTGCGCGGGCTGCAGTGCCGAAAACAATCATCAGCCTGACCTTCGACGATGGCAACGCCGATCAGCTCCCTGCCGAACAGTTGCTGAAATCGCTCGGATTGCACGGCACCTTCTTCATTACGACCAGTTGGATCGATAATCCGTCATGGCTCACGCGAGCCAACTTGAACACCATCGCTGCGGACGGCAACGAGATCGGTGGCCACACCATCACCCACCCGGACCTCACCACGTTGTCCACCTCGGCCGCCACCAACGAGGTTTGCGGCGGACGGACCACGCTTGCAAGCTGGGGGTTCAACGCCACAGATTTCGCATATCCCTTCGCCGCCGAAAACCCTTCCGTCGAGCAAATCGTGAAGAATTGCGGTTTTGCTAGTGCGCGCAATTTGGGGGACATCCGTTCGCCGGCCAGTTGCTCGGGCTGTCCCTTCGCCGAAACCCTTCCCCCGGCCAATCCATACAACACAGCGGCTCCGGACGAAGTCGACAGCACGTGGACGCTGCAGAACCTCGAGAACCTGGTTACCAACGCGGAACCGGGAGGGGGCTGGGTCCAGCTGACCTTCCACCACATCGCCGTCGGGACAGATCCCACTTTGACCATCGACCCCAATCTCTTCAAGACCTTTGTCACTTGGCTGGCGGGGAGAACAGCCAACGGAACCACATCCGTTCAAACGGTCGCCCAGGCGCTGGGCAACGCATCAACCGTGACGGCGCCTGCGGCTCCGGCCGGGGTGGCCGCGACGGCGGGCAACGCCTCGGCGGTGGTGTCGTGGACGGCTCCGGCCAACGGCGGGTCTCCGATCACTTCGTACGCCGTGACCCCGCATGCGGGGGCCGCGGCCCTGGCTCCGGTGACGGTTACCGGAAATCCGCCCTCGACGACGGCGACCGTCACCGGTTTGACTAACGGCACGGCCTACACCTTCACGGTCACGGCCACGAACGCGGTCGGCACGTCACCGGCGTCTGCCGCGTCGGCGCCCGTGACGCCGACGGCGCCGACCGCCCCGTCGCCCCCGGCCGGGGTGGCCGCGACGGCGGGCAACGCCTCCGCGGTGGTGTCGTGGACGGCTCCGGCCAACGGCGGCTCCCCGATCACCTCGTATGCCGTGACGCCTTCGTCCGGGGGCACGGCCCTGGCTCCGGTGACGGTTACCGGAAATCCGCCCTCGACGACGGCGACCGTCACCGGACTGACTAACGGCACGGCCTACACCTTCACCGTCACCGCCACGAACACCGTCGGGACGTCCCCGGCCTCTGCCGCGTCGACTCCCGTCACGCCCGCGGCGCCCGTTCCCGGCGTCACCAACGGCGGCTTCGAATCCGGACTCACGTCCTGGACCACCGGCGGGGTCAGGGCGCCCGTGGCGTCCACCGTCGCCCACACCGGCACCGGTTCCGCGCTGCTGGGCCTGGCCTCCGGTGCCGAGCCCCTCGGGGACAGCAACCTCTCCCAGACGATCACCGTGCCCGCCGCCGGGACCTCCACGCTGTCCTTCTGGTACCAGCCGCACACCGCGGACGACACCTGCACCGGCACCACCTGCCGCTACGACTGGATGGAAGCCCAGGCCCGTACCACGGGCGGCACCACCCTGGCGAGCCTGTTCAAACTCAGCAGCAACTCCGGCACCTGGACCCAGCTCAGCGCGAACCTCTCCGCCTACAACGGCCAGACCATCGTGCTCTGGTTCAACGTCCACCTCGACGGCGCCAACCCGGCCGACGACACCTGGATGTACCTCGACGA
>NZ_JBFTOG010000025.1:0-87782 GCF_056397865.1 Arthrobacter sp. 05L417
GGGGTCGCGGTAGTATCCGCCGAAAAACGGGCGGATATGGCTCCGGTAGGCTTCTGAGCTGGGAATTTGTCGGCTTGGTGGAGGTCGTTCTTGGCTACTCAGGTGTTCTCGGATGAAGAGCTGGATCGGCTTCGGGGGTTCCCGGAGATCGGCAGGGACGAGCTGTACCGGTTCTTCACCCTGACTCCGGCGGATGTGGCGTTCGTGGATCCCGGCCGCGGGCGTGGCCCGGCCGACCGGCTCGGCCTGGCAGTAGCGCTATGCACATTGCCGTGGCTGGGGTTCGTTCCGGACAGGGTGGCTTCCGCGCCGCCGGTTGCGGTGGCGCGGCTGGCTGAGCAGCTCGGTGTCGACCCGGACGAATTGCGGCTCTATGGGCGGCGGGCGAAGACCCGGACCGAGCATTTGCGGTTGGTGGCAAAGTATCTTGGCTGGCGGTTGCCGACGACGATGGAGCTCAAGGAACTGGACGAGTTCTTGCTGGCTCGGGCGTTGGAGCATGACTCGCCCACGTTGTTGTTCCGGCTGGCGTGCGAGTACCTGATCTCGGCCCGGGTGCTCCGGCCCGGGCCGGTGGCCGTGGTCGAGCGGGTCGGGCATGCTCGCGCGGAGGCGCAGCGGGAGACGTTCGACCGGCTGGCGCGCGAGTTTACGGACGCCCGGTGCGCCGCGTTGGACGCGCTACTGGTCACCGACCCTGCGATCGGCATGACCCGGTTGCGCTGGCTCTCGACAGGCCCTGTCGAGGCGTCCCCGGCAGCGGTGAAAGCTGAGGTCGCCAAGCTGGAATTCTTGCGCGACTTGGGCGCAGACACCTTGGACTTGTCGGTGCTGCCCGCCGAGCGGCGCCGGTTCCTGGCCACGGTCGGGCGCCGGCTGACCGCGCAGGCGTTGGAGCGACGCGATCCGCAGCGCCGCTACCCGATCCTGCTTACGGTGCTGGCACAGTCAGCGACCGATGTACTCGATGAGGTCGTGCAACTGTTTGACCAGGCGATCTCGGCCAGAGAGAGCAAGGCCGGGCGCACGATGCGCGACGCGCTTGCCGAACGGGGCAAGGCCGGGGAAGACCGGCAGGCGCTGCTGGATGACCTTCTGGCCATCATCACCGACCCGGCGGTGCCCGACGAGCATGTCGGAGGGTTGATTCGTGGTGACCGGATCGGATGGGCACGCCTGCGGTCCGCGGTGGCGCAGGCTGGCCCGCGGTTGCCGCGTGATCACGGGCACCTCGCGGCCTTGGACGGCTCCTACGGGTACCTGCGGCAATTCACCCCGCAGGTCCTCGCCGCGGTGACGTTCGCCGGCGGCACCGCCGCTGCCGGGCTGCTGGACGCTGTGGAGATCCTGCGCGGTCTCAACGCCACCGGTGCCCGCCGCGTCCCGGCCGGTGCGCCGACCGGGTTCGTGCCGGCGCGGTGGCGCGGCTATCTGGAGACAGCGGCGACGTCCGGCAACACCAGCGCCTACCGGCACTACTGGGAGTTGTGCACCCTGTTGGCCCTGCGGGACGGGCTGCGCACCGGGGATGTGTTCGTGCCGGGCTCACGTCGCTATTCCGACCCGGCCGCCTACCTGCTCACCCCGGAGAAGTGGGGATTGCAGCGCGCAGAGTTCTGCCAGCTGGTCGGTAAGCCCGCGGACCCCGACCGTGTGCTGGCCGCCGCGGAGGACGAACTGGGCGAGGCGCTCGGGGAGCTCGAGGCGGTCCTGGCCGCCGGCGACGGACCCGTGCGCCTGGACCAGGACGGTGATCTGGTGATCTCACCGCTGTCAGCCGAGGACGTGCCGGCCGAGGCGTCGGCGTTGAAGGCGGAGCTGACCGAGATGCTGCCGTTCGCGCCGATCGTGTCGTTGCTGATCGAGTTGGACAAGCGCACGGGCTACCTGGACTGCTTCACCCATGCAGGGGGCAAGCAGGCACGCAGTCCGGAACTGAAGCGGAACCTGATCGCGGTGCTGATCAGCCACTCCACCAACCTTGGACTGACCCGGATGGCTGATGCGTGTGGGATCTCCTACGACGTGTTGGCTTGGACTGCAGAGTGGTACGTGCGGGAGGAGACGCTGCGTGCGGCGAACCTGGCGCTCATTGACTACCATCAACGGCTGCCGCTGGCTCCGGTGTTCGGCACGGGCACCTTGTCCTCCTCGGACGGCCAGCGCTTCCCGACCCGCGGCAAGTCCATCACGGCCAGGGCCCTGAGCAGGTATTTCGCGGACGAAGGGCTCTCGACCTACACGCACGTGACCGACCAGCACACCACCTACGGCACGAAAGTCATCGTTGCCACGAAACGCGAAGCCCATTACGTCCTCGACGAAATTCTGGGGAACGCGACCGACATTCCCATCACCGAGCACGCGACGGACACGCATGGGGTGACGCTGGTCAACTTCGCCCTGTTCGACCTGCTTGGACTCCAGCTCTCGCCGCGCATTAGGGACCTGGGCAAGATCACCCTGAACCGCACGGGGTCCCGCGCGCAGGTCGAGGCCGACTACCCAAACGCCGGGCCGCTACTGACACGGAAGCTGAACAGCGGCCTGATCGCCGAGCACTACGACGACCTGCTCCGGCTGGCCGGATCGCTGAAATTCGGGCACGCCACCGCGTCCCTGCTGGTCGGAAAACTCTCCGCCTCGGGCAGGCAGAACGCACTCGCGGCGGCCCTGAAGGAGTACGGGGCCCTGCGCCGCACCATCTACGCCGCCCGCTACCTGGCCAACCCCGCCTACCGGCGCAAGATCTCCCGGCAGTTGAACAAAGGAGAGTCCCTGCACGCACTCAAACGGGACCTGCTCTACGCACACGAGGGCGCCGTCCGCACCCGGCATCTGGAGCAACAGACCGAGCAGGCGTGGTGTCTGACCCTGGTTACCAACGCCGTGGTCGCGTGGACCACGGAGTACTACGGACTGGCCGTCGAATCGATGCGCACCACCGGGCGGCGCATCGACGACGAAGTGCTGGCCCACATCTCCCCGGCGCACAGCGAGAACATCAACTTCTTCGGATCCATCGACGTCGACATCGAAGGTGAGCTGGCGCAACTCGGACCCACCGGTTACCGGCCTTTGCGGGTGCGCGACACGCTGTTCTGAAACAAGCTCTGAATTCTGTTTTCCCGGCCAGTAAGCCACTTACTGCACCAGTGACGGCAACTGTGGCGACGGCGAAGACCCACTGGCCGGACACTCCTCGTTCCAGCTCGCCGGTCCCCGGGGCGGCGCTACGGAATCCGTTTCCGACAATGGGTTTTGCGGGTTTCTGCGTCGAAGACAAGTTTTGTTGGGCGACTTTACGTTTTTGTCATGAATGAAAAGCTTGCATCTGTTTGGCTAACTACCTAGCCTCAACCCATCATTGGTCTCGAGGTTCCGGGCTTTCGTTGATGAAACGCCTCGCGCCTGTTTCGTAGAAAGTCTTGTGGGGATGACTATTGTCCGGAGCCGGCGCGAGCCTGCCTTTTTCCAGCCGGTTTCGAGCTTGTCAAGATGTTTGTGTAAGAGGCCGGTGGTTTGTTTAGGCCAGGTATGGTGCTAGTCGTTCGGGGTAGGTCAGGGCGAGCACGCCGAGGGCTTCGTTCCAGCCTTGGCTTTGGGATCCTTCGATGAGGATGTGGATGGATTTGTGCCGGCTGTCGCGGGTCTTGCCGTGGAGCTTTGCGCGTTCGCTGGCGCGTTTGTCCTCGATGTTGCAGATGGCCAGCCAGAGTAGTTTGACGGCAGCGGTGTCGTTGGGGAAATGCCCGCGGTTCTTGATGATTTTGCGCAGCTGGTAGTTCAGGGACTCGATCGCGTTGGTGGTGTAGATGATCCGGCGCAGCGGTGGCGGGAAGGCCAGGAACGGGATGAACTTTTCCCAGCTGTTGCGCCAGGTGTTGACCGTGGCCCGGTATTTGAGGCCCAGCGGCGAGGCGGCGAACTCCTCCATCGCGGTCTCGGCCGCTTCCGCGGAGGATGCGGTGTAGATCGGTTTGAGGGCTGCTGCGACCGTTTTGCGGTCCTGGTAGCCGATGAAGCGCAGCGAGGCCCGGATCAGGTGCACCACGCAGGTTTGCACGGTTGCCAGGGGCCAGGTCGCTCCCACCGCTTCGGGGAAGCCTGTCAGGCCGTCGCAGCAGACGATGAGCACGTCTTTGACTCCGCGGTTGGCCAGTTCGGCGCAGACGCCGGCCCAGAATTTCGCTCCTTCGGTGGCCTCGACCCAGATGCCGAGCACGTGCTTGATGCCTTCCATGTCAACGCCCACGGCGATGTGCGCGGCCTTGTTGCGCACTTGCGCCCCGTCGCGGATTTTGACCACGATCGCGTCCAGATAGAGGATCGGATAGATCGGGTCAAGGGGTCGGCGCTGCCAGAGCAGTACTTCATCGAGCACGTCGTCGGTGATTTTGGAGATCGTCTCGTGCGAGAGTTCGGTCCCGATCGTGGACTCCAGATGGTGCTGGATGTCGCGGATGGTCATGCCCCCGGCGTAGAGGCTGACGATCATCTCATCCAGGCCTCCGGTGCGGCGGGAACCCTTGGGCACCAGCTGCGGGGTGAACGTTCCGTTCCGGTCCCGCGGGACGGCCAGCTCGACATCTCCGACCTGGCTGGCCAGCGTCTTGGGATAGGAGCCATTGCGTGAATTCGGCAGCACCCGGGAAGCCGAATCCCCTTTCTCGTAGCCCAGGTGCCCGGAAAGCTCGGCCTTGAGCCCTCGTTCCAGAACGGCCTTGATCATCTGGTTCAGGAAACCGTTCTTGCCATCGATTTGCAGTTCACCGGAGTCGATCTGCTCCATCAGCTCCTCGAACGCGCCCGACTCCCGTAGCTGTTCCATGCCGCCCGCAGCGGCGACCTTGGCGGCGAGCTCGGCGCTGAGCTCTTCATTGGCATCAGTCATGGTCACAGTGTTCTCCAATCAACCGGGGACCGGAACTCCTACACAAACCATCTGACACCCAGCCGGTTTCCGCCGTTTTCCTGACCTTCAGGATCCTTATTGCCGCACTGGTCGCTGCCGCTGTTTCCCTCTACGGGCTCAGCGCCCCCGCCTTCGCCGCACCGTCCTCGGCCGCTCCGGCCGCAGCACCCACCAAGGTAGTGGCGGCACCGGCATCGGTGCCGATGACCGATCCCGGTCCGACCCAGGCCGGCGTGTTCGTGCCGATGCAGGGACGCCTGGTCGACACCCGGGACGGCACGGGCGGGGTGACCGGGCCCCTGCCGGTGAACACCTGGACGGCGATCCAGGTCACCGGCAGGGTCGGGATCCCCAACACGGGCGTCGGATCGGTCGTGGTGTCGCTGACCGTCGTGTCGGCTCCGGCGGACAGCTGGTCGCAGCTGGCTTCCAACACCGAACGGCCGGACACGCAGACCACCAACCTGTTCGCCGGCACCGGCGACACCGTCTCGAACACCTCGATCGTTCCGGTCGGCACGGACGGGATGATCGCCCTGCGCTCCTCGGTGTCCCAGCAGTACGTCATCGAAGTCCAGGGTTACTTCACCTCGGGGTCCACGCCGGCGCCGGGCGGGTATGTGCCGATCCCCACGGCACGTCTGGTGGACACGCGCAACGGCACGGGCATCGCGGCCGGGACCTGGGCCACCGGGGACGTGAAGACCGTGACCTTGAAGAACATTGCGGGGATCCCGGACACCGCCGGGGCGGTGTTCGCCAATGTCATCCTGATCAGCACCGACCCGGAAACCGGCAACCCGGCCCTGTACCCCTTCCCGGCAGGTGGCACCGACCCGGGGACACCACTGCACTACCGGGGCAAGCAGACCACCGGGGTAGGGGCGACCCTTGACCTGAACGCGGCCGGACAGGTCAGCTTCCGCCTGGCGTGGAACACGTATCCGGTCAATGTCGTCATCGACGTGGAAGGTTACTTCGACGGGCAGGTCAGCGACAGTTCCTACCATTCCCTGGCCACCCGTCTGCTGGACACCCGCACGAGCGCGAGGATCCCGGCCGGCGGGACCCTTTCGGTGACCGTGGCCGGGGTCAACGGTTTGCCCGCCGCCTCGACGGATCTGGCCGGGGTGGTCATGAATGTCACCCCGATCAACTACAGCAACACACCCTCCGGGTACCTGCGGGTCTGGCCCTCGGACGAGCCGGAACCTGCCCAAAGCATGGTCAACTACACCGTCGGGCCGGACATCATCTCCAATGTCATCGTGGTCAGACCCGGCACGGTGGACGGGAAAATCAACGTCAAAAACCTCGGCTCGGACCCGGTGGATGCGGTGATCGACGCCCAGGGCTGGTTCACCAACGCCCATCTGTTGCCGCCCGCGACCGGGAGCAACGGCGCCGCGTCCGGGTCCCGCGGATCCGCTTCGATGGTGACCCACCAGCTCAGCGACGGCAGCAGCCTGGCGTGGAACCCCACGACGGGCAACGCCAGCCTCACCGGCCGGCTTTTGAACATCCGCGGGATCGGCCAGGACCTGAACCTGGCTTGGCGGTACAACAGCCTCAACGACGCCCGCCCCACCCTGAGCCTGGGCCGGATCGAAGCCGCGCTGCGCGTGGACGGCGGGACCGGCAAGGTCACCTACACCGCTCCCGATGGCGGCTGGTACACCTTCACCCCCTCCGGCAGCACCTGGACCATCCCGGCGGGCCTGAATGCATCCCTGACACACCCCACGGCCAACGAATACCGGCTCAGGTTCAACGACACCGGCATCACCGACGTCTATGACGACGACGGCGCCAACTACGCCCTGACCCGGTCCTTTGACGCGAACACCACCAACCCGAACACCATCACCTACACCCACACCGGCGGGCTGCTGACCTCCAGCACCGACACCCAGGGCAGGACCATCACCTACGCCTACACCGATGCCCGCAACCTCAACCAGCCCTCCACCATCACCGACACCTCCCTGAACCGGACCATCACCCTCGAATACGCCGGAGCCCATGGCCAGCTAAGCAAAATCACCGACGCCACCGGCGCGGTCACCACCTTCGCCTACAACACGGCAGGGAAACTGACCTCCCTCACCGACGGGCGCTCCGGGATCACGAGCCTGGAATACGACACCAGCACCCGAGTCTCGAAAATCACCTACGGCACAGGCTCGGCAGCGCAAAGCATCTTCACCCCCGCCTACCCCTCCGGCACCACCTCGACACTGACCGACCCCAACGGCAAAACCGCCACCTACACCTACAACACGGCCAAGCAGGTCACCGCCGTCACCGACCCGAACGGCAACGCCGTCACCGGAACCTTCGATGGCCACGACAACCGCCTCACCACCGTCGACGCGGCCGGCAACTCCACCACCTCGACCTACAACGCCAACAACTCCCTGACCAAAATCACCTCCCCACTCGGCGGAGCCACCGGAACCGGCGGGGACGTGTCCTTCACCTACCCCTCCGCGACCGGAGACCCGCTGCTGAACTACCGGCCAAGCACAGCCAGCAACAGCGAAGGCAACGCCACCACCATCAGCTACGACGCCAACACCGCGGCCCCCAGTATTGCCGCCACCCCGTCCAACCTCGGCGGGTCCCCGCAGAACTTCTACCAAGGCGATGCCCTTGGCACGAACTGCGGGGCGAAACCGGGATCCGTGTGCCGGTCCATGGACGGCAACGGCAACAGCACCAGCTACGGATACGACACCACAGGCAACCCCGTCACCGTCACCAGGCCTTCGCCGCTGGGCGTCATCGCCAGAACCTTTGACGCAGCCGGGAGGATCGCCACCATGACCGACGGCAACAACCAGACCGCCACCTACAGCTACGACGGAAACGACCGGCTCACCCAGATCCGCTACGGCGCCATCTGCGTCACAGCCACCTGCGTGAGCTACACCTACGACGCGAACGGGAACCTCACCAGCCGTGTCGACGCCGCCGGCACCACCACCTACACCTGGGACGCCCAGAACCGGCCTMCCGCCAAGACCATCGGCGGGACCACCACCACTCTCACCTACGACGGCGCCTCGAACGTTCTCACCTACACCGACCCGACCGGCACCGTCACCTACGCATACGATCCCGCGAACCGGCTGATCAGCCTGGCCGAGCCCGGCGGATCCTGTCCCGCAACCCCGGCCTTCCCGAACACCACCAAGTGCACCGGCTTCGGCTACGACAAACAAAACCGCCGCACCAGCACGACCTACCCGACCGGGGTGAAAAACAGCACCAGCTACGACAAGGCCGGACGCCTCACCAACATCACCGCCACCACCAGCACCGGCACCGTCCTGGCCAAACGGGATTACACTTACACCACCAGGCCCGACGGCAAGGACGGTTCACTGCGCGCCAGCGTCACCACCGAAACCGGCGCCACCACCACCTACGGCTACGACGCCATGAACCGCCTCACCTCCGCCGTCACCGGCGCCACCACCGAAACCTGGAGCTACGACAAGAACGGCAACCGGACCATCGACACCAAAACCGGCACCCCCACCGTCTACTCCGCGTTCAACGCCGCCGACCAGCTCTGCTGGACCGGCCCCGCCACGGGAAGCTGCCCCGCACCACCTGCCGGCGCCGCGGTCTATGCGTACGACGCCAACGGCAACACCACCACCGCAGGGACCGCGACCAGCACGTACAACGTCTTTGACCAGTTCACCGCCAACACCAACTCCGGCACGACCACCAACTTCACCTACGCCGGACCACGCAACGACGAACGCACCGCCGCAGGAGCCACCAGCCTCCTCAACGGGACACTCGGGATCACCCAACAAACCACCAGCGGCGCAACCACGTCGTTCATCCGCGACCCGCAAGGAAACCTGATCAGCATGCGGGACAGCACCGGGGCAAGCTTCTACTACACCACCGACGCGCTCGGCTCCACCATCCTGCTCACAGACAACACCCAGGCCTCCGCGGCCGGCTATTCGTACGACTCTTGGGGAAACACCACGAGCACAGGCGCGCCGGCAGCCAACAACCCCTGGCAATACGCCGGAGGCTATTACGACCCATCAACCCAACGCATCAAATTCGACGCCCGCTACTACAACCCCTTTCGCGGTCGCTTCACCCAAACCGATCCTTCATGGCAAGAAACCAACATTTACGCCTATGGTGGGTCCAATCCGGTCAACTCCACGGATCCGATGGGCTTGCTCGCCGCCGGCTGTTACTACACCGATTACGGAGTTCAATGTCAGGATTCGTATCAGGGCAATTTCTCATCCGTTAACTCATGGGTCGCGAACAACCCGAGCAATACTATCGCTTGCCGGGGCAGTGCGATGTCATGGTTTCTGTACCCATTGGGCTTCGCGTCGAGAGTATTCAGCGTCGTTAACGGCTTGTTCGGATTCGTGAGTAGCGGTGCTTGCCGCAGCGGGTTTTGACGAGACTTCCCAATGAACGAAGTGCTACGAATGGAAAGGGCAGCCCATAATGGGTCCCACTGAAGCTGCATCCAGCATTAGCGGCAACCGCACGCTGCGCGTTACCTTTGCCATAACAATGGTGGTCTTGGCGTTAGCGGGAATCGCCACCAACTTGGTGTCCGCACGGACTGATCCGCTGGGCGACTATGTAGTGGTCATGGTGCTATTCCCCGGGATCATCACGTGTGTGAACGCGTGGCAACTCGTGCGACCTCGCAGCGAAGAACGCCCGTATGCTCTGACAAGACGACCGTGGCGGTATCTCGTCTTTGTAGTTGCCGCTCTTGCCGCGAGCGTCTACGCAGTCTACTTTCTCATCTCGCGCTCGTCCGCAACAATGCTAGGAATATTCCTGTCTGCTCTCGGGTTTTGGACGTTCCTGGTTCTCTTCGATCGTCCCGACAAACCTGGCGAGTCAGCTCCAGGAGAGTCCTAAACCACCTAAACGAGTAGCCACCTTCACGCCGCATGTTTCCCGGCAAACGACACAGTCGCAACTCGTTTGACGCACATCTGCGGCATGACGGGGCGAGGCGGTTCAGTCTTGGCTGGTCGCATGCTGGGTCGTGCCACGGCGACTATCGAACCGATCGATTGCCGCCGTCTTGTTGAGTTGACCCATGCAGTGGCGGTTCGCCCTCCCGGGCGGCACCTAGTTCTTCCTCTTGATCTTGCAGCTTGTCCGGGCAGTTCTTGGATCTCGTTCTGCTCCTCGAGGGCGGCGTGGTTGCGGGGTGCACCCAGTCCGGTTCGGGAGTAAGCCTGCTCGCCGAGGAGCTCCGACAACCGCTTTTCCATGTCGGCGATGTGGTGGGCGGCGGACGGTGGCCCGCCAAAGTATGGTCAACTACACCGGCTCCTAGACTGTCATTAGGTGACAAGTAGCGGATCAGATGTCTAAAGAGGCGCGTTTCTGCTCCATTGATCCGGCATTTTACTCCAAGCAAAAGCATCGCGGCCCGGCGAAGCGGACCGCGGACAGCTTCCATAAACGCCCGATTTTGAGAAAGCGGGGAATGGTCGGCCCGGCTGACCGGCGAAGGCCGGAAGTCTTCTCAGAACCCGTTCTCACTCAAAGAATGCGTGACTGACTTCTGAGAAATGTTTATGAGAGAATTTCGGGATGTCGAGCGAAACCGAACCCGCCGCCGCCTCCGACGCCGATGAGGTCGAGCAACACTCGTGCCCCCGCTGCGAAGTCCAGCCCGGATCGCCGTGCCGGTCCCGCTCCGGAGCCGTCGCCTCGACCTACCACACCGGCCGGTTCACCAAAGTCCCCAGACTGGCCAAGGAACTGCGCGTGCCGACCCCGGCCGACCGCGGACCCGGCCAGCCGTGGCGGCCGGGCACCCCACCGCCGGCACCAATCCCCGCAGACACCCAGAGCGCGGACATCCGCGTCGGCTACGCCCGCTGCTCCCACCTGACCCAGGAACTCCAGTCCCAGCTGGATGCGCTGGCCGCCCACGGCATCCCGCGCGAAAAGATCTTCGCCGAGAAAATCTCCACCCGCGTGAGGGTCCGCCCGAAGTTCGAAGCCGCGCTGGAAGCAGCCCGCCAGATCAAGGCCCACGCCCCGCACTGCCGGGTCATCTTCACGGTCTACGAGATGAAACGCCTCGGGCGCGATTCCGCCGAACTGACCGCCCTGGCTGACCACCTCACCGCCCACGGCATCGCCCTGGAAATGCTCGCCGGGCCGCTCACCGGGATCTACGACCCGACCGGCACCGGGAGAGTCCTGTTCGCATTCTTCGCCGCGATGGCCGAAACAGAACGCGAGAACATCCGCGAAGCCACCCTCGAAGGCCTCAACGCAGCCGCCCGCAAGGGGAACCACGGCGGACGCCCACCGGTCATCACCGACGACATGCTGCACACCGTGCTGCGCCGCCGCGAGAAGGGCGAGTCCGTCCAGGATATCCGCCCCGACCTGATCATCCCCACCGGCAAACGCAAAGGCCGCAACCCCAGCCTGGCCAGCATCTACCGGGCGCTCACCGAACACGAAAAACGCCAGGCCTACCCCGACGCCGTCGACCAGGCCCACGCCGACTTCGCCACGCTACAGCCGAACAACCGACACGACTGAACTGCCGGGTTACCGCAACCAGCCATATCCGCCCGATTTTCGGCGGATGCTACGGGAACCCCTGTGCCCATGTGGGCGAGAGGCTAGCTAAGATTCCCCCGCCGGAGGGCCGATCCCGTCGCGGACAATAATCTATCAACACTGCGGGCGGCCGCTCTCGGCCGTCCGCCGTGTGGCCCAGCGCATGGCTGAGGACTGTCACATGGCTAGTCCTGGCCAGCGGCCCCCGACTGCCATTCGTAGGCCTGCCTTATTAATCCCATGGCGTAGTGGAAGTCCGCCGGGTCCTTGTATCGGTAGCGGATGTTTCCGGTTCCCCAGTGTCCACGGTCGCTGATGTCCTCGCAGAGGCCGGAAGGGTCTTCGACTTCCGCCATGGGCATCTTGGCTTGAATCGTTAATTCACGATCCAGAGGAATGATGTCGACGAATGATTCGAGTGAGCTGAAGCTGACGTAGTGCTTCTTGAAGTCCTCGGTGACGGATTCATCGAGCGCGAGGATCTCCTTACGCAGGTCGGCGTACATTTGGCTGCGGGGACCACTCAGCAGCCCGGGAAAGTCGTCGATGGAGTATTCAGCCCTGACTCGGGGGACCTCATACTGGGCGGCGGTTTCCTCATCTAATTGGGGGCGCGGCCAAATGAGAAGGGCTGTCTTTGTTAGCTCTTCGCCTCTGGTTTTTATGGCGTCTGCGTCCCAGACGGCAACGGATTTAACGGACTGATTGAGTCGGAGCGGGCTGTCCCTGAATCCGCCTTTGATGGTCAGTTTGTCCTGAAACGATCTGTCGCTGTATTCGGAGTTGTAGCCTGTGAGCGTCAGGTTGCCGAGGGTATGCAGCCACAGAGCATGCGTATCTTCCCAGTTATCTCCAAGCTCGGCTCGCCACTCCTGGGAGAGGTTCGGGTTCTGCGGCATGACATGTTCGATGGTGAAGTTCGAGACGGATGCCGGTTCTTTAGTGTCGAAATTCTCCAGACGTCGAAGCAAGTAGCTTCGACGTCGGAAGTGGTAAGCATCTCCATGGACCAAGGCGTCTTCGAACTCGTCGTTGGTAGGGAACCTTTTGTAGGTTTTAAGGCTCACCAAGTGAGCCGTCAGGCTTTCCAAGTAGCGGGATTTGTCAATGAATTTACTCACAGTTGCGAATGTCTTGTTGAGCGAGTTAGTGGGGACGTTGCAGACTGCGCGCCTGAAGACATAGGACTCGATCAGCCTCACGCCACGGACAAGGTCGGACAGGGTCAGGATCCCCGTAGCGTAGTCGTCGTACATCTCTAGGAAAAGCGGGTACGCCGTGTCGGATTTGAGCTCGTTGACGTCCCTGAAAGCGGCATTCAGGGCCGGATTCTCGTCCTGGTTCAGTGCAATGCTGCGATAGTAGTGGGAATAATTCTTCAGATCTACGAGGAGTAACTCCAGATTCTCCTCGCCTGTCGCTGCGACATCGGGACCTGCCAGCTGCCGGGTGTATTCCTTGAAGGCGGAATATATATCTGACTCTTTGGGGATGCTCCCGGTTTTGACCGTGAGATAGTGCCGCACGAACGGATCGAAGTGGTCAACGTAAGCAGCCTGTCCGAACTCGATCTCCATGGGTCGCCAGTAGGTGTTGTAAAGACGCGTCTGACTCCTGGCGGGAAGTCCCATGAGTACGTAGTTCCTGATGAGGTCTGCCTGGCTTAGTTCCTTGCCGGTGGAGTTCATCGACTCAAAGATTAGCTGCGGGTTTTCTTGGTCTCGACTAAGTGCGATGTCCACGACCATGAGTTTGGCCAGCCCCTTGCATACTGAGGCAAGGTCCCCGCCTTTAGCATTGAAACCGGCCACGGCCTGGGTGAACCATTCGTAATTTTCACGGATCCGAACCGAATGGTCACGGGGCACGTCGATTCCGTCGACAATCGAAATGAGGGTGTCTTTATCTGTCTGCGTGAGAAGGAGCTTATATCGACGGGTGTCATCTTCGTCGGTGTTAATCAGATATCTGTTGGTGATCTTATTTGGGGAGAACCCGTCAAGGGGCTCCCGGTCTTCAAGTGATCGGGTTGTCAGGGCCACAGCCAAAGCCTTGAGTATCAAGATGACTGATGTGAGGCGTTGCTGACCGTCGATGACGAGCAACGGTTCCTGCTTGGTCAGATTCGACTGTCCTTTGCTGATGTGTACGACCGAGCCTACGAAGTGGACGTTTGTCGCATCGTTCTGTCCCGCCCGGATGACGTCGTCCCAAAGGGTCCGGCACTCATCTAACGTCCACGAATAGGTTCGTTGGTAGATGGGGATTTCGAACTGGTGCGCCTTCCACAAAAGGTCCAGGAGTGGGGCTTCGGATGCTTTCATTCAGGATCTCCATTGACTGTGGCTGCGTTGCGGCCAAATATACTCCTGACCCGAAGTGGCCCAGGGGCTGGCTAGAGGTTATCTACCCCATCCTGGGTGTGCGCCCGACCCGGTTGTTCTGCCGCGCGGCGGCCCGAGCGCTGCCGTTTGCCAGTGTCGAACATGGCGCGGATCTGCGCGAGAGCGGTGACCTTGGCGGGGGAGTCGCCGGAGTCCAGCCGGGCCGCGCGCTCGGCCTGGCGCTCCATCATCCGCCGGCGCTCCGCCTCCTGCTCGCGACGGAGAGCGGCAATGCGGGCGGCTTCTTGCTGGTCGCGGGAGCGGAGTGTTTCGCCTGTTTCGGTGCGCCAGGCGCTGAGGCGGTGTCTGAGCCAGCCGCGCATCCGCCAGGGGTCTTTGGTGTCGGGTGCGCCGCTGTGCGGCCACTGGGTGCCGTCAGGCCGCCAGTCGAGTGCGTGAATGACGTCCGCGACGGTCCAGCCGGCCAGGAAGAAATCTCGGCATGAGCTGGCGACGTCCTTGGGCGTCATGGAACGCAGGGGAAAGCTCCGGTAGCGGATCTCGGACGCGGCGGCCACACGCTGGTCTCGGCGTTTTGGCGTCCGGTGAGCTGGCCACAGCAGTTCTGGGCGCCATGGCATCTGGGCGGGAGGTGCGCCGCTTGCGGCGCCTGCGGGAATGAGTCGTGGCGGAGCCACGTCGTTTTGGGAGTTTTTTCCTTGCGCGCGTGTATGGGTTAATTTTCTTTCTTTAAGGTGAGAACCGCCTAGGGCGGGAGGGGTGCCAACTTTGTTCACAAGCGCCAGCGGCGACGGCGCGCAGAGAACGTAGACGGCGGCTTCGTTGATGCGTTCGCCGTCAGGGCCAACGGCAGCGTACTTGGCCTGCCGGCCGGACGCTACGCGGCCGATAATGCCCCAGGCGGCTAGGAGGCGAAGGACGCGCGCCACGGTTGTTCTGGAGGTTCCTGTGGCCTCGATGAGGGCTTCCCAGCCTGGGCGGGAAGTCATGCTCTCGTAGTCGGCGCGCTCGATCAGGGCGCGCAGCACGGCCACAATGGTGGCCTGGCCATTGCGGTTGCGCACGGCGAAGTTCTCGTGCCGAAGCAGGGCTGCCATGGTCTGGCGTCCGTGTGCGGCCCTCACGCTGCCTTTGGGGACGGCTGACAAAACTACATCCGAGGACGTCTCTCGGGCGCGGTTGACACGACGCAGCCGCGGATGGGTCCGCGATTCACTGTCGTTTAAAGCGCGCGCATGTACACTAGAGCCCATGCAGTACCTTTCTGAAAAGAGGGTGTGACTGTGGGAGCCCTACGCCGGGAAACTTGCCGGAGACGCGGTGTAGAGCTTGAACAACTTGATACGAAGGCCCGCCGTTAGGCGGGCCTTCTTCGTTTAAGAGGCGATACGCCCGATAGGCAGTTCCCCCTGGCCGGTAACGGTCGCGATATCAATGGAGGCGAGCTTTTCAGCAACGGCATGAGCAATGAACTCACTAGCTGACTGCCCTTGGTGATCTGCGACAGCGAACAATTTTTCTGCGTCTGCAACGGGGAGCCGGGTAGTCAGAACGTGACGGTCCCCTTTGGAAGGTCGCCCTCCGCGTGCGCGTTTCTGAAATGCCATAGCCCTCACGTTAGTTTCTGAAACGCCGAGGGTTCGGCATACGGCGCGGTGTGTCGTTTCTGGCCACATCTAAAATCCTTTGGCGACGGCGGCCGCTGCGGCGAGCCAGGCGCGTCGGGTGGCTGGCTGGAGGGCGTCATAGCGGATTGGGCCGTTGACCAGGGCGGGGTCGTAGGGGATGCGGACGACGGCGCGCACGTGCGGGGCGAAGCCGTCAGCGATCCTGCGGGCCTCGTCCTTCGCTCGCTTGAGCGAGTCTCCGCTCATGCTGCGTTTGGCGTCGGTGGATTCGGAGACGATCACGACGGCGTTGCGGGCCAGCTCGGCGTCGTGTCCGCCTCGGGATTCGAGCGTCTGGAGGGTCAGGCGTGCGGCCTCGGCGCGGTCTTCAATGGCGGTCACGGGGACCACGAGCTGGTTGGTGTGGGTGATCATCTGGCGCCAGTTCGCGGAGCGGGCGGTGTTACCGGAATCCATGACGATCAGCCGGTAGTAGCGGGTGAGCACTTGGTGGGCAATGTCCACTTCCTCGGCGGTGACTTCGTGGTCGCCCTCGTCGTTCTCGTCCGAGCGCAGGACGTCGAACTTATCCGAGGTCTGGTGGTGGACGAACCGGGCGATCTCGGCGGCGTTCGTGCTGGGGGAGAGTAGCGTCTGGGATGAGTCGATGAGGTCAAGGACGCTGTTGTCATGGCTGCCCTGTTCGGTGCGCCAGCCCAGGGTTCCCTGGCTCTCGTTGTTGTCCCAGGCGACGGTTGCGGCGCCGCTGTAGCGGGCCAGGATTGCGCTGAGCATGACGACCGTGGGCGTCTTGTTCGCCCCGCCCTTGCGGTTGACGACGGCCACGGTGCGCGGCCCGGGCCAGTGTTGACTCACCGTGCGGATATCCTCGCGCTCAGCCAGTTCTTCGGGGGAGGGTTCCATGCGGAAGCCCAGTCTGGTGAGAGCGCCGCGCCAGCCGCGCGTCGCCGGCTCCAGCACGGGCGCGCTGACCAGGAACGAAGTCTCCTTGAGGCTGCGGCGAGTGACAGGCTCCGGGGCGGCGTCCCCGGGTTCTTGGACGCGGGACACGGCAGCTCCGAATGTGACCGGCGCTGCCGGAGCCTGGACGGGCGCTGGGTCAGACACAGCCGGCTCTGGGTTCTTCTGGCGCCGGGGGCTGGGTTTGGCCTGGGAGGCTTCGCTGACGAGGCCCTCGGGGGAGACCACGATGAGGCCCTGGCCGTCCGGGTCAGTAGTGCTCACCTTGACGGGCCGGCCGAGCTGGGCGGCGGTGTCGGTGATGAGGCGCAGCGCCTCGCGGAGGACGGCGGCCTCGTCGTCGGCCTGGATCGCGTGGGAGGTGCCGTTGATCGTAACCTCACCGGTTCCGTTGGCGCGCAGAACGGCGTCGATCTTGGGGAAGTCGAGTGCTTGGGTTTCCATCATCTGTCCTTACTTGGTGCCGTTCGGGGGTGTGAAGCGGTTGACCTGCCAGGGCTTGTCGGCCGCGCTGCGGAGGAGCTGCACGTCGTAGTCGCCGGCATCGGTCGGGAAAACTACATGACAGCCGAAGCCGTTGCTTTCATCGATCTTCAACTGGCCTGGGCCGGTGATCTTCTTGACCGGGATGTTGGCCGGGTCAACGTACTGATAGTCGGCAACGGCTTGGGCGGTTAGGAGCTGGCCCAGCTCCTGGATCCATACCTTTTCCGGGATCGTGGGCCTTGCATAGAGCGTCATGGCTTTGGTTGCGGTGTCCAGTGCTGCCTTCTTGCTCGGCTCGTCCCAGGCGATGCCCAGGGTGGGAGGGGCGGTGCCGCCGGGGGCCTGGGACTTGCCGCCTGCGCTGAGCGAGGGCGGTGCAGATACTGCCGGGGAAGTGGATACCTGCTGGTTTTCCGGGCCTCCTCCTGTGTTTGCCATGGGCGCGCAGGCCGTGCACACGAGTACGGCGGCAAGGGCTGTCAGGGTGCGTTTCATGATTCCTCCGGTTACTGGCTGCCAGGCAGGTACAGGAAGGCACTGGGCGTGCCGTTCTGGACCGTGCGCGTGTAGTAGCTGTGGTCGTCCGGGGCCGGGTTGCCGTTGTAGCCCTCTTCCAGATAACTGCCGTCGCCGTTGACGGCCTTGACGATTCCGACGTGGCCGTAGGTGCCGTCTGCGCCGCCCGTGCCGGGGGCGTACCAGACGACTGCGCCGACGCGCGGTGTCTTACCGGTGGGCCAGCCCTTGGCGTCCCAGCCGTCCTTCCAGGTCAGGGCCGAGCCCAGCAGAGCGCCGTCGGGCCGGAAGGTGCCGTTGAGGACCTTGTAGGGGGCGCTGGTGCTGCCCAGTTGCTGGTTGACGCGCCAGAGGGCGAAGTCGACGCATTCGCGGTTGTACATGCCCAGGGGAGAGGGCTGGTAGATCGGGGCCGTGCGCCACGGCAGGTCATCGCCCTTGCCGGATTCCCCGGGGATGCCGCAGGAGCTTGTCCCCCCGGCGTCGGTGCTCTTGACGTCGCCCAGCGCGGCCACGACGTCGACGGCCGCCGGCCAGTAGTCCTGGTAGTGGTAGGGGTCGGCGTTCCGCTGGACCCTGTGCGCGGCCATGGTGGGTTCGAGCTGTTCCCAGCCGCTGACCTTCTCCAAGGCCTTGAAGAAGGTCGTGGCGGAGATGGTGGGGTTCATGCGGTCCGGGTAGGCCCCCCACGCGCCGTTGTCGCGCTGCTGGAACAGGCCCCGGGAATCGGGGCCTGGGCCATCGCCGTGGTCCAGGACGCGCAGGCCGGACTCTCCCATGGCGGTCATCACGCCGATGGTCTGGCCTCTGGCGGACAGGCCCAGGGCCTTGCCGGCATTGATGACCAGGGCGGCGTTCTTTAACTGCTCGCCCGCGTAGCCGGCCACGGGCACCTTGGGCAGCTTGCTCTCGTCGACGCTGACGCTGCTGCCGGCCGGTGCGCAGATGTCGGCGGCGGCTTGGGAGCCGCCGCCGAACAAGATGATCGAGAGCACCAAAACGACAGGGGCCGTCAGTGCCCCCGCCACCAGCAACGGTGCGCCCTTAGCGGGCTGCAAAATGTGTCCCCCTCACATTTGTCGGGCTTAGCCCGGCTCGTCGGTCAGCTCAGGCTCTTCGTGTGGTTCGGGCGTGTGCCCTGCACGAAGCGAGTTCCGGTTCTCCCAGACCCAATCGGCGACTTCATCCCGTGAGATCAGCCACGTCTTGTCCAGCTGGTAGGCGGGGATAATGCCGGCCTGGAGCCATTTGTAGGTCGTCTGCTTTGACTGGTTCAGCGCCTCGGAGAGCTGTGTGACTGTCAATCGCTCGGGAAATCCGCTAAACAGGGCCTCGACGTATCTTCGGTCCATCAGCGCGTCTCCCCACCACATGTGAAGATAATACAGCATGATTGCGTATTATTGCGTATGATCGAATACATTCGGTGTCCTTCGGTGACGGTGGCTATGGATACGATCATTGCGGACATGACAGGGGGATGTTAAATGTCGATCTCAAGAAACAGGTGGGTAAGCTTCGCCGCCCCGCTCGTTGCCGAACCAACCGCACTGGCCGATGAGCCGCAATCAACCGCTCCCACCGGAGCAACCAGGCCACAGCTCAGCGTTCCGCAGCCGGACCACGCCGACCGGCTTCCTCGATGGAACGTCTCGGGAATCACCCCGGACTACTGGTGGCTCGGCGTCCACGGCGGCGCGGGCGAAACCTCGCTCGCACGCCTGGACAAACGCACCAGGGCAGCCGAGCATCACTGGCCGCTGACCGCCCATGGTTCCACCGTCGTCCTCGTGGCCCGTTCCAACGTGGCGGGCCTGCGAGCTGCGCAGCTGGCCGCCACCGAATGGGCCTCGGGCACCGTGCCCGGGATCCGGGTCGCAGGCCTGGTAGTCCTGGCCGACGCTCCCGGCCGGCTCCCGAAAGAGATCCGCGAGTTCGCCAAAGTCGTCGGCGGGGGAGTGCCTCATTTGTGGCACGCCCCCTGGATCGAGGCGTGGCGCTTCGGCCACGACGTGCCACCCGAAGAGCTTCCCAAGGAAGCCCTCACCGTGCTTGATCAGGTGCGCATCGCAGCAACCCCAACACCTAACTCGACCAAGTAGAAAGAGGAAAACCAATGCTGTTCTCCAAGGCCATGGAATGGTCCAGCTTCGTCATCACCGAGATCCCGAACCCGGGAACCGGCACAGCTCCTCCGGGCTCCGAAGGTCTTCTGACGATCCTCAAGTGGGTTGCCTGGCTCGTGTTCGGCCTAGCCGTCGCAGGCATCCTGATCACGGCAGGAACGATGATGATCAACAACCGTCGCGGCGAGGGCGGCGAGCACGCCGGCCGCCTCGCCTGGGTCCTGGGCGGTTGCATCCTCGCAGCCTCCGCAGGCGGCATCGTCGGTGCCCTGGTCTAAGGAGGGGGCGAGCCATGACAGAACCGACCGTGAACGAAGACCAGAATCCGCTGACCAAACCTAAGTTCATCATCTCGGCCGTTGTCGTGGCGATCATCGTCGCGCTTGGCATCATCCTCGCCCTCGTGCCAAAAGGCAGCGGAACCGCGGCACCGGAACCAAGCACCGCCACAGCGGGCACCGCCAGTCCCCAGCCCAGCGAGACAGCTGCTGCAAGTGTGTGTGGCCTCCCGGCCGGTGACCAGTCCAAACCGGCCACCGCGCCGGCCGACACCCAGTGGGAACTGGTCGGAAAGATCGCCGCCCCGACATCACCCAAACAGTTCGGCCCCGGAAAAACGGAACCGAACGGCCTTCGGTCGTGCTTTGCGCACTCACCAACAGGTGCGCTGTACGCAGCCGCCAACGTCACGGTTCTATCTGGTGCGGGCAAAGCTCGCCTTGTTTTCGAGCAGTTAGCCGTTCCTAGCGCAGACCGGGATGCCTTGCTAAGCCAGCCTGAACCGCAGCAAACGTCGGGACCGACGGCTCAGATCGCTGGATACCAGATCCGTTCCTATAGCGCTGACCGGACTGTGATTGTTATTGCGGCCAAGGGCAGCAACGGCGCGCTCGTCTCCATTCCCGTGCCGCTTGAGTGGTACGGCGGTGACTGGAAAGTTGTTGTCCCCGCTACGGGCAGTACCGGCGGCGAACAGATCTCGGATCTGTCCGGCTTCGTCCCGTGGTCCGGTGTCTGATGGCCTGCGAAGGATGGGATGCTTTCAGCCTTACCTGCCACGCTGGTCAAGCTTTTCAGGACGTCGCGAATGACGCAATCAAGAACATGGCCGAGGCGATTGCCGATGCCGTGGGACAGACGGTCAAGACGCTCGGAACGTTCTGGGTGAACGTTGGCACTCCGAACCTGACAGCGACGCCTGGGGGGAGCGCTCCGAGTGATCCGGTGCTGTTCCTGCAGAACAGCCTTTACTTCTGGACGGCGGCTTTAGCCGTCCTGTCCGTGCTCGTGGGCGCGGCCAAGATGATCATCGAACGCAGGGGCGCGCCGCTACGGGATCTGGGACGGTCGTTGGCGACCCTCGTTGTCGTTTCCGGTGCCGGCGTGGCCGCAGTCGGACTCCTGACTGTCGCTGCGGATCAGTTTTCTGCGTGGATCATCAACAATTCCACGAACGGGACATCGTTCAACGACAACATCACGGCCATGCTGCAGCTCTCGGCCACCAGCCCGGTCGGGGCGATCATGATCATCCTCCTGGGACTGATTGCGATTCTCGCTTCCGTTCTGCAGATCGTGCTCATGATCGTCCGTGGTGGCCTGCTCGTCGTCCTGACGGGGATCTTCCCCACGGCCGCAGCCTTCACCAACACTGAGGCCGGCAAGGGCTGGTTCCAGAAGTGCATGGCCTGGCTCATTGCATTCATCCTGTACAAGCCGGCTGCCGCCATTATCTACGCGACGGCCTTCCGGCTTACCGGGACCAAAATCTTCGGAAACGGTGGCGACGGCAAGGACTTCGGCTCTGCACTCCTGACAACGGTCACGGGACTGGCGCTGATGGTCATTGCCCTGTTCGCGATGCCTGCACTCATGCGGTTCGTGACACCGATGGTCGGGGCGGTCGTTGGCGGTGGCGGCGGACTGGCGGCAGGCGCTGTCGGCGCGCTTGCTTCGGGCGCTATCCATATGGGCAGCGCGGGCAGGGGCGGCGGCGGATCGGCCAGCACGACTCCGGGCAGCACATCGAATCAGTCTCCTGGATCTCAAGGGCCTTCGGGGACCGGGAGCCAGGGCACCGCCGGAACGTCCGGTACGGCAGGCAAGACGGCCGGCCAGGGATCCGCAGCAACCGCACCTGCCGCGACAGGGGCGGGAACCGGAGCAGCGGCCACGGCCGGAGGCGGCGGAGCCGCAGCTGGTGGTGCAGCGGCGGCGGCCGGCCCGGTTGGCGTCGGCGTCCTCGCTGCACAGAAGGGCCTTGAGGGCGGCCAGGCGGCCGCCGGGGCGGTCAAGACCATGAGTGAAGAATCAACGGGGGGTGCCTGACATGGCTGCTATCGAGAACACGTACCGGGAACCGACTTACGGCAACTGGCGGCGGCCACGTAAGGCCGGCATCGGCACTCTGGGCGGTCTCGCGACGGCAGGTCTGTTCGTCGGTCTGATCGCCACGGTGATCTGCTTCTTCGCCGGCGGCTGGCTCGCCGGCCTGGTTGCCCTGCTCGTCCTTGGGCTGGCGCTGGCCGTCGTCTCGGTGACGGACAAGCACAACAAGTCCGTGGGCGAACGGGTCTTCGCCCGGCTGGCGTTCCGCTCGGCATGGCGCAAACGCGCGAACATCTACCGTTCCGGCCCGCTGGGGCTGACCCCCTGGGGCGAGTACCAACTGCCCGGGATCGCGGCCGGCTCGAAACTCTACGAGTTCGCGGACTCCTATGGCCGGCCGTTCGCGCTGATCCACCTTCCGTCCACCGCTCACTACACGGTCGTTTTCGGCACGCAGCCTGACGGCGCGTCCCTGGTTGATCCGGAGCAGGTCGACGCCTGGGTGGCCAACTGGGGCGGCTGGCTGGCCTCCCTGGGCAATGAGCCGGCCGTCGTGGCCGCATCGGTCACGGTGGAAACCGCGCCGGACTCCGGGGCGCGTCTGCGCCGGGAAGTCGAGTCAAACATCCATGAGGATGCCCCGGCCATCGCCAAGGCCATGCTCCGGGAGGCCCTTCAGACCTACCCGCAAGGATCGGCCACAATCCGCGCCTGGGTCGCACTGACGTTCAGCGCCGCCGCCAGGGCCGGCGGCAAGCGCCGCACCGCCGAAGAGATCGCCCGGGATCTGGCCTCCCGGCTTCCCGGGCTGACGGAGCGCCTGGAATCCACCGGGGCCGGCGCGTGCGCGCCGCTGAACGCCCAGGAGCTGTGCGAAGTCGTGCGCGTCGCCTACGATCCCGCCGCCGCGCGCCTCATCGATGAAGCCCACTACCAGGGCACGCCCGTTGACCTGACCTGGGGCGAGGTCGGGCCGTCCGCGCATCAGGCCGGCTGGGATGCCTACCGCCACGATTCCGGGCACTCGGTGTCCTGGACGATGACCGGAGCGCCGCGCGGCCACGTGCTGGCATCCGTGCTCGCCCGCCTCGTGGCCCCGCACGGGGAGATCGACCGCAAACGCGTCACACTGCTGTACCGGCCCATCGAGTCCGGCCGCGCGGCCGCCATTGTGGAATCGGACCAGACCAACGCCCTTACCCGGGCCTCATCGACCAACCGGCCCACGGCGCGCGCCCTGGTGGACGCCCGCGCAGCGCAGGCCACGGCAGCGGAGGAAGCTAAAGGGGCGGGCTTGGTGAACTTCGGCATGGTCGTCACGGCCACGGTGCTTTCCTCCCGCGCCCTCGATGACGCGGTGGCCGTCGTGGAGGGCAACCTCGGCCCCTCAGCCCGCCTGCTGCTGCGGCGGGCTCACGGCTCCCAGGATTCGGCCTTCGCCGCGTCCCTGCCGCTCGGGCTGGTCCTGCCCAAGCACTTGAAGGTGCCCGAAGAGATCCGCGAGGCCATGTGATGTTCGCCAGCCTGATCAACTACACGAACAAGCACAAGCACACGCCCGCCGGCACCCGCACGCTGCCGGCCGCCGTCGTCCGCCGTCCAGGCCTCCGGGGCTGGCGCGGACGCGGCCAGGGCGAGGCCGTCTACGTCACGGCCGCCGATGAGTGGCGCGGCACATCCGTCCAGGTATGCGGCCTGTGGCCCTTCGTGGGCGGGTCCGGCACCCCGATCGTCGGTGTGCCGATCGGAGTTCACACCGACACCGGAGCGCCCTTCGGGGGAGATCCGATCAGCTGGTTCATGCACGGGATGATCAACAACCCCTCGATGTTCGTCCTCGGCCTGCCGCACTACGGCAAGTCCACACTGGTCCGGCACATCGTCCTGGGCCTCTCCGGCCGGGGGATCAATCCACTGATCCTTGGCGACTTGAAGCCCGACTACGTTGACCTCATCCGCGCCCTGGGCGGCCAGGTCATCAGCCTGGGGCCCGGCCGCGGCCACTTGAACGTCCTGGACCCGGGCGAAGCCACCGGCGCGGCCGCCCGGCTCCTCGCCTCGGCCGAAGAACACCGGGCCAAGGCGAACCTTGCCACGGACCAGGAGGCGGCCGCGCGGCTGCTCGCCGCAGCTGTGAAGGCGGAGAAGCTGGCCGAACAGCTCATGGCGGACTCGCACAACCGGCGCCTGAACATGATCACGGCATTGATCACGATCGTGCGGAACGCCAAGCCCAGCGCCCACGAGGAATCGCTGGTCGACCGCGCGCTGCACATCCTGGACGAGCACCTGGACCGGGTTCCCCTGATCGGGGATCTGATCGAGGTCATCAAGGACGCGCCCGACGAGCTGCGGGCCATTGCACTGGACCGTGGCGACATGAGCCGCTACCTGGACGCAACGGACCAGCTACGCCAGTCGCTCTACTCACTCGATGGTTCGGGACGGTTCTCGGACATGTTCTCCAAGCCCACCGATCAGCCGATGGACCTCACCAAGCCGGTCGTCTTCGACCTCTCGGGGATCTCCGACACCCAGCGGGACATTCAAGCGGCCTCGCTGCTGGCTTGCTGGTCCACTGGGTTCGCCACCGTCCAGGTGGCCCACACCCTGGCAGACGCAGGCCTGGAGCCGCGCCGCAACTACTTCGTCGTCATGGATGAACTGTGGCGGGCGCTGCGCTCCGGGGAAGGCATGGTGGACCGCGTCGACTCGCTGACGCGACTCAACCGCACCGAGGGCGTCGGCCAGGCCATGATCACCCACACCATGAGTGACCTGGAGGCCCTGCCCACCGAGTCCGAGCGGATGAAGGCCCGCGGCTTCGTGGAACGCTCGGGCATGGTCGTCTGCGGGGCACTGCCCAGCGGCGAGATGGAGAAACTGAACAAGGCCGTCACGCTCTCACGCGCCGAGCAGTCCCGTCTCATCTCCTGGGCAGATCCGGGGTCATGGACCGACGTCGGCGGCTCCCGCAAGCGCGTCCGCCCGGGCCTGGGCAAGTTCCTCTTCAAAGTCGGCGGCCGCCCGGGAGTCCCCGTCGCACTCAAACTGACGAGCGTAGAGGAATCGCTGCACGACACGAACAAACGCTGGCACGACGAAGGGGAAAGCTGATGGGTGCACCAAACAGCGGCAAGCGATCCCGGCTCGACGGCGAGACGATCCTGCTCTGGATCTTCATCGCGGCCGTGGTGCTGGGGGTCGGCTCCGTGACCGGGGCCGTTCACCTGGGGTCGCTGCTGGCCGGCGACGGCCAGAAGCTGCCGGCCAACCCGTTCGAGCTGGTGATCGGCCTGTTCACGCACAAGGTCACCTGGCCGGCGGCCGCCACGTGGGTGCTGATCGGCTTCGGCGTCGTGGTCGTGGCCCTGGCGGTCCTCATCGTACGGTCCGTGCTGCACCGCCGTTCCAAGCGTTCCCGCGTGGACGTCGCCGCCCAGCACATGGCCAAGGGCCGGGATCTGAGGGCGCTGAGCCTGCGCGGGGCAACGGCCACGGCCGAACGTCTCGGCGTAAAGGGCTCACCTGGTGTTCCTGTCGGCAAGACGGTGTTGGGCGGTCAGATGGTCTTTGGCTCCTGGGAAGACATGCACATCGACGTCTGGGGTCCCCGGACGGGCAAGACAACTTCCCGGGCAATCCCGGCGATCCTCGCCGCCCCGGGCGCTGCCCTGGTGACCTCGAACAAGCGGGACATCGTTGACGGCACGCGCGACGTCCGGGCCGCCGACGGCCCGGTGTGGGTCTTCGATCCCCAGGCGGTCGCGCTCGAGGAACCCAGCTGGTGGTGGAACCCACTCAGTTATGTCACGGACGAAGTGCGGGCGGCACGGCTGGCTGACCACTTCGCCGCCGGCTCCCGTGGCCCCGACGCCAAGACAGATGCCTACTTCGATCCTGCCGGGCAGGATCTCCTTGCCGGCCTCCTGCTCGCCGCGGCGCTGGACGGCCGGCCGATCACACAGGTCCACACCTGGCTGACCCGGCCGGCGGACGACGAGGCAGTGGACATCCTCAAGGCCCACGGCTACATCCAGACCTCCAACGCAGTCGGCGGTGTCGTCAACGCACCCGAGAAGCAACGCGGCGGCGTCTACGGCACCGCGCTGCAAATGGCGTCCTGCCTCACCAACCGCCAAGTGGCCCGGTGGGTCACTCCGCAGGGCGAGACGGACGAGCGGCCGCAGTTCGACCCGGCCGCCTTCGTCCGGTCCAAAGGCACGCTGTACAGCCTCTCCAAGGAAGGCAAGGGCACCGCCGGCCCGTTGGTGACGGCCCTGACCGTGGCCACGGTCGAAG
Source organism: Arthrobacter sp. 05L417 (assembly GCF_056397865.1). Classification (NCBI taxonomy): domain Bacteria; kingdom Bacillati; phylum Actinomycetota; class Actinomycetes; order Micrococcales; family Micrococcaceae; genus Arthrobacter; species Arthrobacter sp. 05L417. The sequence goes on from NZ_JBFTOG010000025.1 coordinate 26,213, forward strand.
CCGCCGAAGAGCTCGCCGTTCATTCACCCGGTGGCCGGCTGGCCACGCCCATGATCGGCGTCCTGGACGAAGCGGCCAACGTCTGCCGCTGGCGCGAGCTGCCGAACCTCTACAGCCATTACGGTTCCCGGGGAATCGTCCTGATGACCATCCTCCAGTCCTGGTCCCAGGGCGTGGAGGTTTGGGGCCGTGACGGGATGCGAAAGCTCTGGTCGGCCGCGAACATCAAGGTCTACGGCGGCGGCGTGGCCGAAGCCGAGTTCCTGAACGAGCTCGCGCAGCTGGTGGGGGAGTACCGCTACTCCAACATGACCAAAAACCGGTCCCGGCAGGGCACCTCCTACAACCACGACGATGATCGCAAAGAACGCACCTTGGACGTCTCCGACCTGGCCGCGTTCCCCCGTGGACGCGCAATCATGTTCGCCTCCGGTGCCCCTGCCGCATTGCTGGAGACGGTGCCCTGGATGAGCGGCCCGCACGCCGAGGCAGTCCGGGCCTCCATCGCAGCACATGACCCGGCCAACCGGCCGGCGACCGCCGGCAGCCGGTGGATCGCTGCGGGAGCTTCCGATGACTGAAAGCCTGGGGGAGTGGGGCGACGAACTGGCCGGCTCCGCAGCAGACGCCATGGAGCCAGTCGAGGACGAGCCTGAGCTGTTCTACCCGAACGTTGCCGAGTTCGTCAGCGGCAAGCTGGCCACCACCTACCGCCGCCAGCTCAACGTCGGCGGCGGGGTGACCTGGTGCCCGCAGTGGTGGAAGCACGCAGAGGCGATCAGCCGCCTGGAAGCGCTCTGGCGCTCCTGGGAATTCCTGCGCCTGGACGGGACCACCGGCATGAGCGTGTGGTGGCGCGACCATGCCGACCACCACATGCCCGCGCTTCTCTCAGCCGATGGGCCATTCAAGGGATGCAGCCCCGACGACGGTCATCGTTCAAAGCTGGCACCGCTGCCGTGCGAGGAACCACCGGAAGGCCTGTTCGGATGAGGGGCGCCGCCCACCCCAAACATGGGTGGGCGGCGTCGAAGACGAAGAGAAGGGCTGGTAACGCGCGGCACGCCCGCAATCCTGGCTGAGCAGGATTAGCCGCACGCGGAATGAAACACAAAAGCGAGGGCTGTGGCAGGGAGCGTTTTTAGTCAGGCTTGGACCCTAAGCTGCGGATAGTCGGCTACCTCCAAGCCCCATCTCTCAGCAAAGCAACTGTCGAGCTCCCTTTTTAGGGCAACCAGCGCCTCATCGTGCTGGCGTTTGTCACGTAGCGCTGGCTGAACCTGCGACTTTTCACGCAACTGTGCCATGGTGGCTGAGACACGATCGTGAAAGCGTCTATCTTGCTCTTTACTAAAGTCAACGTGAGGGACGGGGACTTCCTCTATGACGTCAGTTCCCCTGGAAACATAACCACCCCGGAAAGGGCTGCCTCTTTTACGGAGGTAGAACTCGATTGGTATCTGATCTAAAAGAGCGAGCACGAAGTCCAGGGAGTATCCCGAGGCAGTGGGGTATCCCGAGCCGGTGGGGTACAAGGCGGCCTCTCCGGCGGTACCGCCGGATGAGAAAACGATCCCTGTCTCGTCAAGTCCATACTTCTTACCTGTTTGGTTGACCGAGTACAGAATCTTTGGAAAGGCAGCCGCATAGCCGATGGCCTGCACCCGCCCATACGCATAGAACGGCGCCCCGGCCGTGCTTGCCATGGCCCGATCACTCATCCCGGCTTCATGCTCGATGAGGTAGGCATATGCCTTGGGGTAACTCCTTCTCATTTCTTCCACTGGGATGATCTCGAAACCCGATGGATTCTTATCAACGTCGGCTTCCTTATACGGGTATATCACCCGGGCGTCAGGCGTGACGGTGTGGTACGACCTTACGGTTCGCGAATCCTCCAAATAGGGCCGAGTGACCGCTTCTTCGATTTCCCATTCCTTACCCGCTTTGGAGAAGGCGACTTTCCCATCCTGAACGGAGCAACCAGTCAGGATGTAAGTTCGATTCTTTGATGTCTGGATGCCGTTTCTGATTTCCACTACAGATTTCAAGGGAAGCGAGGCCCGGGTGAGAGCGCTGAGTACCGTAGCCTCATAGTCATTGGCCGGTAGCACCCAGGCGCCACCGCTAGATAGCAGCGTGTTGTAGGAGATCTGCCGCTGCGACGACTGGCCGGAGGCTTGCGCAAGGATGGAAGCTGGCTCGGAGTAGAGGAAGGACTCCTTTTTACTCTTTTTGAGCGTGAGGGCGCAGACGTAGATGGTTTTTCCCTCGAATAGCTGGTTGTGACGGAAGTTGACCAGACTCGTCACCAGCGTTTCGGATGAGAGGCGCTGGCGCAGCTTCTGTCCTGCGACGTTTGTCATCCATTTGTTGGGGATCACTATGCTGATGACTCCGCCATCAGCGATGTGCTCCAGCGCGAATTCCAAGAACGCGAAGTACTTATCAAACTGTTGGTGCAGCAACTGGTAGTTGGCCTTGATGTAGTTGAACTCCGCCGAATTGAAGCTCTTCATTTCCTTCGTCTGCATGTAAGGAGGGTTGCCAATAACAAGGTCGAACTTTTTCGGAAGTGCCGTTTGTTCAAGGTCAAGAGGAACAGCCAGGTCACGCTCCGGGTCGCTGGCTTCGGTCAGTCGGCGTACCAGCGTGTTGCCATGGACGATATTCGCATCCAGATCGGGAAGTATCTTAGTTCCTCTGGGAAGTGTGGTCCTTGTCTCGCCTTCTAGTAGCCTGACCAAGAGACTGAATCGCGCAACTTCGACAGCGTTGTAGTCAACGTCTATGCCAAAGAAATTTTCTCTGAGGATCCGACACTTCTCTTCGAATGGAACTCGCCATTCGGAGGGTCCCGTCTTTATAAGGCGGGATGTATCCGCCTCAATTAGGTGTCGTGTCCAGATTGCAAGGTACTGGTCGAAGGCACTAAGAAGGAACCGGCCCGACCCCACTGCGAAGTCTAAGACTTTGGGATTCTTTGAGAGCTCGGTCTCCAGTGATCTCCAAGCCTCTTGGACAGTCGATATGACGAGCTCCTGTGGGGTGGTAACGACGTCACGCTTCGCGTACTCCAGTTTCGGGGTAAGCCGAACCGTCGTGGTGTACCCGCCGGACACAACCTCCAGTTGTTCAGATAGCGAAGACTCGTAGACCAATCCAAGGAAGTCCGCGTCTAGAACGGCAAAACTGAAGGGCGATCGCGGAGAATAGAGGCTATCGATAATTCCCGTGAGAACGCTGGTGTCCACCATCGGCACCGGTTCAGTCCGTGCGTTCGACTGGTCGAACAACCCCGAGTTATATCGACGATTTAGCCGTTTGAACAATTCCTCGATGTCAGTCGAAGAACTGGCGGCTGCCTCACGGAGCGTCGACTCGCCTTCGATTCCTCGGTCCTCGCACATGCGAACGAATATCAGGCGGTTGATGAGTCGCTGGACGACATCGTTGAGCATCGAGGCGGTCGTCTCGGGATGGTTAGCAACAATGTTTGCGCCGAGATCCCTTCGCCAAACGTTGATCTGCCTCACGAATGCCTGATCTGCGGGAACAGCTTGAGCCGGGCGGGTGGAAGCGAATTGGGCGCCCCATTGTGGATGAGTAACTTGCGGCTGACCGATTACGGTGGCGATTTCGTCGTGTTTTGCTTCATAGTCGGTGTAATGCCAGGTGAAGATCCTGCAAGTTTCGGGTAGGTCGTCCTCGAGCGACGGGGACGACGTGTCGTACACGCTGAGGTCCCGGAAGTTCGTCAAAATGACGATCGGATGGCCATCCGTGTAGCCGTACGCACGCGCTTGCCGGATCGACTCCATGTCGCTAAGGATGTTGACCGATGGCTTTTTAGCCTCAACATACAACAGTCCATTTGTTCCAGACCTCAGCGTGTAGTCCGGCTTTTTCGCATGGGAATCTTCGCGCTGTTGTGTTTCCTCCCTGAGGACTGGCCGGTATTCGGCACCGACTCCTGCGCGATTAGCTGTGTCCCATCCGAAGGCTTCGAGCAATGGGTCTATGAACTCGCTTCGTGCCTCAGCCTCTTGATATCTGCCCGATGAACTGCAGTAGTCGCGTTCGGAAGCTCTGAAGTTATCGGCAAGTTGCCTGATCGCGCTGAGGTTGGGAATCTGGCTGTTGTTGACTTGGGTCACGGTCAAGATTCTCACGTAAACGTCGGGCCCTTAGACGTCGGCGCGCGCGTTGAATAATTCCAATTTCCGTCTCGGACATACCGACGGCTCCCAGCACACGGCCGTCCTGCTGCGCGAGAATGGTTTCCATCGCAATGCCGGCGCGTAAGTCTTGATCCAGCTTGTCCAGATCTTCTCTGCACGACTCAGTCAGAGGCACGACCAATGTTCTGATTTCCGAAGGCACCAGCTCCAGCACACCGCCGCCATAGCCGCGGCCGGCCATCTCCGCGCTGAGTGCCGTCAGGCTGTTAACAAAGCAGGCCGCAAGATCGACGTCCGCTCGTTTTGAAGTGACTCTGTAGGCGGTATCAGTGGTGAATGCCGCGTGCTCGTTCAAAATGAGGCGCGGCATCTCGTGGCTTCTTTTCAGCAAGCTCATCGGCGCGGCCCAAACGGACGGAACGTTGTACCAAGGGCTTCGAATGCGGCATTTATACCTGAGATGGTAGCCCGCAGCTTCCCCTTCCCGTACGTACCGTTGCGCTCCTTCGGGCAGCTCACCGAAGGGAGTACTACCAAACTGAACGAAGTTCACGGGCAAACCGGTCGCAGCGTTGTGTACATGATTTTCCGCGGAATACGCAACTCCCGCACAGTGTGAGCTACGACCAAACATGGGGCTGACGAACGATTCCAGCCCGTATTCATCAACCACGGAATCTGAAACTAGAAAGAATTTGTTCGCCCCAGTGACGATTCCAACCTCAACGCTGGCGACGTCCGAGAACTTATGGACGGAAGCTAGGGCGATCGCCTTTTGGTAGACCTCTTCCTCCTCCAACGTAAGCAGAGCTTCCATCCACTTCCCTGGGGATGGACACCGATGGTGGAAAGAGGCACTGCGGAACATCTCCTCCGGATCCAGGTGCAGGAAAGCATTGTCGGGCTCATAGCGAATCGAAAGTAGCGCTTCCTCTGTACCCTGCTCTACCCTCTTTTCAGCCAGCAGCAGCACCGTGCCCTGCAAGGCATCGGTGAACATCAGTTCCAGAGGGTCTATAACAAGCACCTTGGAACATTCTCGGAGCAGAAACTCCCTGAGGGCTCCTGCGTGAATCACATTGAGCAATTCAGCAGGAATGATCATAGCCAGACGACCGCCCTTCGTCAGACGGTCGATTCCATCAATGACAAATGGCACCCAAGCGTTCATATGCTTGGTGAAGGGCAGCCCGTGGCGGTTGTACATCGCCTGGGCGCGCTCCTGCATCATGGGCTCAAGAAACTGATACCTGACGTACGGGGGGTTCCCGGTAACGGCTTCATACTTCACAGAAGGATCCAGCTCGACAGCAAACTGTAGATAGTCCATGGAAAAGACACGCCGCTTTTCCGTACTCTGCCCCAAGACTTCTTGCGCCCGGGCGGCTTCCTTCGGATCAAGTTCAACACCATGGATAAGAGCGGGTGGAAATGCGTTTTCCAACGCACATTCAAGGAATACGCCGTCGCCGCAGCTCGGCTCAAGGAGAGATGTGGCACCCGCGGCAAGGGCCCAACGCGTCAAGAATGCCGCGACAGGCTTGGGTGTGTAGTAGCCTCCCCGAAGCTTGTCATAGGTCTGATCACTTTTGAACTTCACGGGCCTGACCCTCCTTTTGATATGTCGCTGCACCACTTGATGAGCCATGAATTTCCGGTTCGCTCGTAAGTGGCGTAAGCACCCGCAGGAGGTCATCCCGCTCCAACATTTGAAGCAAATGGAACATGACGCCTAAACCTTTGGGTCTGTTCGTCCCCCGAAGGTATTCGACATAGGTTCGCTTCGATATCCCAAGGCGGTTGGCCATCTCCTCGTGGGTGATCCGCTTTTTTTCGGCGGCCTCGATCCGATGGTGGATCTCATGGAGAAGCGCCGGAACATCCAACTCCTTGGTGTCATAGGTCGTTCCAAGCATGTATGTAAGTTACAGGAACATGTACCGTAAACGCACAATCTGTCACCGTGTCGGAGGTGTGCTCAATTCCCGAATCGGTCGTTTGGCGAAGCTCCGCGTCTGGCTCCTAGCGGCTCATGCCCTTGTGAAGCAGCTTTGACTGGCCGTTGATTCCGTGTATCTTGCGAGTCTTCGGGCTGCGCCCTGGCGCCTTGGTCCTGGTCGGCGCTGAGTCGGGCCTGGACGGCCTCAGCGCCTCGGGACATGCCCTCGATAACAGTTGGGGTGAACCATGGATCTCGGGATTGTGTCTTCCTTCAAGTCCGTCGTATCTCCCCAATGGCCTAGACTCCACTTACGGTCGAGCGACACGAGAGTTGGGGGAGAAACATGTCGAGAAATGTCATCGCTTTCCAGGGGTCGAATAAGACAAGCAAACCCTCACACATCCTTCTGGTTTTCGTGTGGGCTCTTGGTCTGACACTCGCGGGATGCTCCTCGAGCCCCCCAGCGCCGTCCTCCTCGAGCCCCCCAGCGCCGTCCTCCTCGAGCCCCCCAGCGCCGTCCTCCTCGAGCCCCAGCGGGGCGGCTCTCGTACAAGGGGACACATTTTCCTATCCAGGAAAGGACGGCAAGACAGCGCTGGAACTACTCAAGGTCGCGGCAAACAACGGACTAGAAATGCAAGGCGACGGGCAGTCGGCCTTCGTCGTTGCGATTAATGGTCGTAAAGCCTCTAAGGATAATCATGAGTTCTGGGAACTTTCCCTGAACGGCACCCCGGCTAGCGTCGGCGCTGGATCGCTCGTTACACACGACGGCGACTTGGTCGAGTGGAAGATCAAGAAGTTCTGATGCCTGCAGAGGTAAAGAAGCGTTTTAGCCCCGTGGCCTGGAAAGTGCTGGTCGCGGTGGCAGTCGCAGCGGCAGCAACCGTTTGGCGGGTCGTGAACGCTGAATATTCCATCGCACCGAATGTTGAGTTCGTGACAGCTGCGGCCGTCATCGTTGCTTATCTCTGGCACCATCCGCTAACGGTGCTTGCGCCAGTTGTGTTAGTCGCGACAACGGATCTCGCTCTCGGGATCTCGCCGATCACGGCCTTCACCTGGACTGCATGGTTCGGCGCCGGAGCGCTCTACCTCGTGATCCAAAGGATGTCAGGCCGTCTCGGTGCCCGTATTGCCGTCGGGTCCATGCTCGGAGTGAGTTCATCAGTGGGCTTCTACCTCTGGACAAACTTCGGAGTATGGCAGCTCGGGCGCGGGACCTACTACCCGCCCGGTATCGACGGACTCATCGAGTCTTACGTAGCAGGGCTCCCTTTTCTTCGCAACATGGTTCTCGGAAACTTGATTTTCGTGCCGATGGCGCTTCTAGTCGTCGTCGCCGTCGAACGCGCGCATCGGTCAGCCATGGTGACGCGTAGCGACCAACGCTCCAATTCCCAGCCCCAGGTTCGAATTCCGTTGCGTGTTCGGAATGGCATTAGGGAGGCAGTATCTACGACATAGGCATTGTTGGACTCGGATATATCGGAACGGCGCTCGGGTCAGCAGCCCGCTCCGCCGGGCTGTCAGTGTTTGGATACGACCGGGACCCGTATCGTTGCGTCGAATTCGAGAGTGAGAAAACTGCGTGCCGTGAGAATGCCGCGTGGGCAGCCTCTGAGAGATCCAACGCTCTCGCCGACTGTGCCTCCGTCTTTATTTGCGTTGAGACGCCCGTTAGCTCGGGCAAACCTGACCTCGGGCCCCTTCGAGACGCTCTTAGGACCGTGTCGGACCATCTCCAGCAGGACCAGCTTGTTGTGGTCGAGTCGACAGTCGTGCCAGGAACCATTCGCCACACGGTTCTCCCAGAGCTAACACGCAGTACGAGGTGCGTAGGACGCGACTTCCATCTCGCCTATTCTCCGGAGCGTGTGTCGCCCGGCATCGAAAACGCCAGTTTGAGGAACATTCCGAAACTCGTCGGCGGAATAACCGACGCATGTAGGCGGCGTGCTGTTGCGCTCTATGGGAAATTCGTGGACCAGATCGTCGAGGTCGATACTGTGGAGATTGCTGAGGCAGCGAAAGTCTTCGAGAACTCATATCGAGCAATTAATATTGCCCTCGTTAACGACTTCGCCAAAATGTGCCATGCCGCAGATATCGACGTGTGGGACACCCTTCGGGCGGCTTCCACGAAGCCATTTGGCTTCCAAGCCTTCGCGCCGGGACCAGGAGTCGGTGGGGCCTGCATCCCAAAGGATCTCGAGTACCTCTCCTACTTCGCGCACGGCGCGACCGGCTCCGAGTCGGATCTGCTTGTAGCGGCTGCGGCGGTCAATCGCGATATGCCGCGCTACGTCGCCGCCCGCATCCGACATTTGCTGGTCGAGAGAGGCTCGCCGAATGGACGGGTACTGCTCCTGGGTATGACTTACAAGGCGAATGTTCCCGATTTCCGTGGTTCGCCCGGGTTTGCCATCGCCTCTCTATTAGAAGCTCAGGGGACGGAGGTTGCGTGGCATGATCCGTATTATGAGGGCCCGGTCAACAATACTGAAGGAAGAATAGCCTCGATCAGTGAGCAGCTGCTCGGCACCTACGATGTAGTTGTCTTGGTTCAACCCCATGCTGGCTACGATCTCGAACTTATCGTTCAAAGTGCACGGTGCGTTTTTGACGCTAACGGCGTGGTTTCTGTGAGCGAAAAGGTTATCCGGTTGTGACCGGCCCAGCCGATGACATCGCACTGGATTCGCGATCCGCGCCGGCGGCCGTTGCACCCGATCCTATCGTCGTGTATTTCCACCACGTGGGGCGGCTGAAGGAAGCACACTATACGTCGCTCTCAGCCGGGCAGTTCGAGAAGGCACTTGAGCTGATCGGGAGGGCTGGCGACATAGTGTCGCTGCTCGATTCATATCCGCTTATTCCCGACTCAAGGCCGCGCTTCGCGCTGACCTTCGATGACGGTTACGAGGACACATTTGTTACGGCTAGGCCCATCCTCAACCAATGGGGCGCCAGTGCGACTCACTTTGTGATCACTAACCGCGTCGGACGACGGCTCGAAGCTCCGTGGGGCTCGTCCACTTGCTTTGCTGACTTCGACGTGCTGCGCGACGTGGCCAGCGCAGGGGATCTTGTCGCTTCGCATACCCACACACACCGACGGCTCGGCTCGCTCTCTAGGGCGGAGGCCATGGACGATCTGGCGACCGCCGATGCAATCCTTGAGCGGGAGCTGGGCGAACGGCATGTGAGCGGTCTACTCGCTTATCCCTACGGCGAGACAAGGACAAACCTGGGATTGGTCCGGTGGGGATTCGGGACTTGCTCCGTGCCGGCGCGTCCGTGGCGGTACGACAAGGCCGCGATTAGGCGAGTATATCTGGACGCAAACAACGATCGCAGCTGGCAAGAAACGATCGACAACTGGGTAAGGATGTGGCGTGGCAGCACCTAAGTTCTCCGTGATTATCCCAACGATAGGCCGAACCCAGAGTCTCTCGCGCATAGTCAGTGATCTCATATCGAGCGAGAGCCCGTCGATCGAACTCGAAATCATCGTTGTGCAGGACGGTCCTCCAGTAGCGCCACGGTTCACCGAAACAATAAGGGAACTTCCCGTCCTATTCTTGTCATCATCTCGCGGCCGCCGCGAGGGTGCCGCACAAGCTCGCAACTTGGGTGCTCTTCAGGCATCCGGCGACTACCTTGTCTTCATGGACGACGATATCGAGTTATCGGACAGCTGGCACGAGGAATTGGTCGACTCGGCACGTCAAGGTCTGCAAGCCTGGACGGGACCCATTACCGGATCAACAAGCACCCTCTTGGCAGCGGGCCGCGAAGCGAGGTACGCGGCACGATACTCGGGGTTGCGCCCCGGTCAATCCGTGGACTTCCTTCCTGGAGGAAATTCCGTCGTGCGAAGTGATCTCTTTATCAATGCTGGGGGTTTTCCCAACCTGCGGACGGGTTCGGACAACGCCCTAGCGAAGCGGCTAAGGCTGCAGGGCGTCCATGTGCGTTACGTTCCCAGATTTTTGGTCAGTCATCATCACGACCGTGGCTGGCGCGTCGCAAGTCGCGCGGCATATGAGAGCGGATTGATGAGCACCCCGGAGGAGCTTCGCAGGGACCTGCTTGTCTCAGTACGGATGGGACCGTTTGCCGCCCGCCTGGTGAATTGCGTGCTCGCCACGGTTAAAATCGTGGGTTTCCTCGTCGCCCAGGCGGGACGATGAAGGTTGTGATGATGCAGCCAGGGCTCTTCCCTTGGTATGGAACCTTTGCAAAAGCGAATTGCGCCGACGTCGTCGTCCACCTCGACCATGTAAGGTGGCAGCGCGGCGGGTTCCTGAACAGATTCGCTCTTGAACGCGCTGCCCACAGGATTTGGGCAACGTTCCCTCAAGTGAGAACTCGCTACGGGGCGCCAATCACCGATGTAGCCCTGATTACGGATTCAGGTGCGATTCGCAGCAACGTTGATCGGATCCGATTCGCGTGCCGCTCCGAACCATACGTATCCCGGAGCGTCGATCTGCTTACAACTGTGATGGCAAGTGGGTCGACCAACGCAGCGGAGTTAGCGATCAGCTCGACGGAGCTGATCTGTCACGAGCTGGGGATCACACCCCGGTTCGTGCGAAGCTCCGACTTAGGGCCCCTCGGGCACAAGTCGGAGATGATCGCTGACATCATGGATCGCGTAGGCGGCAAGTTTTACATCTTCGGTCCGACCCGACGTGGGCTCCAGCAGCACTACCTCGACGTCTCACTGCTCAAGGCAAGAGGCATCATCCCTCTCGCCTGCTCCTATCCTTCGGCGAGGCAGCGCGTTTCGATTCTGCAGGACATCGCATCAGGAGAACTTGACCAAACTCGTTCGCTCGACCTACTGGAGTTCTGATGCCCATGCAGTCTCACTCGACAGTGAAAACAACCTTGGATGGAGAACCACTTCTGATCACTGGTGTCGAACACGCGCGTCTCCTCCGATACGGCGCTGATCTGGCGAATAAAACCTGGGAGCCTACCGTCATTGCTTCAGTCCGCGATGCCCTTCGCCCGGGTGATCTTTTTCTCGACGTTGGAGCCTACCTTGGCATCTATAGCATCCTCGCCTCGCGTGTCCTCGGTGAAGATGGGCAAATCGTTGCGCTAGAGCCCGACGCGACAGTACGAAGGGGCCTCATCCAAACCCTCGGGCTCAACGGCGTCGCCAATGTCGAAGTGCTGCCGGTCGCGATCGCGGGTGCGAAAGAGCAGGCGCCGTTCCTTCGCACCGAAGACTCAATGAGCCGCCTCGCGATGAGTGGGCAGGACATGGTTCCTACGGAAACCCTTGAATCGCTTTTCGATTTCCTCGGTCGGATGCCTGACGTGATCAAAATCGACATCGAGGGTGGAGAGGTCGCTCTCGCCCCTATGGCAAGGCTCCTACGCGAAGTTAGGTTTGGCGTGCTCGAAGTGCATGTGCCCGCCTTCGAGGCCGCCGGCGTCGATCTCGAGGAGTTCCTCGAGGGGCTCGGTCCCACGCGCGTTCTTCAGAGAAAGAACCATCGAAACTTCCATGTCGCTTTCGGCTACGCGGAAAGGTAAGAATTTTGCGACTTCTGCTCATTCATGTCGGCGCACGTGATTTTTCGCCGACGGAGCCGCTGGGGATCGCGGCGCTCAGTGGACACCTGTCGGCGGCTCTCGAGGGCTGGGACATTACCTTGATCGATGAGGTCTCGCTTCGGTCGGAGATATCCCTTCGTGCAGCTCTGCAGCGCACGTCCGCGACATTTGATGTAGTCGGGCTCTCAAGCATGTGGCCGAAGCTTGAACATTTCCGCACGTGTGTCGATCTCGTGATGGAGTTCTTCCCAGGTGCTCGCCTGATCGCCGGAGGTAGTATCGTCGCCGCATTTGGGGCGCGGGTCCTGGAATGGTGTCCAGGCGTCGAGGTCGCAGTGCAGGGAGAGGGGGAAGACGCGTTAGTCGACCTCTTGCGCGATCAATCCCCTGCCAAGGTGCCGAACACATGGTTCAGGTCAGAGGAGGGGCTCGTGCAATTCAGCTTCGCCCGTCAAGTGCATCCATATGGACTTGCCGCCCCGGACAGAAGCCTTTGGGTGGACGACTCCACGCGCGTTCCGTATGTAGCCGCCAACATGGAGGTAAGTCGTGGGTGCGACTATGGAGCCTGCACCTTCTGTCATTTGACGGCTGAGGCCGGGTTTCACCGTGCCCTCGGTATCGACCGGTATCGTGTATACCGGCCAGCTCCGCTTGAGAACGCCTGGAAAGACTATGAGAACCTCATCGGCCTCGGTGTTCCGCGAATCAACTTCGTTGACGAGGAGCTCTTTGGGGGGCGCGGCGACCCCATGGCTAGTAGAGGAGCGGAGTTTCTCACGCGCGTCGCACGTGAGAAACTCGGAACCGACGTGCCAAAGAGTATGTTTGCTCGATCTCCGGACATAACCCGAGAATCCGTCGACCTCCTGCAGGCCGCAGGCGTAACATCAGTTTTCGTTGGCATTGAGTCGGGCAGTCAATCGCAGCTACGCCTGTTTGGCAAGGGTGCCGAAATTCAGCACTCGGTAAGAGCGGTCGGTCTACTACGTAGTGCGGGTATCAGACTCAAGGCCGGATTCATCATGCTTCACCCCCTGAGCACATGCGCGGAGATAATCGAGAACATTGAGTTCATCGAAGAACTGGATCTCTATCCATACCTTAAAACGCCGCTCAGCCTGATGGATGTGGTTCCGGGGACGTCGTATCAACGAATCGTCTCCAACCGTGCTCCAGAGTGTCTCGACGAGATGCCCCAGGAAGGCTGGAAGCTCCCGTGGCGGCCGAAAGATCCGACGCTCCTTCGCCATTGGCTTCTCATTCAAGAGATAGCGAAGGTCTACGAGCGGGCGACTGACGCTCTACGCGCCTTCGACCCAGTCGGGCGCGATGGTCGGCTTTCGGAGGGCGGCCTCGACACTTTGCAGCAGGGACACCGCATGCTGTGCCGTTGGCTCGAAGTGATTGCTCGGTCGACAGACCAGAGCAACGACTCTGCCGCACGAATCGATGCTCTCACAACCGGGATCACCGAGTGGTGCTCGGAATGGACGGACCGCGTTGGCCAGTCGTGACCACGATCCGACTGGACCCTTGTTACCTGCTAAGACCTTTCTGCAAGGAGCTTTGCAGGCCGTTGGTTCCGCGCGCCTTGCGGGCCTTTAAACTGCGCCTTGGCGCCTCGGCGACGGCCGCGCCGGGTGGCGTGCCCTGGTCCTGGTCGGCGCTGAGCCGTGCCTGAACGGCCTCACGGTCGGCCACCCTTTCCAGGCTGGCCGCCAGCTCCTGCCGGCGCTCGGCCGAGTCGTACTTGAGGCCGGCTTCTTCGCGCAGCGTCTCGGGAAGCTGGTTCTCTTCGGTCACGTCCTGTTCGCGGTCCTGGTCTTCCCGGGCGGCCTCAGCCAGCAGCTGCGCGGCCTGGGCGTTCTCGTCACGGCCGGCGCTACGCTCCTTCTCTGCCTGCTCTCCGTCCCGTTCGTCCTTCGCCAGGGCAGCAGCCACTGACGCATCGTCGGCGCCCAGGTTGTCTACGTCCAGGCCGTAGCGGCGTTGCACCTGGTCGCGGATCACCTCGGCCGCGCTGCGCGCCGCCGGGTCGTGGTCCTTCCACGCGGTGGCCACCTCGTGCACCCTCTCGACGTCGCGGCTGCCGGCCGTATCCCACCACCGGTTGTCCATCACTGGGGCGAGCTGTGCACGGGCTGCTGCCCGCTCTGCGTCGAACCGGGCCTGCAACTCCCGGGCCTGCTGTTCCTCGGCCGCCTGGGCGCGGCGCAAGGCCTGCTCGCGTGCCCTGGCCACCTGCTCACCAAGCCGGCCGGCAACGGTCAGCCCGACGCGTGACACTCCCTCGATAGCCTCGTCGATGCCGTCAGATTCACCCATGGTTCCCCTCCTGGTGTTATCTCTCAATGTCCGGGCGAGTGGTCCCGCCTCGGGTGGTTGCGTGCGTGCGTGCCTGCTCGTACTTCGGCGGCAGCACCGAGCCGGCGGAGCGCGCAGGAGTCTGGCCGGCCGCGCTCGTCCGCACAGCTTCGGCCGCCTCACCGTCTACCGCCAACACCGACGCGGGAACGCTCGGCAGCGCGGCGGCAACCTGGCTCAGCTGGTGCTTCACCAGGTCACTGATCTGGCGTGCCCGGCGCAGGTCGTTGGACGCCTTATGCATGTCATGGACGGCCTTCGCGACGTTCAGCAGTTGGCGCAACATGACCGCTTGGGCGGCCGTTCCGGTGGCTCCCATGCTGGCCGCCATGAGGACCAGGGACGCGCCCCGGGCAGACGGACCGACACTGCGGACCGGCCGGACCGGGTATCGCCGCAGCTGGGCCGTCTTGGACAATTCGTCGGCCGCAGCTGCCAACGGTCCCGGCGTCGATTCCGTGGCCGTTGACCAGGCTGCGAACGCACCTGAAGTCTCCCGGGCGACGTGCGCCCAGGTCGCGTGATCGTCCATCGGGACAGCACGCAAACTCTCCCGCAGCCGGGCAACTTCGTTGCTGTACTGCTCCCACATCTGGGGATCTGGTACGTGCGCCTCACGGCCGACGTTGACGGGCCGCCGGCCCCGTGCGGCTGCTCCCCATTCGACTACGGCTCCGTCCGAGAGTTCGGGACTGTCGGCCCACGCTCCCCGTAGTCGCGGAAGGGTCAAGTCCTTGGCCAGATGGCCACCGCCGAACCATACGGGCCGGCCTCCCTTGGGCGGGCGCTCGGCAACAGAGTAGCCAACCACAACGTCATCCCGGCCAGCTGCGTAGCGCGGTTTGATCATGGCACCCGTACGCCGGAAGCGACGCACAAACTCGGCCTCGTCCTGGGCGGCAGTTGCGCAAGCCCGGACCTTGCGGGCAAGTGAACGGCGTTCCGGTTCTTCCACTCCGCGGCGCTCGGCTGCTTCGCGCTCACCGGGTCGCAGTCCACGCATTGCGTAGACGGGAGAAAGTTCTTCCAGACCGTGCTTCTTTTCAAGCGTACGGGCCGCTTCCTGGGCACGCTTGTAGTCCAGGTGGCTGCTCCATTTAGTGCCGTCCTCACGCACCATTGAAGCCGCAATGTGAATGTGGTCATTGCCGGCCTTGCTGTGTCCGTGGCGGATCGCCACCCATGACACAGGGGCCTTGCCGCTGGCCTCAGTGAAGCCCATTTCGTCCATGAACTCATTGGCGATCTCCGCCCACCTCTGGTCAGTGAGGTCGCCTTCCTCGGCGCGAAGGCTCAGGGAGCAATGCCATACGTGACCGCCCTTGACGTCCACTCCGAGAACGTTCTTCGCCTGGTCGAGCTGGTGCGCGATCGACAGGGCGGCATCGCGGTTCAGATGGTCGTCGTTATGCCACGCCATGATCGGAGCGGAACCTGTCACCAGGTGCGGGTCGGTGTGTTCGTTGGCACGACCAGGCCCTGCCAAGTAGACGAGCAGTCCGGCCATGCGGTCACCCTTGGTGACGTTCGGAATCATCAGTCGGCCAAACCGTCAATGATGCCGTTCACGCGGTCTGCAATTGCGCGGACGCGGCCCAAGGCCACGCGGGCTTCCTCGGGAAACTCGTCGGTGGCGTTGGCATGCTTCGCGAGCTGGTTCACGTTGTTGGACAGTGCCGCTAGGTAGCGGCGGGCTGCCATGAACTCGGTAGCCAGGGCGCGACGCTCCGCCAGTGAATCGGCGGACTGCGCATAAAGTGCGGCGCTGACCAGAATCTCTGAGGGGCTGCGCCCGGTCTGTTCTTCCAGTACGTAAAGGCGGGTCCGTTCCTGCTCCGACATGGAGACGCGCACGTACTGGGTTTCACCGTCGATGTTCGCACGGCGACGACGGTTCAAGCGACGGCTGGAACCCTGTTCCTCAGCCATTGCAGTACCGCCTTCCATGCCCAGCGCAGCGCCCCGGATATTCCGGGATCACACGTCCAGTGTGACGCATCCTCGGCACGAAGTCGAGAATCAAGCCCACTTATGGCACATAAGTGTATAGCTTGCTCCGTTTGATGACTCTGTGTTGGAAGAATAAAAGTCCTGAAAGCGAATGTACCGCTACGACGTTGCTGGGGATTTCGGCAGCCCTTGGGGCTAAATGACCCTTCCTTTAGACTGAGTGCCATGGCTACCCACATTGATGCAGAGAAGATTGAAAACGAGTTGCAGCAGCGGCTCAGCAACCGGATGGACTCTGTGCGTGAGCTGGTCAAGTCGAGGCAAAAAGTGGCCGACGCACGCGACGCTCTTGGCGCAGCTGAAGACGAGGATGCACGCCGCTACCAGGCGGCGCTCACGGCGGGCTGGACCGCCGACGAACTGCGCTCTGCCGGCCTCAACGAGCCGGAGAAGAAGCTGCGCGTTCGCAAGCGTGCGGCACGTCGGAGCAGACCGACGCCGAAGGCATCGGAACAGACTGAACAGACGCAGCACCACGGGTAGCCTCTCGCCCACATRKGCACAGCAAAAGCTTCATCCTTCGGGCTTTTCCTGCACACAGGATGGACGACAGGAACCASCTGACCGCCTGCACACAACCGCCAGGTCACCACACGCRGGAACCACACCAAACGCAGCCGGCGGATGTGCGCAGCCTCCCGAAACTCCCCCCATCCCGGCGACTGATTGTCGCTGCTCCTGCCGCACTGTCAAGAGCGGTGCGCGTCACTTCGTGATGGGCCGCCGGCCCACCCTTGACCGCGTACAATACGCAGGCTGCTCGCGGCCTCTATCGGGATTGGGGAAACCGTGGACTCGGGACACCTGCGCCGAGGGTTAGTGCTTTGATCTCCTGAGCCACGGCCAGAGTAGCGTCCAGGTCGTCCCGGTTATAGGCCAGAAGCCGTTGCTTCACAGCGGGTTCCAATTCGGCTGGTTGATCGGCCCGGAAGTAGAGCATCTGAGCTTGCATCCCATCAGCTATGTCTGAATTGTGCGGGACGGCGAAGTATTCGGCGACTTCTTTGAGGCCGAGGCTTGGCGCAGGTAGGCGGAAGCTGCGCTGGGCCCAAAGGTACAGATCAATGTGCTCCCGGCCGAGAAAGGGATCCGTCTCCTGGAGTCTCCGGGCAGCCTTGCCCATCGCAGGCAGGTCAGCACCGCGACCCGCCCACGTCACGATCGGCAGCTGTAAGTGTTCGCCAAGAAGACCTCGGAGATCATCGAGGAGCACTCGTTCGTTCTCGTCAGTGTCGTCGGCCCAGAACTGATGGAATTGTGTGGGACCGGCCCCTGTGACCACTGCGGCCCCTGCCAGCCAGATCCGCTCACCCCATGGGGGTGTGAGGTATTCGAGATCGACTACGATGAACGCGTCGCCAAGAGGCGGCGGATCTCCGAAGACCCGTGCTGCGCCTTCTTGGAAGGCACGAGCGTGCTCTTGCCAGCGTCGGATCATCGAGGCGGAGCATCGTGGCCCGCCATGGTGGCGGATCGCCGCCGCGAGCTTGTCAGGGTCCCATTCCAACAAGCCGAGGTAGTCACGCACTTTAAGCCCTGACAGGGCGCGTTCGAATTCGAAGCCGACGCCGTGCAGAAGGCTCACGTGCCTTCGGGCGATCGTGCTTCGTCGCACCTCGTCGCGGCGCACGTTGGTACAGACATGGCATTTGCACAAACGAGGCTCCGCCGGTGTAATCCGGGCTTGGCGGACCTCGGCGAGGTAGTTCGTCACTTGAGCGATGCGGTGCGATGGGATGACAACCTCGACGGGCCACGGTTCGTCGTCACGGCGCAGGATGATGACGCCCTTGGGGTTGTCGGTTCCAGTGGTGCGGCGGGGCGTGAGGAGAAGCCAGTAGAAGGCTAGCTCGAGTTCGTCGGAGGGACGGACGTCCTTGTGCGATTTGTACTCGATAGGCCAGAACGCTCCGTTCCGCGGGTCGATGCCATCGGGCTGACCGTAGATCTTGAGTTCTTCGTTGAAGAGAAGAGGCGGATGCAGGCAGACCGTGCCCTGCTCGAGCAACTCGTCAAGCTGTTCGAGGGATGTGAGCTCGACGCTGGGCGCCATGGCATCAACCCGGTCATGGAACTCCTGGCCCTGAGCAATGAGGTCCAGGATGAAATCGTCAAACAGGTCAGCGGGGTCGATCTCGCCCCGATGCAGGAGCGAGTAGGTGTACGGGCAGCGGACGTAGGTCATCAGCTCGGTCTTGGTCACCCATTCCTGGGAAAGCTCCGACACGGCCGGGATGGCTGGCGCGGTCATCCGTGGCTCCTCACGGTCTGCGCGAGCCAATGGTCCCGGCTCCGGAAGACTGCGGTGATGACGGCGCCGGTGGAGAGATCGACAACGGCGCTAATGCGACCGCGTTGGCGCATCTGGCGGTTCGGTCCATAGTCGCTCTGGTCGTAGGTCACCTCGGGCTGATTCACGGCTCCGAACAACTCGGCGTAGGTGATGCCCCGTTCTGCGGCCCGCCGGCGCGCGTGGTAGGTCAGATGCCAGCTGGGTGCGGTTTCGTGGGTCCGATCGAACATCATTTGGCTCTCTCTGTCTTTGGCGCTCGTGCGCCGGTGGGTGGGTGAGAGCCAGGTCCGTCCCTTACGCTTGGGAGTGGTGGGACCGCGCACGTGCGGATCCTGGCGCGAAGGGCCCGTTGCAGCGGGCCCTTCGTTGCATTTTCGGTCAGTCCGACGCGTCCCCAGGAGCGTCGGGTTCAGCCGCCGGCCAGCCATCAGCGGAGGCGGCTGAGGTGGTGCTGTCGCGGACGACCATGGCGCGCTCCACGTCGTGGAGAAGTTCGATGCGCCTGCGGAGGATAGCTTCGTCCTCTTCTATCAATGGCTTCAGCTCGCGCCACGTGTTCTGTGCTGCGTCTATGAATCCCGCAAGATACTCGTCGGCGTCAATCTCAAGGTCATCTGGTTCCACGGAGGAGAGAACGCAGGAACCGTGTTTCCGCAGCCACGGGCCCAGGGTTTCGAAGTCCGAGCGCTGACCGATTTTGAGAAAGTTTTGGCTGCCCTCAGATACGGCGTCGGCCCTCCCAAGCATGAATTCTCGATCCTCGTCGTCTTCCTCTCCAATCGGCTCTACGATCAGCTCATTGATGTCGCGGAGCTCCCTTACGGTCGCAGCTTCCTTCGCCCATCGAGCACCGTCGGCCGCACCGATCGCCCGGCGGCCTTGCGGAGTAGTGCGTTGAAGCCGCAATGCGGCGGTCAACGCCTCGATCTGCCCGCCCACCCCCTGCTCTCTAGCTTGTACGGCCTCTCGAAGTGCCTTCTGGCAAATTGCAGAAGCCTCAATTTCGGCTCTCTTGACCGAAGCCGCCAAGTCATCCTGCAGGTATATGTTCAGCCGGGCCATTTGCCCCTCCATTCTCTCTATGCACACTATGCACAACGTAGTGTGCATATGTCAAGGCATAGGCAAATCTGAACCTTCAATGAATGGAGTGATCAACGGACGAAAGCTTGGGCGACCTTTGGAGTCAGTCAACGCGATCTCTTCCACCGACAGAGTCCGGAGCGTACTGTGACCTATTGACCGTGGAAGAAGAACTGACGGAGTGAGCTGGGGCGCTCTCCTCGTGCAATGAAAGCCATGTTCGGGGAGTCATTGGCCGCTGCGAGCTATGCAGCCCACGAACGGAGGCCCCAAATGCCGGTATGCCAGCGCTGTTACGTTGAAACTGAGGATTGTTCAGTCTGTGATGGATCCGGAGAGGTCAGAAACCTAGGGATGTGGGAGCCGAGTCCGTGCAGCGAATGCGGAGGAACGGGACAGCTCTGCGTCGCGAACGACCACGGCAAGTATTGGAATTCATAGGGCTTGCAGCCCGGGAAGTATGACTTCGGCAACCGGCGCCTCTCGGCGAAATAGCCTGCAAGCGTGGACGAACCGCGGTCGATGGATGAGACGTCTTCTCCCTTGACGACGATTATCGTCCTCGTGTCCATTGAGGGATTCCAGGACGAAGCTGCCAACGCCAGGTAGGTCAGACGCTCCGCCTAGAGTGTCTTGTCAATGTACAGCTTTACAACACACCGCACGCCCTGCCTCCCGAATGATCGATACCCCGGAATCACGCGGATCCCACCAGACGGCGGGCGTCTTGTAAAGTCGCCTCACCGCCCATCGTGTCTCGCGGCGTGTTTTAGGTGTTTCCGAGACAGCACGGTGCGGTGAGACAACTCGGGTACACGTCTGCACCCGGGGCGGGCCGGCTTGGACTACAGAGCTAGATGAAGCGAAACAGTGATTCCTGGTGGTAGAAAATGAGTACCTGATCGGTGGTGCTTGAGGATACTGATCACGCATGCGCTGTTATCAGCGTGTGGCTTCACTTAATCCGGATTGCTAGGAGATGAGCCGTACGGTCATGTCGTAGCGATCCTGAATGTGGTCATCCTTGACCTTTCCTTTTAGTGCCTGACGTGCAAAGACAGCAAGATCCTTATCGTTCAGCAGCAATACAATGCCTTCTTTGTCGGAGAAGATCCGCTTCACGTGATCGTAATAGTGTTTCTTCTGCGTATCGCCACGGAATACTATGATAACGAGCTTCCCTGCCGCTCCAGACATGTAATATGCCGCTTGGTGAAAATCGGCGGCCTTGAGTTCCTCGTAGTTTTTGCATTCGAAGATCACCTGCGTGGCTTTGTGGCGTTGGCGCATCATCTCCCAGAACCCAAATTGTGCCCTGTTGGATGCGACCCAGTCCCGGCGAATGGTGCCATCGACATCGCGTTCCTGTGCCTTAACGTTGTACAGACTCCGAAAGAGACAGAGCTCCAGGGTTTCACCCACGACGGTCTCGAAGGCAGCGGCATGATCTCTGCCTACTTCTACCGTCCTAATCTGTTCGTGTAGGCCTTCGACATATTCCTGATATTCATCGAGGGAAAATTGACCGGGAAGGTCCAGTATGATTCCCGTACGACGGATCTCCTGGTTTTGATCCAAGCTTCCTACTAGCACGTCCTGGAGGTCCAGGGCCGGGTGGTAAGAGGGATGCAGCACAATTTCTGTGCTCTCTGAGATTGGAGGAGGAGTTGTGTCCCTCGGACCAAGTGATCGGAATCGAGCCTTGGAATTGCCTTTACGCGATTCCTTGAGGCCTACAAATCCAATGTCGTAGAGCAGTCGTACAAACTTCTCTACGGTCGAATATTCGTACAACCACTTCCCGCAGTGAGTTATGGCTTGTCTGTCGGCCAAAAGTCGATCCAGAAGATCCTGCATTCCGGAAGTGGTGTAGCGCTGTCCGAGTCCATAAAAGGTCTCTAGGACAACGGCGATTTGAGGGTAATTTTCCTGGTACTCGTCGCTTAGATCTTTCAGTCGGCTATCGGAGAAGCGGCGGCGGGCGTCATGTAGGTCGTCCAGAAGAATCTGATCGTGCTTGTGTGCTTGGGCGGTGTCCAGCGCAAGACTGCAGTAAGTGAGGACGTCGCGCGGTCGATGCTGGCAAAAATCTAGGACCATACGTCGGGCTTCGCCTCCGTCCTCAAACAAAGCGTCCCAAGTCTGTCCGCCAAGGGGGAGCTTCGAGGGAAGAGGTGCGTTGGTCCTCCGCTCGATCATCTCTATGAGTTGTTCTTGAGTCCAGTCCAACCCGACGACGCAGGTTTCCAGACGGGCGAACTCGGTATCGACAAGGCGAACTCGTTCAAATATGTTTTCCCTGAGAAACACAAGCACTCGGACCCCTGGAACTCGGCTATTCACCTCCACGGCCGCATGCATGAGTGCAGTCAGGTAGAGGACTGCTTGCTGGGAACCGTCCCAGAAGTCATCAATCGCATCGAGCAGAACGATGTAGGGAGCGTTCCGTTCGAGAATGAGAGATCCCATAGCCTTCGAGAGACTATTCGTGACCTTAAGTTCCTCAAGCCACTTCAGGTCATCTTTTTCAGCCAGAGGTTCGGTGAAGCCCTTGATGAAGTGGAGGACTCGCAGGTCGAAGTCCATGGGGCCATAGATGTCACGCTCTCGTTGGAGCAGAACCTGGGTACTTCGATCGAGGCGCTTAGATTTCGTTTCTACCTGGAACAAAACTTCATCCTGCAGGCTGCGCTTGAATGCAGCGAGTAGGGAGCGAAAAGGTTTTTGGTTGGCCTGCTCGAACTCGGAGATCGGGATTTGGAGACTGCTTGGTGAGAAGATTTCAGGACGAATGACCGTCACCCGCTCGCTGTTCTGTGACAAGAACTTCGCGGTGGCTGTTTTTCCGGTCCCCCGTCTGCCTACGAAGAAGCAATGAGGGTTAGTCGGATCCGATGCCGCCTGGAGAGCTGGGGTGTGGACATAGACTGAAGGGCTTTCCAGTGAAGTGTCGTATTCGGCGAAGGATTGCCCAAGGTGTATTCGTTCCAAGGCCTTCTTCGGAAGCGGCCTAGGCGCAGGGCTCTGCGCTGCAGTTGGCTCAGCGTTGGCGTTTTTCGAGCTCGACGACTTCATGGGCTAAACCTATGTCGGAAAATCCGTTTCGGCTGCGTTTTACTTCCGCGTCGTCCCTTAAGAGCAGGTCAGCTCAGTGGCCGCGACATACGAGTGCTGGCCTCCGCTAGTCGGGGGCCGTTGGTAGGGTCTCTTCTGCGCGTTGACGGTCCCCTGTGCCCGGGCGTAGTCTCGGCGCCAGGCTGACGCGGATTGGTTCACTGTACGCGTAGCCGACCGGGACGAGGAATTTGCCATGCATCAGGCGTATCGGGTTATCTGCCACATCATTGCTGTTTGTGTCGTCGTTCAGGCGGCCGCCATTGCGTGGGCGACGTTCGCGATGGGCCAATACGTACAAGATGGCAAACCCATCACTGACAACACGGACTTCGCGGGTTTCGACGTGCACCAGGTCGTGGGACAGTTCATCATCCCTCCGCTGGCCATCGTGCTGCTACTTATCGCGTTGATCGCGAGACTTGGCGTCAAGTGGTCGGCGTGGCTGCTACTGGCCGTCGTGATTCAGGTCGCTCTTGCCTTTGCGTCCTTCGCCGTACCCGGTCTGGGTATCCTGCACGGCATCGTCGCATTCGCGGTTCTGGGGCTGGCCGAAATTGCAGCCCGTGCCGTCGGCGCCCGATCCGCTCCCGCCCGTGCAGCACAGGCTGGCCCCGTGGCGTAGGTTCACCTGATGCTGCGGCGCCGAGGGATGACCCCTCGGCGCGCCATGGGTCCTCACGGGAAGTCGCCCGGGTCGTGGGCCCCGCGGTTATGAACTGGTTTCAGTAGCTTTTCGCCGTCGGGGCGCAGTTCCCCGGTAGGTGAGACGTGCCGGTAGAGGGTCTGGCGGGTGATGCCGAGTTCGGTGCAGAGGTCGCTGACTTTCGTGCCTGGCTTGCCCATGGAGGCCATGGCGAGCCGCAGTTTGGCCGGGGTCATCTTGTAGGGGCGGCCTCCGTTCCGGCCGCGGGCCCGGGCGGAGGCGAGACCGGCAAGGGTGCGCTCGGAAATGAGTTCGCGTTCGAACTCGGCCAGGGCCGCGAAGATCCCGAAGACGAGCTTCCCGGAGGCAGTGGTGGTGTCGATCGCTGCGCCCTGTCCGGTGAGGACCTTGAGTCCGATGCCGCGCTCGGTCAGGTCGTGGACGATGTTGACCAGGTGCCGCAAGTCCCGGCCCAGCCGGTCCAGCTTCCACACGACCAGGGTGTCGCCGTGACGCAGGGCCTTGAGGCAGGCTACCAACTGGGGCCGGTCCTCCTTCTTCCCGGAGGCCCTGTCCTCATAGAAGGACTTCGGACCGATCCCGGCGGCGAGGAGCGCATCTCGCTGCAGGTCCGTGGTCTGGGACCCGTCGGCCTTGGAGACGCGCATGTATCCGACCCACACAGCAGTTCCCCTTCGTCATTTATACGTTCGTTTAAGTGACGGCGTAATTCCAAATCGGATTGGAATCGAAATATGTCACTTAACCCGTTACTTATTCTAAGTCATGCAAAGGGTAGGCATCTTTCAATATATGACATCTTCTTCCAGAAGAGGTCAGGGATGGATGTCCCGGACTGATCGTCAGGCTGGAAAAATGCCGCCGGCTTCGGACCCTCCGTGCGGAAGAGTCCGAAAAACCGGGAACCGGCCCATAGGCTCGTCATGTGGGTCGCAGGGACGGCATTCCGATGAGCGGAACCGACCAGCGGCCCGTGAAGGAAACGGCAATGGCAACAGGTACTGTCAAGTGGTTCAACTCGGAAAAGGGCTTCGGCTTCATCGCCCCGGACGGCGGAGGCGAGGACGTGTTCGCACACTATTCGGCAATCGCGTCCGGCGGGTACCGCTCTCTGGAGGATAACCAGAAGGTTCAGTTCGACATCACCCAAGGACCCAAGGGACCCCAGGCGGAGAACATCCAGCCGCTCTAACGGCTGCATCAAGAGCCCGCCCGGCCCATCCGCCGGCCGGGCTCCTGCCATGTCCGGACCCGTTTGAGGACTGCCACCGGTTTACGTCAGCGGGCTTCTGCGTCCGTTCCACCGCTCATCGGGGTGCTGCTTGAGTGCCCTTGGGATCAGCCCTCGCACTCGATGCAGTACGCGTGGCCGTCGTGTTCGCGGGCCATCTGGGAACGGTGGCGGACCAGGAAACAGGAGTAGCAGGTGAATTCGTCCTCGCGTTGCGGAACGACCTGGACGACGAGTTCCTCGGCGATGATTTCTCCGCCAGGGACCCCTGTACTGTCCATATCGTCGGTGGCGTCCAGTTCGCGGACCACGCTTTGCGCGTCGGGTGCGTTGGCCGACTTGAGGGCCTCGAGGGAATCGTTCTGCGATTCCTTGACCTCAGTGCGCAGCTCGTCATAATCAGTTGCCACTAGGATGCATCCCTTTCCTTACTCGGGTGGTCGGACATGCAACGTACGGCGCGCCGGCATAATTCCCAGCACGCTGGGTTCCTGGGCCAGCAGCTCCACGATGTGTTGGCATCGGTGTCGCCGACGCGCTTTTCATCACCATGCGGCTTCGTGGAGTGCGTTGGCTGCGTAGCCGACGGCGCGACGGAAGTCGTGCCAGATCAGCCACATCAGCCCTTCGGGGTTTTCGGAGAGGCCGCGGCGCATGTAGAGGACGGCGAGGTTGGGTTGCCCGGTGCGGAGCGCGTGTTCGGCGGCTTTGAGGTAACGGTCCATGAGTGTGGCTCCTCCAGTTCATCCAGCAGGCTCATTTGGCCGGGGATCGGGTCCTCAGGCTGGGTTTCGGGCACGGGCCTGCCCCTTTCCTGGTGTGGGTGCCATCCGTCCGACGTGGCCCGCGCGCCGGGTGCGGCACCGGCCAGGGCCGCTATGGAGAGTAGAGGTGTCATCACCATTGCGGCTAGCGTTTTCATCCTGGGAGCCTTCCGTCGCGTGATGCCGGCATGTGATCACTGTGGACGGTGCAGCAACGGACGGCGATCAGTCCCATCGCTTTTCGCCGATGGGCTGTCCGAAGCCTATGAACGGTGATCGGAGCCGATAAGAGTGTGCGCTACCTATCTTTGCGGGCGAGCCCTTGCAATAACGGAATTCGGCAACATAGGGGCCGCAGGGGCATCTTGGAGGACGGGGGAGCGCGACTGGCGACGCTCCACGCAGTCGCGGGGCCGGCCTGTCGCGTTCAGTTGCCATCGTCCATAACTCGACGCTCGAAGACCTATACAAGATTGGTCCCTTCCATCGACCGCCACACCAATGTTCAGGCTCATGGGCGAGATCCAGTCGGCAGAGCTTGCCGTCCTTCCACCGCTTCGATGAGCTCCTGCGGGACCTCACGCCTTCCCTGGTCCGAGTGTGGCGTGTCTCGCCAGGAAGGCCGGCGTATTAGGCGAGGTAGTGTCGCGCATGGTCCGTCCTAGTTCCTAGGACGGACCATGCGCTCGTGTCTTTGGTAGATCTTGACCGATCGGCAGGAGGTTGCAATGTTTGCCTTGGAGTTGAGGAGTGCAGTTCGCTCGGGGAGCGGTCGGGCGCGGATCCGAAGGAAGCGGAAGCATGGGTGCAAGACCGTTTCGGACTGCGTCGTGCTTTTGAGCCCTTCGATGAGGAAGGCATTTGGGCCTCTCTGGAGGTCGGACCAGTTGAAACTCGTGAAGCGCACCAGAAGACAGGTCGCCGACACTCTTGCGAAGGCTGACGCAGGATATGTTTGCTCTTACGGGGCACCTTTGATGCTGGGGAGGGAATCGGGATGGACAATGGAGTGCCGTCACGGGAGGCGCCGCTGACGTTGCGGCAGGCAGCCCAGCGGGCAGGTCAGGACGTGCTGGCCTTCAAGGCCTTGGCCGACGGGCTTAACGGCGCGGCAGAGGATCTGCGCGTGCCAGGGAACCGCGGCGCGGCCCGGTATGACCCGGAACGGCTCCGTCGATGGCTCAGGGACAGGGAGGGGTCCGAGGAATCCACAAGCACTAAGACGGTGCAGATCACGGCGTCCTGGGACGGTGTGCAGTGGACGGTACGCCATGGGGAGACGTCTGTGAGTGCCACAGGACCTCGCCTGATGGCCGCTCAGCGGTCCCTGGCGGATCGGCTTGCCCGGGTCCTCCCGGTTGGTGGGGGCCGGATATTGTTCGACGTCGTTTAT
Source organism: Arthrobacter sp. 05L417 (assembly GCF_056397865.1). NCBI lineage: Bacteria > Bacillati > Actinomycetota > Actinomycetes > Micrococcales > Micrococcaceae > Arthrobacter > Arthrobacter sp. 05L417. The sequence continues at coordinate 52,835 of NZ_JBFTOG010000025.1, forward strand.
GAAGCGGATCGTCCTGCCACGCTCGCATGGGCGGAGGCGGAGTTCCTGAAGGTCCAGGCGGACGAGCTGTTGAATAAAGCCGGGCGGCTACGGGTGGAAGCGATCGTGGGGCTCATGAAAGAAGGCATGACCCCGCCCGAAATTGCCGAGGTGTTCGGGGTGTCTTACCAGCGCATCCAGCAGATCTTGGCCAACGCAAAACATAAATGAAAGTTCGGGGACCGCCGCTTTTACTCAGAGCGGCCGATGGGTCAGCACACGACTGTGCCTTGGAAGGGTTGGCCCGTCCACACGTTGCTGGAAGACACCGTGTACAGCCCGCGGATCTGGTACGTCCAGGTGCCCGCGGCGGCCGGGTGCTGCGAATATGACCCACCGGATGTTGTCACGACGGTACCGTTGGGGTCCGTCACCGTGAACTCGTAGCCCGTCGCGCGGGGAACTGTTCCGTAGCTGTTCACGGTGATGCTCAGCTTGCGCCCTGGAGGGCAGCTCGCCGTGACGCTGGCGCCGGTCGGGGCGGGCAGCGACATCGTCCCGACGGTCGTTTGTCCGCTCACTGAGGAGTTGAATGCGGCCCGGGCGATGCCGGGGGCGAAGACCAGTACCGCTGCCGCCGCCAGGACTGCGGCGACGCGCCCGGACGCAGGCGTCCGCCCGGCGTCTGCGGTGCTCCGGCTTCTACGCAAGGTCAGCGGCTTTCTGTCAGGCCTGGTGGTCCGTTCCATTCTTACCGCTTTCATGCGGTAAGGGCAGGGCACCCGGTTTGGTTCTGTGAAGTCATTTTCATGCGGCGCGGCGGGTGGTGTGACCGCCCAGGGCCTCTTCAAGCTGTGGTTGGTGCTGGCGGACGAGTTCCCCGGCTTGAATCGCCGCAGTGTGGTCGGTCATGACCAGGGCGTGTTCGAGGCGGACGCAGTGCTGTTCCATCCGGAGCGCACCGACCATCGAGGAGCTGGTTTTCAGGCTGAGCACCGCATCCATCGCGAGGTCGCTGTTGCCGGTGCTCAGGGCGTGGCTGATCTTGTCCACCCGCTGGGGCAGCAGCCTGGCGTAGGCGGCCGCGAACTTCTCGGCGGCCTCTTTGCTCTTCATCTCCCTGGCCAGGCGCTTGAGGGGGCGGCGATCAAAGGCCGGCAGGGCCCGCCTTTGACCGGCATCCCCAGCGGTGCCGGCGTCCACGGCGTCGTCGCCTTCGGGCTTTTTCCGCCAGATGGAGACGAGAACCATTACCACCAAGGCGGCCGGAGCTCCATACATCAGGACCTTCAGGACCACGGGATCACGAAGAGCGCGGATCGCGTTGCCCAGGTACGGGACGGTGAACACCTGGCGGTCAACCTGGCCACCAGCCAACGTTGCTGTCCAGGGGTCGGCGCCGTTGTTCGCGTCGCCCTTGGTGCGGACGGTGGCAGTGCCTTGGCTGTTCACCGCCAGGTCGATGATCCGGTGGGTCTCCACCCGCTGGTCCTCCACCGGAATGTGGTAGGTGATGATGTCCCCGACCTTCAGGTTCTGGACCGCGACGGGAACGGTGACAACCACGTCTCCCGGGTTGATCAGCGGCGACATCGAGCCAGTGAGCATGGTGCTGGTCTGGTAGCCCAGGACGCGGGGCCCGACGGCGAGAAACAAGAACGCAGCGACCGCAGCGACCATGACCGTGGTCGTGATGACGCTGACGATGGCCCGGGCAAACCTGGACCCGGCTCCCGGGTTTTTACCGGCACCGGGCTTGTCGGTGCCGGGGGTCGCCGTCGTGGTGGCTGTCAGGGAGACCCGCTGCAGGGGGCGGACCAGTGTTGCGGTCATGGCTGGGTCTCCGTTCCTTTAGGTGACCCTCCGCCGTCGCGCCCTTGTTCGGGGTGCGACGGCGGAGGGCCGGCGGCATGTGATCGCTTGTTTACTTATTGGTTGCGGTGCGCTGAGTGCCCGTGAAGTTGAAGGCGACGGTGCTGCTGAGCCCCTGGAAGGTGTTGTCAGCCGCTGCCGGGAGCGTGAGGGTGACCCGGAGGTTATCGGTCTGTCCCGCGTTGACCGAGGTGAGGTTGTTCAGCGCGATGTTGGATCCGGTGACGGCGTGGGACGCCAGCACCGAGGTGGTGGTGCCGGAGCAGGTGTAGGTGTACGCAGGGGCGGTGCCGGCCTCGGTCCACGCCACGGAGCAGGCATCGACGACCATCTGGAGGCCGTTGGTCGCATCGGTGTCCAGCTTGGAGGTCGGGGAGGCCGCGGTGGTCAGGGTGATTGCTGAGAGTGCCTGGTTTCCGGTGGCGTTGCTCAGGGTGGCTACGCGCTGGACGGTGTCGCCGGGGACGAGGCCGGAAGCGGCGACGCTGAGCCGGTTCGTGGTGCCGGAGGCGCCCAGGGCGATGTTGACGATGCCGGAGGCAACGGTGTTGCTGGCGGAGGTGCTGGAGGTGAAGGCACCGTAGGTTCCGAGTCCTGCCACGCCGGCAGCCGTGCCGACCAAGGCCAGGGAAGCAATGACTTTACCGGTGGTGGTTTTCAGGTTGAGACCCATGATGATTTTCCGTTTCTTGAAGCCCGTGAGACCGGGACTGTGCTGTCCGTTGGCTTCTACTTTCCGGCAGGAAGTTTAGGTAGCTGCAAGGATCCCTCAAGCTTTTGTTCAAGGTTAGTTAAATATCTGCTTAAGGCTATTGCGAGTGTTGAGCAGCTCGTCCTGCCGGTTCCAGCGACGGCGACGGGGTCGTATCGCTGGGTACTTCTTCAGTTCCCCGAGGCGACCCCAAAGACGTCCAAAGGCCCGTTCAGGCGCAACGTTACGATCAGCAGGGTCCCTGCGGCTTCGGTGAGCACCCGGCCGGATGTGTTGACTTTTGGTCCGCGCTCCACCGTGACAGTGTTCTCGGAAGAGTTCAGGGAGACCCATCCGGGTTGGCGGCATGACGGAGACTTCGGGACTTCCGGACATGTCCCCTCAGCATCTTCGAGGGGAACGGGAGCGCGACTGGTCCTCGCGATTTGACAGGGTCCAGTGGCTATCCAGCACTCCAAAGAAGCGATGGTCACCGGATGCAGGCACTGTCTTCGGGTCCTTCTTTGGACCGTCCAAGCCCCGCGGAACCGCTGTTCAGCTCCGGACTTCGCTCCTGTGAGCAGCTGCCGGCGGCGTCATTTCGTTCCTCGGGTACCTGATTCTTGGATAAATTTTCTCCGGACGGCCTCGGAGTGGGCGATGTGAAGCTCGCAGCGCCACTCGGAATGTACTTGGGCTACTTGGGCTGGAGTGCCGCATGTTCTACGTGGGTCTGCTGGGATTCGTGATGGGCGGGCTGACGACGGTGCCGTTGTTGCGCCTGAAACGCCGGAATCAAGCCCGCGGAAGTCGCCCCCGGCCTGCCATGTTCGCTGCAGCCAATGGGGTTGTCCCTTCTTCCCCCTTGAGGCACTGGCCATCCTTTCAGGCTCCATTTCAAGAGCAGGAGTCCCCACCCGTGCCCGCGTTTAGGTAGTACCTAGCCAGAAAAACCAAGTACCCGGGCGACTCCATTCGAGTAGTTCACGCAGCACCCGGCCGAAAAGACGAGTACACCTACGCATTGCCAGTTAACCATCCAAGAGGCAATTCTTGTCCTATCGAAATCCGAACGCCAAACGGGATATGCAGGCAACTGGAATTCGTAGACAAATCCACTTATCTGGGAAGGTTTTTCCAATGTCAACTCTCATGATCTCCACCCTCGCATTCATCGCCGGCATCAAAGACAAGCTCACCCCCGAAAAGGGCGCAACGGCAACTGAATATTCGCTGCTGGTCGCCTTCATTGCTTTGGTCATCATCGTCGGCGTCACCGCTTTCGGCGGCGCACTCAACACCTGGTTCAACAGCCTGGCCACCACTGTAGGTGGATGGCACTCCTAGTAGGCACGTTCAGCTTCAAACTGACTCTTGGTGGAGTGCCGCGTCCGCTCAACGCGGACGCGGCACCTCCATTTCCGGGAAGTTTCTTCCCAAACTTTGTTGAATCCTGAAGCTGCTTAATCCTCTGGGGGATAACATGATCCGCAGCAAAGAAAGACCAAAAGGAGAACGCGGAGCCGTCGCTGTGGAATTTGCGCTCATTGCGCCAATTCTCTTGCTTTTGATTGTGGCGATCGTTGAATTCTCCTATTTCTACAACCTTCAAATCTCGGTCACCCAGGCAGCCCGCGAAGCCGCCCGCACCATGGCAATCACAAATAACACCGGGAAGGCGCAGGCCGCGGCTGTGGCCGGTGCACCGAGCATCAGTCTTTCGCCCAGCAACGTCGGCCTCTCGGGCTCTTGTACTCCGGGAGCCACAGTGAAAGCCACCGTGACTTTCAGTGCTCCTTCGCTGACCGGCTTTTTCACGCCATCGATCACCGTCACCGGGCAGGGGGCCATGCAATGCAATGGCTGACACGCAACATCAAGAACGATGACCATGAGCGCGGTGTCGCCGGCGTCATCGTGGCACTCATGATGCTCGTCCTGATCGGCGTCGGAGCCATGGCTGTGGACGTCGGTCAAATCTATGAAGAACGGGCCCAACTGCAGAACGGCGCAGATGCCGGCGCCCTCGCCGTCGCGAACAGCTGCGCTAAAGGAACCTGCAACACGTCGCTGGCCGGCCCCCTGGCCAACGCCAACGCCAACGACGGTGCAAGCACCGTGAAGTCCGTGGATCTGAGCGTTGCCGGCCAGGTGACCGTCACCACATCCACCAAGGACGGCACCTCCGGTGCCGGCTATCTAAGCAAGATGTTCTCCAGCGCCCTCAACACGCCAGCCGTCACTGTCGGTGCCAGCGCCACGGCGAGCTGGACCACGGTTCCTGCGCCAGGAGACTTTCCACTGGTCTTTGACCAATGCCAAGTGGGCCCGGCATATGCGCCGCCAGGAACCACCGTGATCATCAAAGAACACGGTAAGAGCCCGTGCGTTGGCAGTCCGTCCGGTCACCACATACCAGGAGGCTTTGGCTGGTTGGCTGAAAACGGAACATGCCAAGCCATCCCCGATGCCAGCGGATGGGTCAATTCCACGCCGGGAAACAGCAAATTCCCCAGCGACTGCAAGTCAGTAACGGACGCGTGGAGCGCGGCAATCGACTTCTCCCAAAAGAAATTCGTTACCGCCTATTTTCCGCTCTTCGACGATGGTTCCAACGGTGGCGCAAATGGACAATTCCACATCATTGGATACGCAGTGGTGGAAGTGCACGGCTGGGATTTTGTGCAGAACTCAGATGGATTGCCTCCCGGGAAAGCCGATCCAGCCTGTGCCGGACTCGGTGGCAGCAACCGAGGGATTTGCGGCAAGTTCCTGAAAACAATTCCGTCGTCGGCGGCCAGCTTGCCAGGCGGGCCGTACTACCAGACATCCGTTGTGACACTCATCAAATAGTGCATTTCTAAGGGGAATAAAGTGAAAACTCGCCTACTGGGAGGCATCGCTGCGCTTGTCGTAGCCATCATTGGAACAGTGATGCTCGTGTTCTACGTCCAGGGCGCCGACAAGCGCGCTCTGGCAAATACGGAGACCGAAGACGTCTACGTCATCCAAAAAGAAATTCCCGCCGGCACTCCCACCACCAAATTCGGGGATGCCGTCATCAAAAAATCCGTCCCCAAATCGGCAATCGCGGCGGACAGCGTCAGCAGCCTCGGAGATCTGGGCTCCAAGGTTTCTTCGATCGACTTCATGCCCGGTGAACAATTGCTCGCCACCCGCATGGTTGATCCAAGCAGCCTCGCCGGTCCCGGCAGGGTGGAAGTCCCCACGGGGCTTCAAGAAGTCACGGTCAAACTGCCCATCGAACGCGTAGTCGGTGGGACAGTGAAGGCCGGAGACACTGTCGGCATGATGCTGTCCTTCAAAGCCGACGACAAATCCAGCTCCCCTGACCAGACGGGCTTTACCTTCCACAAGGTCCTCGTCACCGCAGTCCAAGACGCCAGCGGAACGATCTCGGACAACAGCAGTTCCGCGTCCCAGGGAAGCGGTGGTTCCCTGAACGCCAACAAGACCGCAAATGCAAACAGCGGCTACCTTGTGACCGTGGCACGCTCCGCCGTCGATGTCCAAAAAATCGTGTACGCCGCGGAGTTCGGCACCATCTATCTGAGCAAAGAGCCCTCGGGCGCCACGGAGGCCAACTCCGGCGTCATGGACCGGGGAAGTGTATTCAAATGAGCCGCTTCGTTCTCATCACACCTGACGTTGACTTCGAACGGCGGGTCCGCTCGGCAACTGCCGGTATGAGTGGCAGCCTCCAATGGTTCCAGGCCGACTACTTGCCCGCCGGACCGCGGGAGATCCTGGACCAGCTCCTCGGAGAACCACCTGAAGTACTGATTTTGGGACCGGGCCTGGAAATCGACGATTCCCTCAAGCACGCCTCCATACTGGATCTCCAGTTCCCGGAAATCAGTGTGGTGCTGGCCGCAGAGCAGAGCGAATCACTGGCCCTGTCGGCAATGCGCTCCGGTGTGCGGGACATCCTCTCCCCCGCTGCCGATTCGGACACCATCCGTGTCATGGTGGAACGGGCAAGCCTCGCGGCCGCCGGCAGGCGGAGAGGGCTTGCCCCCAACGCCATCGAGACGCCGTCGCAGGCTTCGGGCGGGCGAATCATTGCCGTCATGTCGCCGAAAGGCGGCGTGGGCAAGACCACGGTGGCCACCAATCTGGCGGTCGGACTTGGGGCCCTGGCGCCGATGGGGGTGGTGATCGTGGACTTGGATCTTCAGTTCGGCGATGTGGCCAGCGGATTGCTGTTGAACCCCGAACACACCATCACCGACGCGGTACTCGGTCCTGCCAGCCAGGACTCCATGGTGCTCAAGACCTACCTGAGCGTTCACCCGGCCAGCATCTACGCGCTCTGCGCCCCCCGCAATCCGACGGAAATGGATCGCATCACGGCCCAGCACGTGACCAGGTTGCTGGAACAGCTACGCGATGAATTCCAATACGTCGTGATCGACACAGCTCCCGGGCTCGGCGAACATGTACTCGCTGCGCTGGAGAGCGCAACAGACGCAGTATGGGTTTGCGGCATGGACATTCCGAGCATCCGAGGATTGCGGACCGGACTGAACATTCTCGACGAATTGCAGCTGCTCCCGCAGTACCGGCACGTGGTACTGAACATGGCAGACCCCAAGAGCGGGCTGGCCCTCAAGGACGTGGAAGCGACCATCGGGGTACCCGTGGATGTTGCCATTCCCCGATCCCGGACCCTTCCCTTCTCCACCAACAAGGGCGTCCCGCTGCTCCAAGACGGGACGCGAGATGCCGCCACCAAGGGCCTACGGCTGCTGGTGAAAAGGTTCCGGCCGAATTGGGACGAGCGATCACACAAGCAGTTGCACAGAAGGGCGGTTGTCCAGTGAACCTCTCACGCAGACTCGAAAGTCGTCGTTACGGCGCCGGCTCGGGCGCGGCACCGGAAGCGATGGCAGTTCCCGATGCGGTGGCGCCAACGGCGACAACCCTCGGCAGTATCCAGGAGGTGAAAGCGGCAGAGTCCTCAAGCGCCATGGCCCACTCCGAGGAAAACACGCCGTCGACGATCCTTGCCAGCGAAGCTCTCAACGACCTTAAGGAGCGCGCCAGCAAGACCCTGTTTGAACGACTCGGCTCCAGGCTCTCCGATTCCTCCCTCGAGGAGGCGGAACTGCACCGGTACGTCCGCGACGAGCTGAAGGTCGTTGTGGACGAGGAACAGGTGCCGCTGACGTCCGCCGAACGGCAACGACTCACAGCAGAAATCATCGACGACGTCCTGGGCCACGGCGCCATTCAGCGGTTCCTGGACGATCCGGAAGTCACGGAAGTCATGGTGAACCGCTACGACAGCATCTACGTGGAACGGTACGGGCAGCTGTATAAGACCGAGGCCAAGTTCTCCTCGGATGAAGCCCTGCGTCGGGTCATTGAGCGTATTGTGTCCAGGGTCGGGCGGCGAATCGACGAGTCGTCTCCGCTTGTGGATGCACGGCTGGCTGACGGCTCCCGCGTGAATGCCATCATCCCCCCGCTTGCCGTCAACGGGCCGTCGCTGACCATCCGGAAATTCGGCCGCGAGGCCCTGACCGTCAACAAACTCATCGAATTTGGCAGCCTATCACCGGAAATGGCTGAACTGCTCAGCGCCTGCGTCCTTGCCCGGATGAACATTATCGTGTCCGGCGGCACAGGTACCGGCAAGACCACGCTGTTAAATGTCTTATCCTCCTTCATTCCTGCGTCGGACCGGATCGTCACTATTGAAGATGCCGTCGAGCTGCAGCTCCAGCAGGAGCACGTCGTGCGGCTTGAGAGCAGGCCCGCCAACATCGAGGGACGCGGTGAAGTCACCATCCGGGATCTCGTGCGGAACTCACTCCGCATGCGCCCGGACCGCATTGTGGTGGGCGAGGTCCGCGGAGGAGAGTCCCTGGACATGCTTCAAGCCATGAATACCGGCCACGACGGCTCCATTTCCACGGTCCACGCAAACTCGCCCCGCGACGCAATCGCCCGCTTGGAGACTCTGGTCCTCATGGCCGGGATGGACCTGCCTCTCCGGGCAATCCGCGAACAAGTCGCCTCCGCCGTGAACCTGATCGTGCAAATCAGCCGCTTGCGGGATGGAACACGCAGGGTTACGCACATCACTGAGGTCCAAGGCATGGAAGGCGATATCGTCACCCTCCAGGACGCCTTCGTGTTCGACTACTCAGCCGGGGTGGATGCCAACGGCCGATTCCTCGGCAAACCGATCCCCACCGGAGTACGTCCCCGCTTCACGGACCGTTTCGCGGAGCTCGGTATTTCCATCTCTCCGGCAGTATTCGGTGCCCACATGGTGGGAGGCTCACGATGAGCGATGCAGGAAACCAGATCATTTGGCTGGCGGGCGGGTTGGGCCTGGTGTACCTCGCCCTGCTTCTTCTGGTGCTAGTGGTACTTAGGTCAAGGAAGCTCGACGTCGAGAGGCGGCGTCCCGATTCGCCGATCCACACATCCACGCTGACCCGGATCACCGACGGGGCGAGGGACGCCATCCAGACACGAATTCAATCGCGCTCTGGTGGATATCTTTCCCGGGCGAGGTTGGATGCCGCCGGGTTGAAGAAACAGCCGGCCGACTACGTCTTGATAGCCGGCATCATGACGGTTTTCGCCGGCACCATCGGCTTCACGCTCGGTGGCCTCGCCTTCGCGATCCTCATGGCGCTCGTCGCCCTTGTTTCGCTCACTGCGCTCCTCAGCGTGCTCATATCCAGACGTTCGGCGAAATTCGACGAACAGATACCCGACACCCTCCAAATGATGAGCGGAGGAATGCGCGCCGGGCACAGCCTCTTGCGCGCGGTAGACGCAACTGCCCAGGAATCCGAGGCACCGATGGCCGAAGAGATGAGCAGGATCGTCAACGAAACCCGGATCGGCCGGGATCTGGGAGCATCCCTGAACGACGTCGCCATCAGGACGAAGAGCGAAGATTTCGGCTGGATCGCCCAAGCAATCGAAATCCATAGGGAAGTCGGCGGGGACTTGGCCGAAGTCCTGGACCACGTTGGTGAAACGATTCGTGACCGCAATCAAATCCGTCGACAGGTCAAGGCGCTAAGCGCGGAAGGCCGGATGTCAGCGCTGGTGCTGCTCGCGCTGCCGGTCTTGATGTTCATCCTCCTGCAATTCCTCAACCCCGGCTACGCCCACATCTTTACCTCTACCCTGCCCGGCTACATCATGCTAGGCGTCGCAGTCGTCATGCTCAGCCTGGGTGCGCTCTGGTTGAACCGGCTCATCAAGCCCAAGTACTAGGGAGGATTTCACCATGCAACTCATCGCTTATGCGGCCATGTTGGCCATTGTGGCCCCCGTCTCCTGGATGGTCTGGCTCGCTTTCACCGGGGACAGGGCAGGGCTGCGCAATATCCAGGCCAATCTGGGCGAACGCGCGGCGGCTGCCCCACAGTCCGGCAACACAAAGGACCGTCTGACGGCATTTTCACGGCAACTTGCGCCGGACGGTTACGTTGCCTGGCTCGACATGCAACTGGCCGGGGCCGGGCGGCCGAAGGATTGGCCGCTGGGGCGGATCCTGATGATCAAACCGCTGTTGGCGCTCGGCGGCGCAGGGTTGGGACTCCTGCTGTTCCTCGGAGATCGGTCGGTCGGCCGTCTCCTCCTTGGCCTTGCCGTCATTGCTGTGGCCTACTTCGTGCCGGATCTGTTGATCCGTTCCAATGCCCAAAAACGTCGGGCAGCCATCCGCCTGGAACTGCCCAACACGCTGGACCAGATGCTGATCGCAGTCCAAGCCGGGCTGGGCTTTGAAGCGGCCATGGCCCGCGCCGCTGAAAACGGGAAAGGCCCGCTGGCTGACGAGTTCATCCGGACCCTGCAAGACATCCAAGTGGGGCGAAGTCGCAAGGATGCTTACATGGACCTGTCCCAGCGCGTAGATGTTCCCGACGTTCGAAGCTTCATCCGAGCCGTCGTCCAAGCCGATACTTACGGCATTGCGATCGCCAAGGTCCTCAAAGCCCAAGCACAGGAGATGCGGACCAAGCGAAGGCAAGCGGCCGAGGAGCATGCCATGAAGATCCCCGTCAAGATCCTGTTTCCACTGATCTTCTGCATCTTCCCCACGCTGTTCCTCATCCTATTGGGCCCGGCGGTCATGAAGATCATCGCTGCATTCTCCTAGAACCACATCAACAACTGCGCTGCATCAACGAGCAAGGAGCGGTCGTCATGGAAAAGAAGTTCAGGCAGCTGATCAATCAATCTTCTTCTGCGAGTGAGCAGGGACCGACGGCCACGGAATACTCAATTTTTGTCGGTCTTCTCGCTATGGTCAGTGTGGGCAGTGTCGGATTTTGTGCAGTTCTGCCCTGAATGGCTACTACGACGCGCGGGCCAATGGGGGATGAAAACTGCTCTGGCACTGCCCTAGCAGACAGTTGCCGACCACCGCGTCTGCGGAGCACCTAAGCCGACCAGCCGCGCCCCCCAGAATCGCGGCTGGTCTCCAGGCCCCCTCCCGGTACCCAGAGCCGGAAGGGGGCTTTCCCACGTCGAGGCGTCCCGGGAGCGTGGACCTGGCAGGATCGCCGTGGCGTCCAGTTGGGCACCGACTTCCAGCGGCCGGAGTGTTGGGTGTTGGGGCGGTCATTGATCGTCACGGAACTGGACGGTGGGCAGTGATTCCGTCAACGGCGGTTCTTTGCCGTACCGGTTCGTCGGGCCGATGGCCTCGATCATAGGGTCTGCTTTCATCTGGTGGACACGGGACGGCGCAGGACCGCCCGTCATGTGTGCGGCGTCCCGGCGTGTGGGGCCCGGGTCTCAACCGCAGGGAGTGCCGGGCTCATGGCCGCGGACTCTACAGGCCGAGCTTCACCGTCTCCGCGCCAAGATCAGGTCCTCCGGAAGGGAGGTTGGCGAGCGTGACGAATTTGACGAATTTCCCGATGATTCCCTTGCACGAGCCTTTGCAGCCGGGTGTGCCGGTGTTGTTCCAGGACTGGCCCGGGAAGTTGAATCCGAGGATCTGGAACGCGGCGAAGCCCTTGATATGGAAATTTCCGCTGGCATCGACACTGTCGAAGACCGGCAGAAGGACCGTCTGGCCTTCCAGTGCCGTGAACGCCGGCTTACACAGTTGCTGGTTCGGCATGCTGTCGCCGTTCTTCGACGAAACTGCCGGGTTGGCGATGGTCACCGTTGATCCGCAGACGGTCGAATCGTCCGGGGTCAGCCAGCCGAAGCCGCCGGGGATGATCTGCCCGGACGGGCTGTCACTGACACAGGTGCTGGACCCGTGCAGGGGTAGCAGCTGCACCGTGCCGGAGAGGTCGAACTGACATTCGGAGAATGTCACGGGCAGGGCGGTGGTGAGTCCGGATGGCGATCCCCATTTCGCGGTGGAGGATGCCGTGACGTCGGCACGCGAAATGCCGAAAATCCTTGCAAACCAGAGCGATACCCCGCTGCCGTTCGTGTCTCTGGCGGCCGTTGTCACCACGACAGTCCCGGGTGAGGGGAACGACGGTGCCGGCGCGTCTGCCATGCCGCTGTTGGTGTTCGCTTTTGCGAGCTGCAGGGCGGTCCCGGGGGCGTCCGGGACGCACAGTGCGGTGCCCCGTTTGGCACAGTCCTGGGCTATGGCCAATGCAGCCGCGTCCGCACCGTTCTGCATTTGTGCCTTCTGGGCATAAAGCATGCCTTCGTCGAGGGCGACCGCTGCGAACCCAAGCAGCACGATCATGAGCAGCGCCACGAGTACCGCGACCGCGCCGCGTTCCCTCTCTCTTATCAACAGAAAGCCCCCAATGAACGTGCGTGGAAACGGTACCTTAACCATCTTGCGCCGCCGGCAGATGCATCCGGGGCAGGATTCCACCAAGGCGTAAAGAACTAGTCAAGTCCCTTGAAAGCCCTGCGCAAATCCTGCGCAAATCCTGCGTTTTGGCCTTCTGCCCACGGGCTGCATGCTCATGCGGCCCAATCGACGCTAAGCCACCACATGAAGACTCTTCGTGAAGCGGGCCTGGTCTACAGCCGCCCCGAAGGCACCTGCTGCTTCATTTCATTGCGACCAGAAATTGAAGAGCGGTTTCCCCTCCTCCTCGACACGGTTTTGAATGTGTCGGACGATAGTCGCTTGAACGTCGTCTCAACCTCTCCCCCGATGTTCACCCGTGCCACGTGTACCTTCGCAGGGCTTCTAATTCCGCCGTCCCGTAAACCGGTTCCCCACCGGGGCAAGGGACACCCAGAATTTCCGGATCATGATCGCCGGTTTTCCGCTGTGACTGTTAACCCGGAATGGCGGTTAAATCGCAGCTTGAAATGGCGGTTTTGCCGTTCCGCCCTTGCGGATGAGTTCAGGCACCGTCTTCTCCTGTGTGTGCGGTGATGTGTGGTGTCTTGACCGGGGTGTCGGGGCGAAGGCCCCATTCGGCCCAGGATCCGTCGTAGACCCGGACACGCTCGCGTCCGAGTATTTCGGTGAGTACGTACCACGCGGTGGCCGCGCGGCCCCCGACGGTGCAGTAGGTGATCAGCTCGTCTTCTTCCTCGAGCTCGGGCACGGGCATCGCCTGGCGCAGCTCGTCGACCGGGCGGAAGGCGCCTTGCTTGTCGTAGAGATCGCCGAATGGCCGGTGGACGGCCGTCGGGATGTGGCCGGCGCGCCCTCCCGGCTCCATTCCGCCGGAGGGCCAGAACCGCTCACCGGCGTACTCGGGCTCGGAACGGACATCCAGAATCGTTGTTCCAGGACGGCCGATGGCATGCCGCACGGCCGGCATGTCGGCGAACAGCCGCTGGTTCCGTTCGGTGAGCTGGTACGGTGCCGCTTCCAGGCGGATCGGTGACGTGCCGTAGGGATGTCCTTCGGCGCGCCAGGCGTCGCGGGAGCAGTTCAGGATGCGGACGTCGGCGTGTCCGTACAGCTTGAGCAGCCAGTAGCCGAGCGCCGGGGCGTAGCCGTAGCACACGACCGTCGATGTCGGGCCGATGCCGGATCGGGCCAACAGTCGTTCGAAGGTTTCTCTGTCGACCGGGCGATACCGGTCGTCTTTGAGGTCGGCGTAGACGTTCCACAGCACGGCGCCGTCGATGTGCCATTGGTTGTAGGCGGTCGCGGAAACATCTACTTCGACGACGCGGACCGCAGGATCGTAGAGGTGATTTGCCAGCCAGATGGGTTCGATGAGCATGTCCACAGTCTGCCCGCCTGTCGTTGGGCCAGGGTTGGCTCAAAGTTGGTACTACCTTGGCGTCGGGCGTTTGCCTATTCCACTTGGATCCACCCCAGCAGATCCTCGCGACTGACTGCTTGGAGGAGCGCGGGGTGGTCGCTGGCGATGTGGCCGCGGATCGCTCCGATCACTTCCTCATCCGTATCGCCGCGGACGACGAACCCACATTCGCATCGGATGAGCTTTGCCATAACGACCTCCCAAACCTCGGGGCCCTCTCCGGAGCGATGAGGGCACATGAGATCATGGTGGCATGACCGTGCAGTCAGCGCTGCGTCTCCAGATCTGCGGGCCACTGGTTGTGGAGCGGGACGGTATCAGGCTTGATCACGGCCTGCCCGGTCGTCAGGGGCGCCTGATGTTCACCTATCTCGTCGTCAACCGGCACCGTCAGGTGCCCCGTGACGAACTCGTCGAGGCGCTGTGGCGCTCTCCCGATTCCACCGGTATCGACGCGCGCCTCAACCCCTTGATCTCGAAGCTTCGCCACGTCTTCGGCCCGGACGCAGTGGATGGACGCGTCACTGTCCAACTTCACCTCCCTGACGCATGGATTGACCTCGAAGCTGCCGTGGAGGCAATTCACCGCGCCGAGTCTGCCGTGGCTCAGCAGGACTGGGCCCGCGCCTGGGGACCGGTTCTGGTCGCCTTGTTCGTCGCCGAACGCGGATTCCTGCCCGGCGAGGATGCCGATTGGATCAACCAGACCCGCAACCAGCTCGCCGAGACCCGGCTGCGGGCCCTGGAATGCTACGCCGCCGCCGAGCTCGGCATCGGCGGCGCCGAACTCGCCGGCGCCGTGCGTGCCGGCCGCCAGCTCATCGCCCTGGACCCTCTGCGCGAAAGCGGCCATCGCTACCTGATGCACGCTCTCGCCGCCCAGGACAACCTGGCCGAGGCGCTGGCCGTGTACGGCCGGCTGTCCGACCTTCTCCGCGAACAGCTCGGCGTCTCGCCCGGCCCGACCACCCGAACGCTCCACCAGCAACTCCTTGAACGGACCTGACCTCCGAGCCCGGCCCACCGCTTCGCGCGAGCCGACCCGCTCCATGTCGTCGCTAAGAGGAGCACCCCATCACGCCTAGCTCTGGGCTGTCCGCCACGATCCGACACCCGCAAGTTGAACTTCGGTCAGGCCGGCAGCACCAGCTATCGACGCACCGTCCCGTGCGGTGCACGCCTTGACCCGCAGCGCCAAGCACCCCGCCGCATCGGCCTGTGTCCCATCGCGGAATTTTGCATTGCCTTCACCATCTGCCTCGCGCAGGTGTCCAGTCTTCCACGCAGATCGAGGACGAGGAGTGGCGCAACTGCCCGTAACCCGATCGGCTAACGGGCGGTCGAAGAAAAAGTCGAACTGACGACAGCGTCGGCCCTTCCGCCTTGGCGGTGCATGTCCGATGATGACCGGTATGAGGAGAACTATCGGATGGCTGGCAGCAGCAGCTGTGGTGACGATCGTCTTCGGCAGCCTTTACATCGCATTCCAGCAATCCGGGCGCAGGTCTGCCGATGTGGCGCCCGCGGCGGCGGCCGCGGCCCAGCTGCAGCTTCTGGGTACCTCCGTTCCGGCGGTCCCGCGGGTCGAGTTGACCCCCGACAGCGGGGTCTTTGTCATCGTGTACGGCACCGGTGACAAACCGGAGACGGGAACGGCTACTCTCCACGGATCGCTGCCGGCGGTGCCATCCGGCGTGCTCGATACTGCCCGCAGATCAGGTGGGGACGCCGTGACCTGGCAGCCGGAGCCCGGCCTGCGGATGGCGGTCATTGCCCGCTCATCGGCCGGAAAAGTCGTAGTCGCCGGGCAGTCGCTCGCCCCTTACGAGGCTACGGACACGCTGGTCATGGCCTATCTGGGACTCGGATGGTTCGGGTCTGTCCTCGTCCTTGGCGCCGGGTTCGCCGCAACCGTGCTGCTGGGCCGGCGGCAGCGCCAACCCGGTATCACCTGACACCGGAACCCCGGGGCCAGGGGAGGATCGATAGGGTACTTCACGGTAAGAATCCGTTGGCTGTCCCAGGCAGGACCCTGACGTCGGCGTTACTGCCGGTGGCGGGCTACTTCTTCTTTGGAGCGCCGCCCGGTGCAGGCGCTGCCCGGAGGTAGCGGCTCCCAGGGTTTGCCGTGGTTGTGCCGTCGCTGGAGCCGGCGGACTTCCTTGAGTGTGGCTGTCTCGATCAGTTCCGAGATGGATGCGTATCCCTCGAGGTGGCCGGCGGCCGCGAAGGCCGCCCGGACCTGGCCGGCATCCGCCGTCCCGAAGTACGGGGAGAAGCTCTCGGGTTTGGCCTTGCTCACTCCCCCGCGCCTTTTGTCTCCGGGGAGACACGCGCCAGCAGGGCGTTGTGGACCTGTTCAAGGGTGGTGGCGCGGACCTCGGCCGTTGCCAGTCTGCGTGCCGCGTCCGCGGCTTCCTTGCCGGCGGCCCGCTCGGACTCCCGGGACTCCTCCAGCTGCTTGCCAATAACGGCGAGCTGGCGCTCCAGCGCCCCCCGCTGGACCTGAAGGCGGGTGATTTCCCCGGCATGGGCGGCCGCGGCGGCGTCTTTGTCGGCCGCTGCCTTATCCAGGTCGGCCACGAGCTCGGCGATCTCCTGGTCCTTGTCCTTGCGTTCCTGCGCCCAGACCGCTTCCACGGCCGTATGCCGTTCAGCGGCCAGGGCGGATGCTTCCGCCCAGCAGGCCCCGGCGAGGCGGGCTGCCTGCTCCAGCAGGGCCGCGGGAGTAGCGGCGACCTGCCCGCCGGCGGCCTGTTTTTCCTCGGTCCATTCCTTCAGGTACCGGGTGGCGTCGGCGTTGGACACGCCGGCGGCCGCGCGGACCGTGGACACGGTCGGCCTGCGGTCGGCACTTATCTGCTCGGCCGCGGCATAGACACGGTCCTTCACGCTCGACGTCATCAAAGCACCTCTTCGATCGTTGTTCATGGATAGTAGTAGTAGTAGTAGTGATACTACTCCTACTACTACGAATATTGAAGATTGACCCTGCGGTTCCGAGTCGGGGCCCGCTGCCCCACCACTTGCCGGCAGACCGGTAGACGGCGCCGGACGGCCCCACGGGCCTGCTCGACGGCATGATTGACGTGGTCTTCGGCGCCGCCCACGCGTTCTCGCTGTTGGACTCCTACGTGTACGGCTTCGCTCTGCGAGAGCGCGTTCCGCCGTTTGGCGCTTCGGAAGAGACGGCTGCGCCGGGTCCAGGACATGAGGACAGGCTTTCCAACGGAGGAGTACCCGCCCCTGGCTGCTCTTCGGTCAGATGGAACGCACCTACGCTGCCGAGTGGACATCACACGCCAGGGCTGTGGCAACCGCGCACGCCCGCCGGACTGGGCGGCCCTCCGTCGGTGATCCCGACCAGCTCGAATACGCGTTGCTTGCTCCTACGCGAGAAGGGGGCACCCATGGCCGGAGATCTCGACCGAAACCGGCTTGTCCAGGACGACACTGTACCGGCACCTGCCGCCACGTTCGCCCGCTACAAAAACCGCCAGCTAACTGGACTCCCGGGAACGCCCCGTCCGATGGCATCAGCAGCGGCCTGCCTGCTCATAGACTTAAGCCACGCAGACGGACGTCTGCTGCGTCGTTAAAACAAATGACCCGATTGCACTCGGGTCATTGTTCAGCGCGATGCGCTCGTTTGGTGCGATTACAAGGGCTTACTCCTTGATGTCACACCTCAAGAGTAAAGCCCTACGCGCGTGGGGTGCAAGGCACCCGGCGCACGGTCGCACCTTGTCCTCCGGGAGGAGGTGCCGCAATGACTTCGAAACCTCCGCGTGAGAAGCCATGGGGCGCTTTGAACCTGGCGGTCAGTGTCATCCGTTTGTTGGTTGACCTGGTCCGCTGGTTCTGGCACATCATCCCATAACGGGAGGCGGCGGTCACGGGCCAGACCCGTGACCGCCGTCATTATGAACAAGTCATTTACTAGTTTTACTGGCTTTGACAGTAAAACTAAGGTGCGAGCTTCCGACCGGGCGCAAGCTTCTGGTCCCCGCCATGGAATGGCTCTCCGTTGTTATGGAGTCTCTCCCTGCGTGCCACTTCATTCATCACAGCTCGAGAAATGAAGTCAGACCAGGAATCGTCCATCTCAGCAGCGCTCGTCGCCTTAAATGCAGCCTTTGCCCGCTTCAAATTGCTTCTGAGCATGTAGAAGGTGACCTGCGGCTTCCTGGTTCCAAAGGTCTCAGGGGCCGGGGTGCTCGCAGCCTCCGCGGGGGCGTCTATCGCGGCCTCCCGGCGTGACTTTAGGAGGTTCTGCACTCCGGACACTCGGCGTGGGGGTAGTCCAATCGGTTCGCGTGCGCTCTCGCTCATGACCCGGTCCTTTCTTCGGCGGCTTCAAGACGGGCAACCAGTTCTTGTGCAACGTGGTGGAGATCCTCAGCGACGTTCCCGGCAGACCGTGGCTGGCTTGGGCCGGCTTTCGCGGTCCCCCGGAGCACTTCGTACCACTTGGGCCCAGCCTTAACCTGTTCCTCGAGCTCGTGGTAGAGGACACCGCGTTCGCGCACCGCCTGGGCCGGCGACTCTGCATGCCGGACCATGTTCTCAAACAGCACTTCATCGGTACCGAAGGCCTCGACAATGGCCTCCCGTACAGTTCGCTGCACACTTTTCGCTGATGAAGACGTGGCCGCGATGACCACACCCAACAAGTCGATGGCCGGGTTGACGTCGATGACTGAATCGAGCCGCTTTGCCACACCCAGCAGACCCTCGCGACCGCCCTTGTCAGTCTTGGTCGGAACAATGATCTGGGCTGCGGCTCCCAGCGCAGCCTGTTGCAAGGGCTCGTTACCCGGGGGGCAGTCGATGAAGATGATGTCGTACTGGTCAGCGACAGGGGCCAAAGCCGTTGCCAGGGCGAGCTTGGCTTTGCGCCCATCTTTACTACCAAGGGAAACCAACCCGGCGGCCGCCTGGTCGAGGTGCGCTCCCCCGGGTACGACGTCCAGGTTTCGACGAACATTCTTGAGCGGTGTAATCGCCGAACCGAACATCAGGCTCTGCGCCAGCCCTACTCCGTCATCGTCCATGGCCGTATGGCGGTACCCGAAGTCCAGCCCCAGGTTCCCCTGGGGATCCATGTCTACCAACAGCACCCGCCAGCCCGACGTGGCGAGCAGTCCCCCGATGTTTGAGGTCAGGGTCGTTTTGAGAACCCCGCCCTTGCCGTTGACAAACGCACACACCCGGTCCAGGCCGGTCCGGTCAAATGGCTGAATCATTGTCATAGTCCCCGATTCTACTGGCTTTACTGTCTTTACCCGCGTTACTTGCAATCGTGTCAAAGACAGTAACGAGGTCAATAGAGTCAATGCAAGCTTTGACAGCTTTACTCGTTATACACCCAATAACGTCTTTACTAGCTTTACTGTCAAATAGGATTTCGAACACGCCGTAGACCTCTCTGATCGGCCCCCATACACCTTACGTGTCATAAGTTGGCCCTGGGGAACCTTTCCGTTGCGCTGTCCCCACTGTGGGCCGGTGGAGACCGGAGGATGAATCTCAAAGCGGTCCACATTGGGTGTCAGCGCGTTGTTTTGCTTCTCATTTGCGGAGGGCGCGGATCGCGTCGAGGGCGCGGGCTTTTTCTTCGGAGATGGGTTGGGCGGGCGCTGCCGCCTGGGCTTGCCGTTCTGCGTGCCGTACCGCAGCGGCTTGCGCCTGGGCGCGTTTCTGGCGGCGGTCGGCTTCGAGCCGCTGGTCCCGTGACGGCAGGGGAGTGCCGTCGGCGGTGAGCCAGTGTGAGAGCCGTTCCTGTGCCCAGCGGGCCAGGTTCTCGGGGGCGACGCCGTGGGGGGCGTCGTGGGGGGCGTCGTGGGGGATTCGGGTGCTGTCTGGGCGGTTGTCGATGGCGTGCTTGATATCGGATGCATTCCAACCCGCCAGGAAGAAGGGCCGGCAAACCCATGCCAGGAATGCCGGACGGGCGTGCCGGAGCGCCAGGGAGTGGTGCATGAGCTCGCGGACGGCGACAGAGGCAGCATCCCGGAACGCCCCCCGGGATTTCCCGGCTGGCGTTACCCGGGGTGGCTTGCGAAAAAGTGAAATATCCAACGTTAGTGCCGACATTTCATCGGAAATGACCTGCCGTGCGCCTGGCAACCGGGCCGGTTCGTAGCCAGGACGCTGCCCTCACAGGTTTTGGTGTATCGCGAAGGGAGGCAGCCGTTGCGTTGGTCCGTACACGGCAACCGTTACACGGTGAATCCTTGTATTCCCTGGGTCGGAAGGGGGCCTTAAATGGTGTCGTAGGAACGATCGTTGCCGGACACTGGACGGCCGTAACCTGGGCGTTCGAGAAGAACGCAACGCGGCCGTTAAAGGCTGGCGGTTACCAGGTAGGTGCGCAGATTGGTCTGTTCTTCCGCGCCGCTTACTCCGGGGGCCCAGCTTAGACGTCCGAAGTTGGCTGTGGGATGGCCAGGCTGTACCAGCTTGGTATTGGTCCAACCGCCAGCCCGAAACAAGGCATCGGGGGTATCTGTGCAAAACGGCAGTGCACGGCCGGATTCCGTGCGTGCTTTCACCAACGGAGCCATACTTTCCAAGGCCAACAGGCCTGTTCCGAAGACATCTGCCAGGAAGATCGACCCTCCGGCAGACAAGGACGCAGTATCGCGCAGCAGGGACTCGACGGCGGAGGCCGCTAGATAAAAGAAGAGGCCCTCGGCAACCCAGACCGTTGGTGCGAGTCGGTCAAAGCCTGCCTTCAAAAGGGCAGGGATCCAGGGGCCGGACAAGTCCGCCGGAACACACCGTCGTTCACATGCCGACGAAACCGTGCGTAGAACGGTCTCCTTCTGAGTGAAGGCCTCAGCATAGTCGAGTTCGAACACGGTGCACGAGGCGGGCAGGGTAAGGCGGAATGCCCTGGTGTCCATGCCGGCGCCAAGGAGGACGATCTGGCAGTCTTGCCCGGTGGTGTCGATGATTTGATCGTCAAAGTATCGTGTCCGGACCGGCAGGAACGGATTGTAGTCCGCAGCATCCAACATGGCCTTTCCGCTTTCTCCGGCCAGGTCACCGGCCCACGGATCGTTGAAGAGCCGGTCCAAACGGGAAGTCTCAAGCGCTCTTGCGGCAGCAATCCAACGGCCGGTACTAATGGTGGATGCCCGCGCCTGCGGGTCAAGGTGTGAAGCCATTCCAAAACTCTACTCAGGATCTGGCCGGCGAAAACGAAAGACCCTTAGCGCCGGATATTCGACTTTTTCACAAGTCACCCCTTCTTGGTCTGCAAGTGTCCTACAGGGCGGCGGAAGTCGCGGTCCGAGACAGTTTCGCTCAGGTGACTTTTACCCCGACCAAGGACGGGGCTCAGCGCGGACGACAGAGCGATGCCGAGTCGCACACTGCTTTCTCCTCCGATGCGGCGACCTTGAACAGCATCGCGTACAACATCCTCGGCACCGCTCCGAAGTATCCGTTCTTGAACCGGAGAAGGTGGTTTGCAGGCTGAAACGCCGGCAAACCACCTTCATCCATTCGGCTAGTTTGGGTGGCTTGTGAAAACGTGAAATATCCAACGCTAGCGGCGATAGCGAGGGGCCGCACGCGGTTGGTGCGGTCCCTCGCTGGGCAAAGATCCGTCAGTTGTTTCCGTGGTCTGCTGCTACCAGCGGATAGTGCGCACGCACGGCGGCGCCGAATTCAGCAAGGTTGCTGAACTCCACCGGCCCGTTGTCTGCCTTACTGGTCGGCCTAACTGCGAAAGTACAAGGAGTCTGTGCTGTGGGAACCGGAGTCACCACGATGGTTACGCCGAAAAGTTCAGCCTCCAGCCGGTCTACCTGGGCCTCTAATGTGCCGCTTCGATCCACAAACGTAGCGCTGCCCACCCTGTCCACCCAGTTCATCGGGGGCAGCTGCTCGTCAAGAACCAAACCAAGCTGCTCGGTATAGAACGGTCCGACTCGTTCAAGTAGCGCAGTCAGCGCGGCGGCTTCCACCTTCTCTCGCTGCTGTTGCGCTTCCCTCTCCTGGTTCAGTTGGACCTCATGGGCGTACAGTGCCCTGGCAATGATCGATGCCATGCGAATTCCCCTTGTCTGCTGATGAACTTAGTGACGAAAGCAATACTGCGCTATTCCGGCGCGGCCAGCACACTGGGCGCTGCGGCCTGTGCGGCTGTTACTTTAGTTCATTTCGGGGCCACGTCTCAGGTGTTCCGGTCCGGTCAGGCGGCTTTCGCCACGGGCAGTTCGTCCCAGTGGGTGGTGTACCTGGGGGAGAGCATGTCGCGTTTCATGGTCCAGTCCGGGCCTCCTTTGATACCGGCGTGTCCGAGCCCGATGGAACCCCGGCCGTATTTGCCGGCCACTTGTTCCAGGAGCGGGCCGATGCCGCGTTCCTCGTGGACGTTCTCGAAGAGTTCCAGAGGTTTTTGGTTGCCGCTGGGCCGCAGGTCGGTGACCATGATGCCTGCGCGGACGTATTTTACGCCGTCGTTGATCCTGGAGGTGAGGGCGTGGGCGGCTTTGGTGAGGATCACGGGGTCGGCAGTGGGCATCGGCAGCGCGACGCACACGGATGGGCAGGACGTGTCGCCGGGGCTGTAGTAAGAGGTGCCGGCGAAGGCGGTCAGCACTTTGGCTTGAAGGTCGTGTTTGGCCAGGCGGGCGCTGGCCTGTTGCGCGTACACGCTCATGACCTGGCGCATGTCCGCCGCCGTCGTGATCGGCTTGGAGAAGGACCTGGAGAAGATCAGCTGGTCCCGTCCTATCCGTTCTTCCTCCATGGGGATGCAGGGAGTTCCCTGCAGCTCAAGGACGGTGCGCATCATCACCACGGAGAACTTGTCCCGGATCGCCACCGGATTTGCCCTGGAGAGGTCGAGGATCGAGTAGATCCCCATCCCTGCCAAACGTTTCGTGAGCCTGGCGGCCACGCCCCAGATCTCGCTCACGGACAGGCGGGACATGAGCGCTTCGCGCTCGGCCGCCGGCACGGATTCCCACCGGCACACACCCTCGAAGATGGGATTGTGTTTGGCCCACTTATTGCTGAGCTTTGCCAGGGTTTTCGTGGGTGCGATGCCCACGCAAACGGGCACACCGATGTGCGTCCGGCAGGCGTCCTTCATGGCCCGTCCCAGGGCCAGCAGATCCTCTCCGGAGCCTTTGACGCCCAGGAAGCACTCATCGATGCTGTACACCTCCTGCCAGGCCGAATACCGGGCCAGGAGCTCCATGACGCGGGCGCTGATCGATCCGTAGAGCTCGTAGTTGCTGGATCTCGCCACGAGACCCCATTCCTTGGCGCGGGGCGCCAGCTTGAACCACGGATCACCCAGCACAATCCCGAGCTTCTTGGCCTCATCCGAGCGCGTCACGGCGCAGCCATCGTTGTTGGAGAGGACGATGAGCGGTTTGCCTTCCAGGGAAGGGTCGAAGATCCGCTCGGCTGAGGCGTAGAAGCAGTTGACGTCGATGTGGGCGATTTCCTGCATGCGGCGCATCACCGCCGGCCTAGACATAATGAAGGCACCTGATCGCAACGCCCCAGATCCGCAGATCCGAGAGTTCCTGGACGCGGATCAACGGGTACTTGGGGTTGTCCGCCTGCAGGATCACGCCGGCCCTCGTGATCCGCAGCCGCTTGATGGTCATTTCACCGTCGAGGATCGCCACCACCACGGACCCGTCCTTGGGCTCCAATGCCTTGTTCACGATGAGTTCGTCGCCGTCGCTGATGCCTCCCGGCTCCATGGAGTCCCCGGACACCCGAACGATGAAGGTACTGGTCTTGTCCTTGATCAGGTGCTCATTCAGATCGAGCTCCGAGGAAAAATAGTCCTGGCTCGGAGAGGGGTAGCCCGCCGGGACGGCTACCGGTGCCACCGGGATGTGCCCCGGAGGCGCCCCCGCGTCTATCATGCGAGGGTCCAAAGCAAGACTCATGACACACCTTTATTCGAAAATATATTCGAATAAAGTCTAGTCGCTCATACTGACATTTCGGGGTCTCCACCATGTTGCATCTAATGCAGGATCCCCGGTATCGCGCCACCTCCATGTTCTCGCCATGAGCTCAATCGGCGCCAAATGGATCTTGACTCCTGATCAGGTTCATGCATTTAATGCATGAATACTGCATTAGGGGGTTATGTTTTGGGGTCGGATCGGTTCCGGACCGGGTCTTCGTCGCTGCTGCTTACTCCCGGTGTTGCTTACCTCGATGAGGAGCAGGCGGTTTTTGCCGCGATGCTGGAAGGGTGGCGTTCCCAACGCATAGGAGGGCGGAACCTCAGGGGTGAGGGTGTCAGGAGCGGCATCAACACAGTGAAGCGTTTTCGCGAGGCGTCAGGAGTCTTTCCCTGGCACTGGACTGCAGCGTTGTTCGATGAGTGGATGGAGGATCTTGTCACGATCCGGCATCTGGCCCCGTCGACGATCCGGGGCTACCAGAACGCGGTAGGTCAGTTCTGTGACTATGTTTGTTCTCCGCACTATGAGTGGGTCCGTGAGTGTGAGACCAGGTTTGGGACGCATCCGGTGCAGGTGTGTACTGAATGGAATACCACACGGCACCTCCAGGATTACGAGGGACATCCGCGTCGTCGGCCGCTGACCAGGGCAGAACTTCAGATGCTCTTTGACTACGCCGATGACCAGGTTGGCTTGCGGCTGAAATCGGGTCGAAAAGGGGCGCTTGTCGCTTACAGAGACGCAACCTTGTTCAAGGTGTCATATGCCTGGGGGCTGCGGGCCAGCGAAGCCGCAGGCTTGGACGTGACGGACTTTTACCGCAACCCACACGCTCCGGAGTTTGGTGGTTATGGAATGCTGTTGGTCCGCAACGGCAAGTCTTCGAGCGGAAGTGTCCCGAAACGACGCTCCGTGGCTACTTTGCACCGGTGGGCAGTCGACGCGGTCCAAGACTACGTGGAGAATATCTGGCCGCTGGTGCGGGATGAGGACTCGAACGCCTTGTGGATTTCCGAGCGTAGCCGCCGGCTACGTGCAGACGATGTGGGCAGGCGCTTTGCCGAATACCGTGACGAACTCGGACTCGACCGGGTCCTGTCTCCGCACGCCTTGAGGCACAGCTACGTCACCCATCTGACCGAAGACGGCGTGGACCCGGTATTTATCCAGCGCCAAGTAGGGCACGCATATCAGTCAACAACGGCGATTTACACTGCGGTAAGCGGTGATTTCGCCAACCAGATGATGCAAAAGGCGGTCTCGGGGGTTCTCGCGGCAGCGACGGCAAGGAAGGACGAGCGATGAATTCCCTGGACTACGAGTGGCGCCTGCGGGAGGTCATGGCAATGAGGGGGCTATTCAGCACCACGAAACTGATTCCCCTGCTCAACGAACGGGGAGTGCATCTGTCGGCAAGCCAGGTCTACCGCTTGGCGACCGAAAAGCCCGAGCGGTTGAATCTGCAGGTGCTCGTGGCCTTGATGGATGCCTTGGAATGCAGTGCAGATGATCTCATCGGAAAAGTCCAGATTCCCGCGCTGGTGCGCGCCAGCGGCACGAGCGGGGGATCCCCTTCAGAGCCAGGTCTCGCCGTCCTCAAAGACAAAGGGTTCAGGCCACGCCGGGCCGGCGTTCTGCCGCCGAATGTCCCTTAGCCGGCACATGGCCCGATGATTCGGCCGTCTAGTAGGTGCTGCCGTGAATGCGGCGAGGTTCATGGCCGTGTCCAGACAATTGTCGGAGGGGTGGTCTGCCAGGGCTGTTGGTCGTTTCTTTTGCGATCGGCAACGACAAGACTCTGCGACCGGATCCAGGAAACAGCATCCTTGAGGCTTCATTCGATGATCGTGTCCCGGGCCGTCGCATCGGCCCTGCCGGATCCGGAAGACCGGCTACGGGTCTGGTTCGAGCTCGGCGTGCGTGGCCTGGGTCCGCGCAGGAGCTCGGGGAAGCGGAGCGAGCTTCTGCTTTCTCTCACGAATGAGCTGAGGGATCTCGGGGTCCCGCAATCTGTCACAGGCCAGCGGCGCTGGCCGGGCACCCTTGGTGGCCAAGGCGTTTGCTCACTCTGCGGGAAGACACGGCACCTGACCGGCAGGATAGAAGAAGCGTTGTTTTGCGCGGGATGCTGGAGGACCCACCCTATGGTGGTCTCTCCTTGTGCCCGGTGCGGCGTGGCCGACTACCTTAGCCGCGCCGGACTGTGCCCGGGTTGCGGCAGCCGGGACAAAATCACGGCAGTACTCAACGAGACACAGTTGGAGACGCAACCGGCACTCAGGGCCGTCCGCGATGCGCTTCTGCGGGCGGATGGGCGATACCTCAAGCACATGGTGGCGAAAGGAGGGCCGTGGGAACTCCTCAAAAGCCTAATCAACAACCAGGATGCGATTACCCATGAGGCCCTCGACACGATCGGCAGCCCGCAGGCAACCCAGGCCCTGCGATCCTTTCTGGTCGCCCACAGTGTCCTGCCCGAACGGTCCGATGACCTTCACTCCTTTGAAGGCTGGGTAAGAAAACGTGCGGAGCAGATCGTCAGGAACGATGATCAACGGGCGTTTGTTGGCTACGCCAGATGGCGCCATCTCCGGCACGCACGCAGCCGAGTGTTGAGCCCGGCTCAACAGGCCTGGCGGCGGCGCGAACTAACCATCATCAGCGAATTCCTCGATGCCCTCAACGATGTCGGCTTGAGTCTGCGGACCGCGAAACAGGCAGACATCGACCGCTGGCTCACCGGCGGCAACAGCGATCGCCGAAAGGTTCGCGCGTTCTTGAAATGGGGAAAGTCGAATGCGCTCACCCACGCCCGGGTGCCCCCGGCACCGACCGGGCAGAAGTTGGCGGCGCGAGTGCAATGGCTCGAAGACAAACAGATTGAGCTGCTCCGCAGGGTATTTGACCGGAGCGAGAATCTTGATCCCGGGGTGCGTCTGGCAGCAGGGTTAGTCCTGCTCTACGGGTTTAGGGCACATCAGATCGCAAGCCTGCAGCTTGACAGAATCTCCGCGGGAAACGGTTCGGTCAGCCTGCGCTTCGGGGCGGATCCGCTATGCCTGCCGCCGGAACTTGGCGAGTACGCGGCCCAAGCGGCGCTCCAACGAAGCATCACCCGCTTTGGCGGGGCCGAAGAGGAACCGGAATGGCTGTACCCCAGCCCCATCCACGGACGACCCGTCCGTCCTCAAACGCTCTCAAGGAGGCTCGCAACGAACGGCTTCCCGCCTGAACTTCTTCGAGGCACGGCCATCGGTCAACTCGCCATGCACCTCCCTCCGGCAGTGTTGTCCCGGCTTACGGGGCTCAACAGGACCACCGCAGCACGATGGTCCGGGGCAGTCTCGGCAAGCAGCGCCCGCAACCTCCCCGACATCGCACCAGGAAAGGCTCTCGCTAAGGGCCGCCTGGATGAGCCGACGATGGACCTTCCGACGTCGCATGGCGGAGCAGGGCCAGCGCCCGGGTAACCGAGGTGTCCGCCATGGCGACGAGCAACGCTGTTACATCAAATCCGATGAGTGTCCTGGCGCAACGGAAGGCGCCGCCGTCAGCTGCCCGGGTAGATACGCCGTCGCTGCGTGCTGATGTTGACGGTTCCGACGAGACTTCCCCAGGATGAAGATGTGCTTGCGGTTGACGGGACGGTTCGGTTCCCTGGCACTTCTTGTGCGAATTCACATCACGCGCTGTGGACAAAGAATCCGGACACCCCCATTATTTGGATGGCGGCGTCCACTCGGGCGGGACCGGCTTGGCCAAACATAGGAACCGGAATGGCAGAACCCCGCGAGTCTCATGACCCATCCAAAATACCTGAGGTGATCGTTTCGCCAGATACGGGCGGGAACGACAGCTTGGCGACCTTGCTTGAGCAGGCGCAGGACATCATCGATCAAGTTCTGAGCGACACTGATCCAGATGGTGAACGGCTCCGGGCGAAATTGAGGGCGAGCATTTCCCGACATCCTGGAAGGCCCGACCAGGCGCTGCTCGAGCACCTCATGAACCGCAACAACTGACCGGCTGATTTTACTGGACCTGCGGGATAAAAAAGCCCCTCACCGTGGGGGACGGTGAGGGGCTTAGTGTGTAATCGTAGGCGGGTACACGGCCCGCTGGGCTGCCGGCTTCCCCAGCCTACGGGGCCGCCTACCGGCGCGGATCCGGCGCTGGCCGGATTGACCAAGCCTAGACGCATGGCGCCGCGACGAGCAAACGAAGCAGGCGCCTGTTCCGCCCTCAGGAAGGCTGCCTACAACCATCCGCGTTCGGGCGGTTCCCCAACAAACTTTTTTGCGGCCCTCAATGTAGGGATCATGGCTGGAGGTCCGCCAGTTCGAGCTGGGGTTCGGCCGGTGCGGGTTCTGCTCCCGGACGGTAGCGGTAGGTGATGTTTTCGTCCTGGACGACGAAGGTCTCCACTCCGCTGCGGGACCAGTGAAGGACGAGCAGGCCGTAGCGGTCGGCGAGCTTGGCCAATGTCGAGAAGGTCGTGACATCAATGACGGGCCGGCCTTGCGGCGCGGGCATGGGGTGGACCCGCACCAGCAGTGCAGCGTAGCGGCGGCGGATGGCCGCGGCCTCGTCCGCCGGTGCTGTGCGGCGCGCAAAGACGACGATGACGGCTCCGATGACCAAGGCGGCGAGCAGCAGGACGGCTGAAACGACGCGGGCTGCGATTGCGGTGATGTTCATGCCGTTCAGCCCGAGCATGCGGGGCGTCATGACTGTCTGCTCCGTGGTGGTGTTGCTGGCAACGGTCAGGATATCCGGGGCGCCGGCGAGAGCGAGCTGGAGCGGGCTCAGTGTGAGCTTGAGTCCGGGCTGGAAATCGGCTCCCGTTGATGTCTTGATCTGTGGTGTCACGACGATGGTGAGAGGTCCTGAGGGGAACCCGGTAATAGCTGATGCGGCCTGTGCTTTGGCATCCAGTGCCTTCAGGTCCAGCGTGACTTTGCCTTCGTATCCGGGGCCCGTGAAGGTCTCGGGCCCGGCAAGCGGGATGCTTGAGTGCCAGCCTCCCGGGGCGGACAGGTCTGCTTGTACGGTCGCGGTTCCGGGTTCACCGTGATAGGTGAAGTGGACATCGACGGTGTTGGCGAGTTTTCGGAAGACCGGGTCCGGGGAATTAGCGGTGGTTCCGTCGTATACCGGGCTGTGTCCGACGTCGGCGGTGTAGGAGAAGTCCATCCGCGCGCCGGTCTTGGTCTGGGATGTGGCCGGCTGCTCGACCGGCCCGTACCACGCCAGCACTCCGAGGGCCATGCCCGTCATCGCGAAGACGATGGAAAGGACGGTGGAAATCCGCAGCGAGGACGGAAGGCTCCCCAAGGCAAGAGGCGGGGCGGGGGTTGAACTGATGTGGCGGGACAATGCTGCTCTCCTTCGTTTGCGCCGGTGGCGGGTGGTTGCGGCGCCGCCGCCAGCCAGCAGGGCGAATGCCAGCAACCCCAGGACCGGCGGGCTCGTGAGGGTTTCAAGCCACACGCCGCCCTGCGGGATGTGAAGCACGGCCCGGCCCACGAGCTCATCGCCGCGCGGCCTGGCGGGATCGACCGACTGGTTGTTATCACCCTTGAAAATAAAGGCGTCACCGTTCCCGCCGATGATCCGGTGCAGAGCTACTTCGCCTTTGCCAGGCAGGTTGTAAGCGGCGATATCGTCCACCGAGTATGAGGATGCCCGGGCGACGATGACCAGATCGCCCTGAAAGTAAACGGGGTTCATGCTGACGCCATGCGTGATGACGACTGCCGCCTGGCCGCTGGCGAGGGCAATCCCGGCGACAGCGATCAGTCCGGCCAGCATCGCGAGGACGGAGGCCACCAGGCGGCGCAAGAACCGATGCGACATGAGGACTCTTTCGATCACAGGAAGTGAGGAACTGCCCGGCCCCCAGCGGGCCGGGCAGTTCCTGGTGCCGGAACTAGCTGACGGTTACGGCAAGGCTGCCAAGGTTGACGTAGCCCGTTTCGGTGGTGGCCGGATGGAAGGTGCACGTGGAGCCGTTGGAGACAACGTCCGTGCAGGTGAACGTTCCGCCCGATCCGCCGGAAGGTGCCACCGAAACCACGCGGCCGTCCGCCGTACCGCTGAACGTCAGGGCAATGCTATTGACGAGGGTGTTGTGATCTGCGTCGGCGAAGGAATATCCGACGTTGGTCAAGGTCGCGCCGCTGACGGACTGGCTCACGGTACCGCCCACGAACTGGTCCGCGGCGGCCTGCCCGGCGGTGGCGACACCCGTACCGGTGAAGGCGGATCCCGCAGCAACGGCGAGGCCGGCGACGGACAGGGCAGTGAAGATCTTTGCAGATTTGCGCATGATGATTCTCTTTCGGTTAGGAAGCCCGGCACCCCTGAGCGGGCCCCGCGGCGGTTGCAACCCCAGGTACAACTGGATGCCGCTGCCGAGAACAACGCAGCCCGGAAAGGGCAGGAAAGCAGCAAAGGTGTATTGCGCTGCTTCTCCGCGGATCGCGGGTGTGCGGTGGGTTCATCGACATTTCGAAGCTAACAGCGCGGACCCGGGTTTAATCCAGCACTTGGACGAACCTGTGGGAACCCTCGGTTTGGTCGGTGAACCTCGGTGAATGCTGCGGTGAAACTACTGAAAGCATGCAGCTGGAAAGGCTGCCGCCGGTCGTTGGGCATCGCGGAGTGTGACGGGAGCGGGCCCGTTTCCCCGGCCCCAGCGAAGGCCCAAGCTTTCCGCAGGATCGGCCGATGTCGGGCTATTCCGTCGATGCGGGCCGTACTTTGGAAGGATGGCCAGCTCAGCATCATCCCACTCCGGCGACCCCGGTGCGGATCCCGTCGGCGAAGCGGCATCCTTCAGGGTTCCCGCGGGCGGGGGCCCGTCCCGGAGCGGCCAGGAGTTGCCGTTGCTCGATGGCGCAGTGCTGGAAGAGCTAGGAGAACAGCTGGGGCGGCCGGCCATGGCATGGAATTTTGCGCGTGACTATGCCTCCATGTGGGGGCCGCGGTACCGTCGCCTCGTTGCTTCTGTCGAGCGCGGGGACCGGGTGGCAGCCCTTGACGCGGTACTCAGCTTGAAAGTCTCGTCTGCCATGGTCGGCGGGTTGCGGCTGGCGCATCTCGCGGAGATGTTGGAGGCTACCGTCCGGAAAGGGGACCTACGTGACGGGGCGGCCCTCCTGGCCGTGATTGCGGCCCATGGCCGGGCGACGGTCAGAGAACTGCAGCTCAGGTACATCAAGACGGACGGATAGCTGCCGGTCCCTCGCAGCCTTCTTCGGACAGTCTGCAACCAGCGAGGCGATCGGATCGTCACAGGGTTTGCGGCGGGTTTGAGATACTCCTCCACGGACTTTCGTCGGTGTCCTTGACGTAGGCGCCCTGGCTTTCCCGCCACGGACGGCGCCGATGCGTTCAGAACGGGACAGGACCGTTCCGGCTCCCCGACGCGGCTCCCGAAGGGGGCCGGACTTGCCCGCGACTCCACTGCAATACCGCCCACTGTTGGCGTCCGCCTCCCGATCCAGGTCCACCCCGTCGTGCCGGAGAACCTACTCTCCCTTACGGGCCTCGGAAGGGAGAGGGCTCAGCCGTGGGGCCGGGGGAATGACTGCCCGCGGTCTGGGGCCGGGGCCGGCCCATCATCGCAGCGATCCTGGCCCGCATCTCCCGCGGCCAGAAGGGCTTGGTGATGTATTCATCGGCTCCATCGCGAAGGGCGGTCAGCTGGTAGGGCTCGTCGGCCCTGCCGGTGAGCATCACGATATAGGCGTTGCTGAACTCCCGGAGCAGGCGCAGTACCTCGAGCCCGTCAATGTCCGGCAAACCCACGTCCACGGTCACGACGTCGGGGCTGATGTGCCGAACCACCTCAACGCCTTCGCGGCCGCCGGATGCCGTATGGACCTCGAAACCCCATTGGAGAAGGATTCCCCCGATCAGGTTGCGCATGTCCTCGTCGTCTTCTATTACCACAGCCACGCCCAAGTCGCTCATGGCCCCCCATGTGTACTTCAAGAATCCGCGTCAGCCCAGCACCGACGCGGTATTCAGACCTGTAGTTCCCAAGCTACAAGGAAAGGACGGGCTTTGCATGAACTGTTTTGAAAGAGGCAGTCCGGGCCGAACGAGACGGCGAAGCTCCACGCGCCTTTTCGACGAAGCAAGTACCAGGACGCCGCGGCCGAATTTTCGAATGGGCATATGACCTCTACAGAACCCCGACCGGCCGGGACCATCCCGCGAAGGTCTCCCGACAAGCCAGGAAGCGTGCAAGGGTAGAACCTGAATACGCCGGGGAAATATTGCAAATCTTGAGCTTTCCTTAGCGTCATCCTGAGCTTGACTGTGTATGCGGGACAACTTCTGGATAGGATCGGCCGGTTGTCATACTGAAAGGCTTTTCGTGGATTTCATCCGCTACGCCGCAGTCCTCGTGATCTTCCTGGGCGCCTCATTTGTGCTGATGTTTTCCGTTCACCTGCTCGTGCTGTGGCATACGAAGCGGAAGAACGCGGCGTTGCCGGTACGCGAGAAGTAGCCGCGACCATGCCCTACCTCGACATCAACCCACATCGACCGCGCCCTAAGTGGATCGGATACGTCGTACTGGCTGTCCTGACCGTCCTTACGGTCTTTGTCGTCATCGCTGCTCTCACCGGCCCATAGTATTTTCCAACAGTTCGATAGCTTTCATCTCCGACATGATGCCGGTCTGGGAAGCATGCGCCTAGATTGCCCCGCTGTTGCTATTCAGCGGTCCGATGATTGGTTCCTGGAACTGCAGGTCAGGTGAAAGCGAATTTTCACAAACGTATGTAAGACTCGTGGGAACTTGCCGGGTTCGTCAGGGCCTGACGGCCATTAATGCCGGTCAGGCCCCGCGACCGGCAAGGGCATGTCGAAGGAACCGCAGTACCAGGGGGAATGAGTTTGATTCAGATCATGGTCGATGATCCGTCACGTGAAGACGTCCAGGAGCTGTTGGGCGAGCATCTGGCCGACATGTACGCGGCATCGCCCGCGGGAAGCGTGCATGCCCTGGACCATGCGGGGTTGGCCGGCCCGGGCATCACGTTCTGGACGGCCAGGAGAGCGGGGATGCTCCTTGGGTGCGGGGCGCTGAAAGAACTCACGCCGGCAGCCGCGGAACTCAAATCAATGCGCACCACGGCATCTTCACGCGGGCAAGGAGTGGCAACCCGCCTCCTCGCCGTAATCATCGAGGAAGCCAGCCAACGCGGCTACAGGCGCCTGTATCTGGAAACCGGGGCACAAAAGTTCTTCGCCCCGGCCCGTAGACTGTACAACAAATACGGTTTCACACCTTGCGAGCCATTCAACGGTTACCGGCCGGACCCCCACAGCGTCTTCATGACACTTGGCCTTCCGTCCATCCCCGGATCTTAGAACAATTGACAGGAAGCCAACAGCACGACCGGTTGCCTCCTCGAAAGGGTGCACACTTGGCCGTTCCTGGGCCGTGTCTGCCCGTTCGGTTCCGGTCTGCGGTCAGGCTGCCATCGCGGCGTCGGCGGTTGAGTAAACGCAGATGTTGACCTCTGACTGTTGGGGATCGATCAAGGCCGGAAGGCGGCGGGATTCCGAGCAGCGGCGGAGAGCTTCCATGGCCGCAGGGTCGACGTTGGCCCCGGTGACGTCGATTTCAAGGGCCAGGCCATGCATAAGGGCGTTGGCCCGCCTCACGACGACATAGAGGGCGTGAAGGCTCCGGGTGGTTAGATGCCCGTGGGCTGTGATGCGGACCTGGGCACCATCGATGTCCATTTTTACGAGAAGCCGGATTTTTTCGGTCATGAGTCCTCTTCCGATCAGGAACCGCGACGCTGCGGCCCGGAACAAAGACTAAACGGAGGATGTGATCCAAGCAACAGGCAACAGGCAACAGGCAGCCGATTCGCCGGTGCGCCGACCGCTGCGCACCTTCCCTTCTCGGTCGCGGCTATTCCGATCGGGACCGCTGACAACAAACACCCGGCTTCGTCGGCCTGCTAGTTATGTTTGGCCCAACGTTCGGCCTTCCACGTGGCCATCTGGAGTCCTATGCTCGGTTGATCGCCGACCACATGCCCCGGGGGAATCATGGAGAATCGGAAGTCGAAGTACAAGTGCCCGAAATGTCGTACACGGTTGTTTGAGACCTGGTATATCGAGACTGTTGGCGGTGTCGAAGTGGAGCGTCGGCGAATTGGGCGACCCTTCTGCCCGAATGGACACACCATTACTTACTGGAATCTCGCAGGACAACCGATCAAAGCCGTCTAGGCAGAACTTTGCCAAGAGCCAAGCCCGGCCACCTTTCCGGCGCCCCGCATGACGGGTGGCTATTTGGAGGAAACCTACACGGAGGTCCACCAACAGTGACCGTCAGCCCTGTCGGGCGGAGAGTACCTCATTCACCCGTTTCAGATAGCGGCGTGCGTGAGACTCCCACCAGCTCTGTGGATCGTGGGCAAACCGGTCGCTACCCTTGAGTTCGATCACCATTCCCATTGTCAGCGTGCATCCTGTCGGCGTCGGTTCAATCGTGTAGCTGGTGCGGCTGTTCGTCTTGCCTGGTGCGAGGGGCCTTGTTGTGGCCCACTTCGGGCTTTCCTCACCGATGACTTCGATGATGGACGCGGTGCCATCGCGTTCGATGACGCACTGCTGTTCCCCTGCCCCGGTTGGTGTTCCCGGGACGGTGAAGGCCCGCTGGGCGTCTGTGAGCAAGACGGCGTTCTCCGCCGGGCGAATCAGCGACCAGACAGTCTGGGCATCGTAGTCAAAGGCCTCGGTTGCTTGCACGCTGTATGTCGTCGGTGGTGCGGAAGCATTAGCGCGCTTAGCTTCTTGCGCTGCTTTGACTGCCCGCTTGTGCCGGGTATTTACGATGGTGGCAGCGATGACCTGCATCAAGCCGAGGGCAAAGGCAGCCACGGCGATCGTCAGCCCCAATTCCGGTTTGCCGTAGTAACTGATCAGAGCAGCGACAATAGCGATGGCAAGAAAGCCGGCAACAAAGAGGACATTGGTGAGAACCTTCGCAAACATGATCACGTGGCCATTATGACCGGCAGAAGTTTCGGCAGCGGTTAGGTTCGGCTTGGGGTCGCGGTAGTATCCGCCGAAAAACGGGCGGATATGGCTCCGGTAGGCTTCTGAGCTGGGAATTTGTCGGCTTGGTGGAGGTCGTTCTTGGCTACTCAGGTGTTCTCGGATGAAGAGCTGGATCGGCTTCGGGGGTTCCCGGAGAT
>NZ_JBFTOG010000026.1:0-74916 GCF_056397865.1 Arthrobacter sp. 05L417
TCCTACGCCCGGGCGCTGGACCTCTACGAGGTCCTGGACCTCCCGGAGAAGCAGGCTCTGGTGCACAGCAACCTCGGGGCCCTGCATCAGGATGCCGGCCGTTGGGAGGAGTCCGCCGGATCCTACGCCCGGGCGCTGGACCTCTACGAAGCCCTGGACCTCCCGGAGAAGCAGGCTCTGGTGCACAACAACCTCGGGGCCCTGCACCGGGCTGCCGGCCGTTGGGAGGAGTCCGCCGCATCCTACGCCCGGGCGCTGGACCTCTACGAAGCCCTGGACCTCCCGGCGGACCAGGCACTGGTGCACAACAACCTCGGGGCCCTGCACCGGGCTGCCGGCCGGTGGGACGCCGCCGCCGCATCCTACGCCCGGGCGCTGGACCTCTACGAAGCCCTGGACCTCCCGGCGGACCAGGCACTGGTGCACAACAACCTCGGGGCCCTGCATCGGGACACGGGGCGATGGAGAGACGCCAGTGATTCGTTTGGCCGGGCGCTGGACCTCTACGAAGCCCTGGACCTCCCGGAGAAGCAGGCACTGGTGCACAACAACCTCGGGGCCCTGCACCGGGCTGCCGGCCGGTGGGACGCCGCCGCCGCATCCTACGCCCGGGCGCTGGACCTCTACGAGGTCCTGGACCTCCCCGCGGACCAGGCGATGGTGCACAACAACGTCGGGGCCTTGCATAAGGTAGCGGGGCGGTGGGGGGAGGCCGGATTATCGTTCGGACGGGCGCTGGAACTCTATACGGCTCTGGACCTGCAAGCGGACCAAGCCCGGGTACGCAACAACCTCGGGGCCCTGCACCAGGATGCCGGCCGCTGGGAGGAGTCCGCCGCATCCTACGCCCGCGCGCTGGAACTCTACGAGATCCTGGACCTCCCCGCGGAGCAGGCGAAGATGCACAACAACCTCGGGGCCCTGCACAAGGTTGCGGGGCGGTGGGGGGAGGCCGCAATCTCCTACACCCGGGCACTGGAAATTAATGAGGCCCTGAACCTGCCCGAGAAACAGGCCGTCGTGCACAACAACCTCGGGAACCTACACCAGGTAGCGGGGCGGTGGGCGGACGCCGCGGACTCCTACACCCGGGCGCTGGAACTGTTCGAAGCCCTGGACCTGCCCGCGGACCTTGCGATGGTGCACACCAGCCTTGGGAAGCATCACCAGGTCACGGGGCGGTGGGACGCCGCCGCCGTATCCTATGCCCGTGCGCTGGACCTCTACGAAACACTGGACCTCCCCGCGGAGCAGGCGAAGATGCACAACAACCTCGGGGCCCTGCACAAGGTTGCGGGGCGATGGGGGGAGGCCGCCATGTCGTTCGGACGGGCGCTGGAACTCTATGCGGCTCTGGACCTGCCGGCGGATCAGGCGCTCGTGCACAACAACCTCGGGGCCCTGCACAAGGTTGCGGGGCGATGGGGGGAGGCCGCCATGTCGTTCGGACGGGCGCTGGAACTCTTCGAGGCCCTGGACCTGCCGGCGGATCAGGCGCTCGTGCACACCAACCTCGGGGCCCTGCACACGGTAGCGGGGCGATGGGGGGAGGCCGCCATGTCGTTCACCCGGGCTCTGGAACTCTTCGAGGCCCTGGACTTGAAGGAAATGCAAGCGCTGGTGCACAACAACCTCGGGACCTTGCACCGGACGGCAGGACGGGTGAAGGAGGCTACAGCCTCCTTCACCCGGGCGCTGAAACTTTACGACACCCTGGATCTGCCCGAGCGAGAGGCTGGCGTCCACATCAATCTCGGATTACTTCACCGAGAAGCGGGCCGGGGGAGGGAGAGTCTTGCCTCCTACCTACGAGCGTTGGAGCTCTACAAAACCCTGAACCTGCCCGAGCGGCAGGCCGAGATATACAACGCCGTTGGGGACCTTCTACGGGATGCAGTGCAATGGTCGGATGCCGCGGCATCGTACGTGCAAGCTTTGGGACTGTACGAGGGACTGGGGTTGGTGGAGGGGCAGGCGAACTCCCATGAGCGCCTAGGCATGCTGGCGTTAGCCCGGAGTGATTTTTCGGCCTCCCTTAAGAGTTTTGACTGGGCTGTGGGCCTGTACGAGGCCCAGGGACTGGTCCAGGACGCGGCGTGGGCTGCGGTGTCCCGGGCCCGGGTCTTGCGGGGGCTGTCTGGGGAGGAGGTCACTGTGGGGGAGTGCCTGGCGCTGGTGGTTCCGGCGGCGCTGTTTTTGGATTCGGTGCGGTTCCAGTTCCGCGACGCCTCCGAACGTGTCGCCTGGTCGGTCAAGGCCGGGGCCGCGTCAGCACTGGCGCTGGAACTCGCCGCCGCCTCGGAGGATCCGGGCCTCGTGGCGGATCTGGTGGAAACCCATATCAACTCCGTAGTACACAATTCCCGCGACCGCAACAATGCCGGTTTGGAAACCGGCGCAGGAACCGGTGACGCCGGCGCCCTGCTGATGTCCGCTCGCGCGGCAGGGATCGAACTGATCGAAGCCGCCGGGACCGGCGACAAGGACCCGTTCACAGCCGCCGCCGGGCCGGACAACCCGGAGGCCGGAGGATCATTTGGGAACGGGTTTGTGGCCGCCGGCACGATACGGCTGCTCAGCCATGCAGGCCTCCCGGGCTCCCCGCCCCCGTTCCTTCTGATCCCCTCCCGCGCGGGGGACCGCATGGCACTGGGTTCCTGGCATGAGCGATCACGCTACCCGGCCGTCGACCGCCCCTCCACCCCGGTCCGGACCTGGTAACAAAACCGCCGGAGCAGAGGCTCGGGGTCAGCGGGGTCCGCGGGGTTGCCCGCCGGTGATTGCGGGCCGGGGCCCCTCAGCGGTTGCTTTATTGAAGGCGGGTGAAGACGTCTGCGGTCCGTGTGCTGGCCAGGGACGGCTGTGTGAAGTCCGGACAGGCCCGGGGAGAGCATGATCAGGACCGGCCGGGCGGCGGCGGTCGCGGTTCCATGGAGCAGGTCAGCGGCCAGGGATGCGGCAGCGAGGGTGTCGTCTCCGTCGGTGCGTGCCTGGGCGGAGGACACGACCGTGATGAGCCCGATGCGGGCCTTGTTCAGGTCCTCGGCGTAGCGTGCCGGTAGCCACCTGGTAAAAGCTGGCCCGTCGGGGGACGCGTTGGCGGACTTTCGTCCGGCATATTCGATTGCGGCTTCCTCCAGGAAGCAGATATCTGACCTACGTGATCTGCACGCAAACAGATCCAGCAACGTCGTGTTATCCCCAAAATGCAATAACGCAGGCGCAGACATATCAACGACATGGGTAGCGCCTACACCTTGGGTAAAGCCGCTCTGTTGAGCACGATACTAAACGCCCCCGCTGGAGATGCTGAAAGACGTCAGGGCGGGTTCGGTGGCTCTCCACGAACTGTGGAGAGCCACATTCCCAGATTGCGCCACATGCTCGGGGTCGATAAACCTCTTCGTGCGCAGATCGACCCCGGCGCTGGTCAAGGAGGGTCTGCCGGTGGAGGGACTGGGAGTGCGAGCGGACATTGGCTACCGAATGACTATGAATGACGTGTTGGTTGACAATGTCGACCTGATTGGCTTCGCTGCATGCTGGCTCACCACAGCGAGCAAGTCCTGGGCACTAGAGCCCGTATAGGCGGTCTACTGCCTTCGTTCGACGCTGGTCTCCGCCCGTACCGCCATAGCGGAAGGTCTACTGCGCGGGAATTCGGTTTCTGGCTCTGATTGGATGAGGCCGACCTGTGTTCGCGCCTAGAGTTTCGTGTGGCTGGCTGTTGAGGAGACGTAGTAGTGCCACCACGTGCATGAGGGCGATGACGGCATTGATTCGGTTGTACTGGCGGGAGGACACCCCGTGGGCTGTGCCGTGCCGGGTGAATCCACGAGGAACAGGATCCCCACTACGACTGTCGTAGAAGATATGCGCTCCGGAGAGACCAGCCCACACGAAGTATTCCCTGAGGGAGTACAAGCCCGCGTCCAGAGTAGTTTTGTTGCGGCCCGTGATGCTATTGCGGAACACATGGTCGACATAGCGGCGGATCAGAGTATCAAGGACGTTTGCGCTGAGCGCTTGCGAAGATCCCGGAAAACCCCCGAGGAGGGCTTGGGCAGATTCTTGCGCGAACTCACGATAGGTGATCAGTTCTCCGCTGTCGATCTCCTCCAGCTCCGTCACACATGAGTTGACGATTGATCTCCAGGAACTGCCGATCACCCGTCTACGCGCCTGCTTGTCGGGGGCAGCTATGAGCCGATTCAGAACGTCGGCGGTGGAACCCAGGCCAGCGCAATCCCTTCATCTACTAGGATCGTTTGGAGCAATTCGGGATCCGGCAGCTCAACAAGTGTCCAATTTGGAAGCACAGACCGCTCGAGGATCGGCACGAGGTTCTCGACGACGGCTGCGAAAACCGGTGCGAGGCGGGCCGCAAGTTTGCGAGTGCCCTCCAAAGCAGGTGCGAGGGATATAAGGGCGGCCTTCACGTTTTTCTTGACGGAACGCATAGCTGACTGAAACTCAGGCGACCGTACTATGAAGGCAAACTGCTCCACCGCCCGCCTCTGAGCCTCGGGCGGTTCAAAAGGCCTTACCTCGCGGTTATGCCTATCTTGGGACCCGTTCATTCCAGCAGGTCAGTCAGCGTACGTCCGTCTGGACCACCGACCAGATCGAGGTTGATGCGCGCTCTTGTCGATAATGCCAGTGGATCCGGGCCGCCGGTCACCGCTGAATGAGTAATGCGGTCCAGCCCGGCCCCGACGAGCGGGGCAGCCGTGCGAAGCGCCATGGAGAGTGTAGGAACAGCGGTGGCTCCGCCGTGCATAACGATATTTCTGTGCCGGTAAAAACGTCGCATGGTGCTTGTCACGTGCGTTTCCACGTCTTTGAGAGTTACGCGCGGGTGAGCAACTAGCTTTGACATGCGGGCCACGGCAGCGATATCCGTATCTGCGGTGACTGCAATCTTTCCTTGCCGCCTCAGAGCTTCGGATACGAGTCGACTGCGCTCCCGGTTTGTCTCTGCTTTCTGAAGCTCTAGTGCCAACCGATCCGGCGTTTCGGGGCGATGTCTGTGGGCCAAGACGGTCATTTCGGCTCGCGGCCAGGAACATGCCACCAATGCTGCTATTCGCTCGGCCGCGACGTTGCCGCGGCCGCCATCCTCCTTTGTATCCTTCGTGGATACCAACAAGGCTTCGATTGCTGACCATCCCCCGGAGATCGCCGGGCCTGGGGATCCTTCATTAAGAGCAGTAGCGAGCTCCAGGGCGTTGTCCAACGCGGTTCTCTTGGTGACGTTGAAAAGTTGGCCTTCGGCCTCAAGAGACAAGATAAACGTTCCTCGGCCCGGCCGCTTCAGTGGGATTTCATGATTCAACCCAGCCACCCATAGCAGCCCCACTGGTATGAGCCGTCTCGTTTTGTTGGCAAACGTACTTCTCGCCATTAGCCTGTCTACGATCTCGGAGGCCTCAATCGCTGCCGCATACATGTCCCTGGCAGTTATTTCGTA
Organism: Arthrobacter sp. 05L417; assembly: GCF_056397865.1. Taxonomy (NCBI): domain Bacteria; kingdom Bacillati; phylum Actinomycetota; class Actinomycetes; order Micrococcales; family Micrococcaceae; genus Arthrobacter; species Arthrobacter sp. 05L417. The sequence continues at coordinate 5,471 of NZ_JBFTOG010000026.1, forward strand.
TAGAAATCCCCCGTTGTGGCGTGGAGGCTCGGTTGTCCCGTTTGTGTGCAACCAGCGAGATGTTTCCTGTGCTGATCTCCAATTCGGAGAGACTTCACGGTGGTCGCCGCCGGGAATGGCTTGGAACGGGACCATGACGTCGTAGGTGCTGGTTCCAGTCTCGGTCAGATCCTGTGCTGCCGTGAGGACTTCAACGAGATCCGCGCCGGATTTGGCCAGATCGCGAATCCAAGCCCGAAGATGACTCGGGCTGAATCCCAAATCCAGTAGATGTGCCGCTACCGCGCGCGCCAGGCGCTCAGGAGCTGGTTTTTTCTCTGAAAGTGCCGCCTTCGTCCATCTCAGGAGATACCCGTCCTCGATCATCTCCGTCAGTTGTTGCAGCTGACGATGAGTGCGGCCCTCGAAGGCCAAGTCAGAAACAAGAATCGTGCCGAGTTGCCGTCTAAGCTCCTTCTCGCCGATGCCTTGATCACGACCCACGATACGGCCAAGATCCGCACCAAGCCATTTCACGGCTGCCGGCCGAAGTACTTGTGCGTCCACCCATGCGGACGCATCAATAAGTTCCTTGAGCGCCAGCACGGTGCCGGCGTCCCAAAGCCGCCGGTGCCACGGCGCGTTGTCCGAGAAGAAATCGAACAAGCGGGTCACGACATGTCGACGGTAGATGGCGTCCTCGTCGAACTGCTGGCGAGTCCGAGGTCCAGTAAGTGTGCTGCCAATCATGTTGATTTGTGCCCTCGCGATGGCCTATGGTTGGTACGTCTCCAAGAGACCTAAAACTAACAGTTGGAAGCCGCTACTACCTTGTAGCCGCTTCCAACTTGTTTAACGAGATTCTTCCGTAAGCGGGCCCGGTGAGAATCCATTCCGCCGACACTGGTGAGGACTGCTTTCTTCCTGTGGTGGACCCCTGGTTGAGCAGCCCTAGCAGAACTCACAAGCTACACGTTCACTCAAGTAACCCGTCCCGGGAGCCCACCGCTTTGTTCCAGGTCAACCAATCCGGAATTACTAATTAGCGGTCGGCTTCCGGATCAACGGTGATCTGTGCCCGTGTCCCGGTAGGGATGACAACGACAACGGTGCCGTCTGGCCTGCGGGAAATGGTCACACCACCCGCCGGCGGAACAGAAGAACTGGCCGCCGAAGCAGCTTCGAGAGCAGGAAAGTCGACGGATGGGATCCTATGATCCCCCCGGAGTAGTTCAAAGAGGTTTGAAGCCATGGATCCTGGCAGGCCTGCATCTCTTCGGACGCTAAACTCGGGGTGGTCCTTCAAATATGCGTCAAGGGAATAGCGGCGGGTTCCCCGTGCCTCGCCTCGCTTCCATGGCCCACCGGGAATGGGGCATCCAATGAGCCAAGCCGCTTCGTCCTCTGGATTGCGGAGGTTGAACGGATCAGCCGGCCTGCCAGGGTTGAAGAGACCGTCAACAACAAATTCCAGCTTTGCTTTGCCATCCTTCTCGATCCGGTTGACCGAGATGATCTTGAATGCCGTGACGATCATGTCGTTGTAGGTTCCGACAAGGTAATCACGATATTCCTCGAGGGTGTCTTCCGACATCGGCGGCCAGTCTCCAACCGTGATGTTATGGAACTCCCAAGGGGTTTGGGGCCGTTCCCTACGCAGAAGCGCGGCGTAGGACTGTGAGACATTCACGACAATCATGGCTATTCCCTCGTCTTCGATCATTTGACATGATTCCCATCATTGGATGATGATGAAACTATTCTACATCATGACTCAATGATGGCTGGTTGTGATATAGATGATCGGAACCAAATGTGGGCCCATATCCGAACGATTCCGGACAAGGCTGCAACTGGCGATGAACGGGACTGGTATCCGGACGAAGGGCATTTGGTAGCAGCCCTGGAATGGGCCGGGTCCGCCGGGGCAGGCCAGGGCGGTGTCGTACCGAGGGACAGGACAAGCTCCGCAAGCAGTTCGAGCTCTTGCTGAAGGTCAAGCAGGAGCGTTCGTCGGTGGTATCAACGTCGACGTCATCTTCGACGGCGGAATTCATGATCGGTCTATCCTCACCGACACCGGATGGAGGATCCTTCTCGGTCGTGGGTTAGACATTTTCCAGTACGTCACCGGCGACGCCTTTGATCTCGCAAGCAAGCTTCAGGAGTTCCGTCAGGTGAAGGCATTCGGGGTGACCTATGTTCGTGAGAGTGAATGATCTCAGTGTGAATCTCCGGAGGAGGGATGGTTGGAACCGCGGTTGCTGATCCTCGGAAGAGCGTGAGCTGCCCGGATTAGGGACAACTGATCTGGAAGATGCAAGGCGACCCCATGCACCCTCGGCTAGAAAGAGATGCCTGCCCATGATGGATGAACACGGCAACGGCAGGACGGACCTCGTTGCACGGTTGCGGCAGATTCCCGCCGCCGCAGCGCTCGACGAAACAACTTTTACCTCTCTGGCCCGCACCGTCGCCCACGCGCTCGAACAACTCGCGGGCACCGGGGCAGAACTTACTGAGGAAATCCTGGCCCAAACCGCTGTAGTCCTCACCCACCATGCCAGCACCGAAACAGACCCAAAGATCCGAGGCCTGGAGCTGACACTTCAGGCAAGCGAACACTTTCATCTGCGCGAGGATCAAGTCAGAATCCACGACACCCTCGGCCTAGCCCACCACCAAGCAGGACACATGGACCAGGCTCAGGCCTCTTACCACCGCGCCCTGGAAATCTGCACCGGTCTGGACCTTGATGGCGGGCAGGCCGTGGTCCACAGCAACCTCGGCATGCTCCACCAGGCGGCTGGACGCCGAAACCAGGCTCAAGAATCCTTTCAAACAGCCTTGAGTATCTTCACCCGGCTCGATCTCACGGCGGGACAGGCCGACGTGCACATCAACCTCGGGGACCTGCACCGGGACGCTGGACGCTGGGAACAGGGGCAGACCTGTTACCACCGTGCCCTGGAAATCTACGATGGTCTGGACCTTCCCGAACGCCAGGCTGTGGTCCACAACAACCTCGGAAGGCTCCACGATGACGCTGGACGCTGGGAACAGGCCCAGACCTGTTACCACCGTGCCCTGGAAATCTACGATGCCCTGGACCTTCCCGAACGCCAGGCTCTGGTCCACAACAACCTTGGGAGCCTCCACCGGGACGCTGGACGCTGGGAACAGGCCCAGACCTGTTACCACCGTGCCCTGGAAATCTACGATGGTCTGGACCTTCCCGAACGCCAGGCTCTGGTCCACAACAACCTTGGGAGCCTCCACCGGGACGCTGGACGCTGGGAACAGGCCCAGACCTGTTACCACCGTGCCCTGGAAATCTACGATGCCCTGGACATCCCCAAAATGCTGGCCATGGTCCACAGCAATATGGGCTTGCTCTATGAAGCTGAGGGTCGCTGGGACCACGCTGCACAGTCGTACCGCCAATCACTGGAACTTCTCAAGCCCCTCAAGCTCTTCAAAGACGAAGCCACGGTCCACAACAACCTCGCGCAGCTCCACGGGGAGGCGGGACGCTGGAACCAAGCCCAAGAGTCGTTTCAGACAGCCTTGGCAATGTACACCGACCTGGACCTCCCCGCAGACCAGGCCGTAGTTCACAACAACCTCGGGGCGCTCCACCAGAAAATCGGACAATTGGAACAAGCCCAGGCCTCCTACCGTCGAGCTCTGGAAATCTATGAGGCTCTGGGCCTCCCCGTGGATCAGGCACTAGTCCACAACAACCTCGGGTCACTCCCCCCGCATACCGGCCGCCGAAACCGGGTCAAGGCCCAGGCCTCGTACCAACGTGCCCTGGAAATCTATGAGCTCCTCGACCTCCCCGAACGCCAGGGCCTGGTCCACAGCAACCTGGGGGACCGCTATCTGAACGCCGGACGCTTGAGGAAGGCCAGAACCGAATACACAAAAGCCCTGAACCTCTACACCGGGATAGGCCTCAAGGCGGGACGAGCCGACTCACATTTGAACCTCTCACTCCTGGCGCTACACAAAGACCAGCCAAAAGAATCCCAAGACCAATTCGAGAAAGCCCAGGCACTTTTCCGGGTCCAAGGCCTTCACCAGGATGCCGCGTGGGCCGCAATAACCCGCGCCCGGCGCCTCCGCGCCTCCCGCTCCTGGCGCATGTTCGCCCCCCGCGCCCGCGCCCGCATCCGCACTACCGCCACCGCTCTCGCCGTCCCGGCCGCCCAGTATCTGGACGCGGTCAGGTTCCAATTTCACACAGCCGAAGACCGCCTCGCCTGGGCCGCCAAAGCAGCCACCGCGAGCTCTTTAGCTCTGGAACTCGCCACCGAAACCGGCGACCCTATGTTGGTTGCCGACCTGATCGACACCGCCCTAAACAACACCACCCACACCACAGCCGCCGACCCGGACGCCAGCGCAAAACGCGATGCGTATGCCAGCAACCGTGCAACCTCCGCGCACGCATTCGGCCTTGAAACGGCCGAGGCCGCCACCACCCATTCCCCCAACCCGGTCACCACGGACAATGGCGGCGGTGCCGACGGCTTCGGGTTGACGGCTTCCGGCGCCGTCACTCTCCTTATCGGCGCCGCGTTGCCGGGCTACCCCGCTCCTCACCTCATTACCCCCACCAGCAACAGACCCCGCATCGCCCTCTGCGACTGGATCACCAGCAGCGGGTACCCGCCCCCGCCGCGGCCGCCTGTGCCCGTCAGAACTTGGTAACCACCGGGTGAGACCGCAAACATCAAAACCCGAGCAGAGCTGTCGGAGCGCTCACGGGTGAAGCCATACATGCCGTAGAAAACCGCTGCTTGTGGGCCTCAACCCGGCGACCAAGCTGATGTCTTTAAACTATCCAAATTTATCTTGTTTTTCGGATAAAGGCGGATAGGGTGGGATTTATGATTCTGAATGCTCCGAATCCTTTTCGGCCTGGTGCGGGCCGGGTACCCCCTGAGCTGGTTGGGCGGTCTGCTGTGCTGTCCGACTTCATGGGCGTTCTTGGCTCGATGGCGGGGAGCGGTGAGGGTGAGCGGCCGTGGATTATTTCCGGACTCCGGGGTGTGGGGAAGACTGTGTTGTTGAACCAGTGTGGCCGTAACGCGGTTGACGCTGGTTGGGTTGTCGTCAAGCTTGAAGCTTCCGGCAGTCAGCCGTTGGCTGTTCAGCTCGCCAAGGAAATTTATGTCGCACTCCGTAAGGCGGCGACGGTGTCCGAGAAGGTCAAGCAGGCGTTCAAAGAGACCTTTTCCGTGTTCCGGTCTTTCCAGATCAAGGTGGACCCTGCCGGTGTTTATGGATTCGGGTTCGACGTGCAGGCAGCTGCTGGAAAGGCGGACAGCGGCCAGCTTTCCACGGACCTCGCCGAAATGCTTGAGTCGCTGGGCGTTGCCGCCCGGGCCGCCGGCACCGGGGTGCTTCTTGCTGTGGACGAGCTGCAGGAGGCGCCCAAGGACGATCTTGAGGCATTGAACGTTGCGCTTCACCAATTGGGCCAGGACCTGCGACCGGTACCGTTGATGTTCCTTGGTACTGGCCTGCCTTCCCTGCCGGCAGTCCTTGCAAAGGCATCCAGTTATGCCGAGCGAATGTATCTCTACCGCACTCTCGACGTGCTGAGCGAGGAGGACACCAAGGATGCCCTGCTAGTCCCATCCCAACGTGAGCGGGTGAACTGGACCGAGGCTGCTCTTGGAATTGTCCTGGGTGTCTCGGGCGGGTACCCCTATTTTGTTCAGGCCTGCGGGAAACACATCTGGGATGTTGCCGCGTCCAGAACCATCGACGCGGATGACGCCAGGATTGGTATCGGGAGAGCGCGAGACGAGGTTGATGCCGGCCTCTATAAGTCGCGTTGGGAACGGGCCACCACCGCCCAGCAGGAGTTCATGAAGGCGATGGCTCAGGACAGCGACAAACCGTCTTTGGTCAGCGACATCGCCACGCGACTTGGCAGGGCCCAGACGGCGGTCTCCGCGCCGCGGCAATCGCTCATACAGGCAGGTCTTGTTTACACGCCGCGCCGCGGATATCTTGCCTTCACCGTCCCGGGGATGGCGGACTACATCAACAGGCACGGACACTAGGGGGAGTGCGCGATGAAGAGTGCCATCTTTGCTGGACGTAGCCTGACAAGAGGCGTAACGAACGCTCTCTCGTTGGGGGTTTCCCGGATGCGGGCCAGCGACGGATTCAACCCATTCCCGCTGGCCATCATCGCCGCGGTTGGTGCAGCCGGATCTGTTCTGATGGCCGCCTCGGCCGGCAGTGATGTTGACCAGGCAGGGCGTGTGGTGATGCTTGCGAGTGTAGTGATCTTTGGTATGTGGGCCGGATGGATAGACGCGCACTCACACAGGATCCCAGACGCCGTGACCATACCAATGGCAATCGTCATCTGCGCCGTCGTCATAACCTGCACCCTCCTGAACGGTGGATGGTCGATGGCCGGACAAGCAGTACTTGGCGCCGCGGCACTTGGCGGGATCTACCTCGCCGCAGCAATCTTCGGAGATCTCGGCCTCGGAGACGTCAAGCTTGCAGCAATCCTGGGCACGGCACTGGCCTACAGCAGCTGGACAGTATTGCTGTGGGGCGGCCTGCTCGGACTGGTACTGGCTGTCCCGCATGCAGCTTTGCTCCGAAAATACCGCGGGCACATTCCTTTAGGCCCCTACATGGTGGCCGGAGCAATAGCCACCATGACCCTTGATCAGGTCAAGCCATGGATATTGACCTGATGTCCCGAATGGTAAAACCACGGCTAGAACCACCTACGTACCGTAGTTGTGACATCCAGGTCCGGCACCGAAAGGGCTCACTGTGAAAATCGTCAAGGGACTGGCTTCGCTGGTACTGCTGCTGGTGCTCGTCGTCGGCATCCCCACAGCACTGATCATGGTCGCAGGGAATCCGCTGCCATCAACGGAAACACTCCAGCATCTCCTCACGATGCCCGACTATGGCGGCCGGTTCCTCTTCGGCAGTTTCCTGCCGATCGTCGCATGGATTGCCTGGCTGACCTTCACCGCATCAGTAGTCATTGAGATCCCGTCGGCACTAGGCGGGATTCGGGCACCCAGAATCAAGGGATTGAGCGCCCAGCAAGCACTCGCAGGCGCACTGGTCGGTGCCATCATCTTCATGTTCACTGCCGGATCCCTGGCCTCCGCCCCGACCGCACAAGCAGCAACACCGGCACTCCACACCGAGACCCACGTCTCCGCGCCACTGGCCACGAAAGCCCCCGGCGAGAACACCGCGCCCGCAGCCGAACAAAAAACCAGCCCTGCCAGCAGTCTTCCTAAACACACTGTTGTGGCGGGGGAGTCGTTGTGGTTGTTGGCCGAAAAGTATCTGGGTGATGGTGCCCGGTACGGGGAGATCGCGGAGCTCAACTATGGGCTTGTGCAGGGTGATGGTGCTGCATTGTCGGACAATCATTGGATTGAGCCTGGGTGGGTTCTTATCCTTCCTGCAGGCGCCCAAGCCGCCGTTGAGAAATCCGCGACCCACGTCGTCGTCGAAGGTGAGTCGTTGTGGTCCATCGCCGGGCACTACTACGGGGACACCGCCGCGTTTGAGGGGATCTTCAAAGCCTCCCAGGGCATCGTGCAACCAGACGGCGGCCACCTGACAGACCCCGACATCATCCGCCCGGGATGGGTCTTGACCGTCCCGACCGTCCCGGCCGGCCCGACCGCAATCACGCCGACCCCGGCAGTTCCAGTGGTGGCAGCGCCTGCCCCCGCCGTCGTCCCCGAGGCAGCAGCCCCCGCAGCTGCACCCGAGTCAGTGCAACCTCACACAGAAGCCCCGTTGACCCTAGCCCCACCTGCCGTGGAGAACCCGGCCCCGGCGGTGGCGTCTCCTATCCCGGGCGCATCCCTGTCCAACGCTCCCGTTACGTCAGCCGAGGAACCCGGATCCGCGGCACAACCGGAGGACCCCTCAGGCGACGCAGAGTTCCCGGTCCGCACCGTCGGCGGGATCGGTTCAATTCTGGCAGCCGGGATCCTGTCCGTTCTCGGTCTACGCCGGATAGTTCAGCGCCGCCGCCGCAGAGCCGGGGAACGGGTGGCCGCGCCCTCGCGTGAAGACGAGAACCTTGAGCTGCAACTGCGCGCAGTCGAAGAACCAAAGACCATAGACGACCTGGACCAGGCACTGAAATACCTCGCGGTCTGGGGCCAAGACCATTCCGTCCCCTTGCCCCAGATGTTCTGCGTGAGGGTAGCTGCCGACGAGATCGCACTCTATCTTGCCGCCCCCGCACAGCTTCCGACGCCCTTCGTTGCCGTCGATGACAGCAACACCGTCTGGACGATTGAGCCTGGGAAACTCGAAGACCTTGACCGGATACCGACTGCACCCTACCCAGCCCTCGTCACAGTCGGCCAGGACGCACAGAACGCACACCTTCTGGTCGATCTGGAATACGTCGGCGCCCTCGGGATCGCCGGCGAAAAGGATCTGGTCTCCAACGCCCTGACGGCACTGGCCGTTGAACTCGCAACCTCAAAATGGGGAGAACAACTGCAGGTCACGATGGTCGGTGTGCCTGATGAACTACCTACGGCGCTATCGACCGGGAAAGTACGCCATGTAGATGACATGGACGCCCTCTTGGTCCTCCTTCGCGGGAAAGCCAAAGCCACCAGAGAAGCATTCACGCGTCTGGGCGTCAGTGGCGTCGAGGAAGCCCGCACCCTAGGTCGGAATGCCGAAGGGTGGATGCCGGAAATTGTCGTCCTCGGACAGCAACCCACCGAAAACCAACGGGCCGAACTGGAAGAACTAGTCACAGCCATCCCGCGACTCGGCATCGCCGCAGTGAGCGCAGGCCAGGTAGCAGGGGATTGGGAAATCCACATCAGCTCCAAAGACTCGGCCACACTCGAGCCTCTCGGCCTGGAAATGACCCCGCAGATCATCACCGCTGACGAGGGCCAGAAAATCATGCGGCTTCTCACCACAGCCTCCCAGGAATGCCAGCCCGGCCCGGAATGGGCCAGCACAAGCACCCCGGAAGACATCGCCATCAAAGACGTCCCCATCACAGGACAAACCAAACAAGAAGACGAGCGAACACTCTACGCAGTCACCCCCGAACCCCCCGCCGAACCCGCCACGGAAATCCAGGAAGAACCCGTACCCTCCGAACTCGAGGCACTGATCGAACAGATCGACCCCTCCCGTCACAGCCAAGGCGCACCCATCATCACAGTGCTGGGCACCGTGTCGATCATCAACCCACAAGGAGAAGCACCCAAAACCCCCGGATCAGGATCAGTGTCCGCGGCAGCCGTTGCAAGATGCACCGCGCTCGCCGCGTTCCTTGCCCTGAACCCCGGAGCGTCTGCGGAGCAATACCACGAGGCTTTCTGGCCGACAGCGGACCCGAATGGGCAGACTGCATCCTCGAACAGGAACAAGCTCTCCAACCTGACACGGAACTACCTCGGCCAGAGAGTCCCGGACGGTGAAATCTACTTCCCCCACGTCATCGCAGACGGGTACAGGCTTCACGCGGACATCACCACAGACTGGCAGGTGTTCCTTCAGCTCATCGGTGAGAACCTCGCACGAACGAGCACACCGCGCCTGGTCGCTGCCTTGCGTCTGGTCCGTGGCCAGCCGTTCAGCGGGGTCAAAGACAAGCTGTACGGGTGGACCGAGATCATCAAGAGCGAGATGATCGCAGCCATCTGCGATGCGGCACACGAACTCGCCGGCCGGTCCCTTAAGACCGGGAATACCGCCAACGCGCGCCTTGCCGGATCCGTTGGCAGGATCGTGGACCCGGCCAACGAACAAATGTGGAGGGACGCAATGCTGGCCGAACACGCCGCCGGCAACAGTGTCGGCGTCGAGGAGCTCGTCACCAAGTACCTCGGATACCTTGACGACTTCGAAGACGACTACGAACCCGATGAAGAAACCCAGGAACTCATCGAAGAACTACGACGTCACGGTCACCCGATCGCAAGCTGACAGGCTTCCCTGCAGCGTCGGTTAGGGCCGCTACACTCGCGGGTATGACTGAACCATCGGACTACGAGCTCACGGCATGGCGTGACATTCAACGGTTCTCGGGCAGGCCGCTGTCACGAGTGATGAGAAACGCCGGAGAGCAGGCGGCGATGGGCGCCGCGGAACTCGGCAAACGTGCCACAAAGTACTTGGAGAACCACCCGCGGGCCCAATCGGCCGTCTCCCAGGGTCAAGAATTCGTTGCCAAGGGCGCTCACGCCCTCGGCAAAGGAGCTCGTAAAACCGCTGATGCCGTCCCCGACGCCATTGCCGACTGGAGCGGAGCTGCCTTTGCCTCGATGCGTCAGACCGTGGGTCGGGTCTCGCGGGTGGGACTTTCATCCAAACGGGTAGTAGCGAAGCACCAGAAGCACGGGCACGATGTTGCATCGCTTTCCGATCTGCGCCGCCTCGACCTCGAGCAAATCGACGCTGTCCGTGGGCGAGGAGCAAACTGGGGCTACCCGATCACAGCCGCACTCTCGGGAGCGGGCGCAGGGCTTGTGATTTCAGGAGGCGAACTTGTCACTGCCGTCTCCGCAGGCGCCGCGGCAGCGCCTTCGAGCGCTGCGGTTTTCGGCGCATTCGCTGGCGACGCGGCAGTCGTTCTCGGACTCGCGTCTCGGGCCGTAGGCCATGTCTCGTTGCTCCACGGCTACGATCCTGAATTCCCTGGTGAGAAGTTCTTTGTGATGTCCGTCGTCAATGCGGGGACGGCGATGTCGGCCAGCGCGAAGTCCGCCGCGATGGCCGATATCTCGCGGCTCACCCAAGCGCTCGTTCGCGGCAAGGCCTGGGCTGTCCTGGACAAGTCAGTTGTTGCTCAGGTCTCCAAGCGGTTCGCTGAGAAATTCGCCTTTCGCCTTACCAAGCAAGGGCTCGGCAAGGTCGTACCCGCAGTCGGGATCCTTGTTGGCGGCACCCTCAACTGGACCACATTGGAAGCTATCGTTGACGCCGCCGACATCGCGTACCGGCGCCGCTTCCTCCTTGAGAAGTACCCACACCTCGCGGACGAGGAAGTGCCCGGGTCGTTTCCGGATGTCGGTGAGCAGGGGCCCGACGACGCCGACGAGGAGATCAGCATTCTCGGTGAAATCGCCGAGGCAGGTGGACCCGACCTCCACTGATCAGAGCAGATCCGACGCTTGATTCTTCGCCCGATCCCCGGTGCCTGGGAAATCGAGATTCCTGGCCGTGGTGGCAGCGTCAACTGCGGTCTGGGACCATAAATAATTAGTTGATATGATATTAACTAATTGGGAGGGGTTTTGATGATTGCCATGAAAGCACGCTTGTGTGATGTCCCGGCTTTGGCATGGACTTCCGCTCTGGCGTTCACACGTCAGAGCGGGCGCGACCGTCCCTTCCGTGCCGCATTGGAATACCTGATCCAACTCACTGCGACCCTGGGGCAGCAGATCAACGGGGGTCTTTTCCATAAAGAGCGCACTGTGATGGTCGGTATTGCGGATCAACGGGAATCGCAGCTGCGTTCCAGGCTGATCGCTTCGGTTGTGCTGGTCCTTCCCGTGCTCATGGTTTCTCTCGTGGTTCCTCTTCTCACCGGGTCGGTGCTGGCATCTATAGCCGGCATGCTTCTGCTGTTCGGCTCCATGGGTCCAGCCATCAAACGGATGATGAGGTCGGAAGCGCGTGAGGCCGAACGTGTTTTGAAACGATCTTTCGCGGCGTTACCGGATGACCAGCCGGTATACACCTACACCCAGCTCGCGCGGAGACTTAACGCCAGCCCAGGATCAGCCCAGCAGCTCCTGGCCGCAGTCCTTGACCAGGAAGTACCCCAGGGGGCGCTGGTCTCCTGCATCGCCGCTGACCGCGGGCTGATTCCTATCTACGAACAATTCGGGCTGTACCCATTGGAAGGCTCATTGGCAATGCTCACCCCCGAACCCAAACGACCGCACCGCGCCTGACCTTTTCAAGTCGACCGGACGCTCGAATCCCGCCCTGCCGACATGCAAAACCGGATACAGACATACCTACACCTGCCGACGATGCCTTAACAGGCGTCGACAGCGGAGCAGGTCCTAAGAAGACTCACAGATACCTGCTACGCCACGAAAGGAGGACACCATGGCCATGAACGACAACATAGATGATGCCGGGAAGATCGCTGCCCAGTTCGGCAAAGACCCGAAAGAGATGAGCAAGGACGAGTTCGTCCAGCTGCTCAAAGACATTAAGAACGGAACCGTCACTCAGGCTGTTGAGGTCGACGAGATCGGGCAACGAAGCAATCTGAAGCCCGGGGATGCAATAGCCTTCCTGCCGGCCCCCGACAACGGGGGTGCCTAGGACATGTGCCGGCCCAAGAGCCACCCCCGGGGCGGATACCAGTGCAAGGACCCGAACAGCATCGCGGCCGCAGCTGCCGGTGAACTTGTCGCCTACATCGGCGCGACACCCTTCAGGCCCGAAAGCGCCGTGCTGTTGTCTCTTGACTCTCGACCGTCCTATTACGCCTCGGAGGAATGGCGAGAGTACGACGACACCATCCGCAACGCAGGAAGAACCCACCAGATCGAGATGCTCGACGACAAACCCGCGGATGGACTTTGGGAAGGCGAAGCAGAACCCGCAGGCGCCTACACCGTCCGCGGCGACGAGGAATGCATCCGAGCCTGGGCAGGAGAACTTGCCGGACGCTACAACCAGGACTCCGTCATGGTCGCCTTCGTTGACGAAACCGGACCGGACCGCATGTACACCTTCGGCGGCGACACAAACATCGACGCAGAAGACGCCCTCGACACCCTCAGGCTCGCAGGCATCCCAGGCGGCCGGGTCGTCGACGACAGACTCCAGATCCTCCAAACTGCAGGACAACCCGAGCAACTGGCCCTCTACGCCATCCAACGCCGCTATGGCCAGCCGGAATGGACCCCTGTGCGGGCCGAATTCATTGAGAAAAACACCGATTACTCACCCCACTCACCAATCCGCGAGATCCAAGCAATCCGCCAACGCTACCGCGAGCGCCATGGCTTCATGGGGCGGCCGGGGTTGCCGCATATGACTGAGTTGGATGGTGTTGCCGCGGCTAAGGCGTATGGGGCGGCGGTTCATGATCCTGGGGATCCGGTGGTTCGGCGTTCTTATCGGTCTTTGGAGAAGCATGTCCGGGGGCAGTATGTGGACTTTGTTGAGGCTGGTTTTAGTTTTGAGCCGTGGTTTTCGGGGAGTAGTGAGCAGCCTTATGAGGATTCGGCGGGGATGTTGGCTGATCTGAGGGAGAACAGGCATTTGTTCTATTTCCGGACTAAGGTTTCGGATTCGACGGTGGGGGCGTTGCCTTCGGGGCATCCCATGGCGCGGTCTGTGGTGGTACCTGACGGGGGTGGGGGGATCCGGGAGGTTCCGTTGAATGATGTGTTTCGGGCTGTGCATGATGCGATTGCCCATGGTGATGGGTTGATGTTCGGTCCTGAGGGGGAGAAGCGGGCTTGGTGGACGCATAGGTCGTGTTTGCCGAAGGAAGCGCGGTTGGCGTTGTTCTGTGAGACGAGGGGGCAGAACACGTGGACGAATGCAGGGCCGCATATGCGTGATGGTGACAGGGTTCTTCGGCGTGGGGATCCTGGGTGGTTGTCGCAGCCGGAGCGTCCGTATGCGGTTCAGAAGGCGGCGAGGATTCCGAAGGGGCTTTGTTGACGGGAGGGGTCCTGGCCAGTGGTTGGGGCCCCTTGTTTTCTTTGTAAAACCGGTGGTGCGGTCACCTACATGCGGTGACACTGAAACGGCCGTCGGCCCATTGCCAAGGGAGCATCAGATGCCCAGGACACCGCAGGAAGAGGAAGCGACCCTTAGGGGCCGGTTCGAACGGCAGCTTTTTGAGGCTGCCCGGAAGGACTCAGGGCATAGGAATTGGGTTGCCGCCGGTGAGCCGTCGTGGACGGAACATCATGTTCTTCTCGATCCGGGGATGAGGGATATCCCCGTGGGGGTTCTTCGTCCTCTGGCCCGGACGTTTGCGGAGTTGGTCTTTCCTGGGCCGTTAAAGACTGGTCTCGCGGCGAAGTTCGGCGGGTTTGTCTTTTTCCTGGTCGTGGCTGGGTTGGGGTGGCTTGCTATCGGCATCATGTGGCCCCGGTTGTGGGGCATGGTGCGGGAGGCGCCGTTGCATATCGTGGGGTTCGTCGCGGTGGTTTATGTTGTGGCGAGCCAGTGCAGGCAGTGGCGTGCGGACTGGATCCGTGACGATGCCGAGAAAGCGGTCAAGGAGAGGGGCCGCTATCTTGATTCGGTGTTCCTGCTCACGGAGTTGAGCCAGGAGTCCAGAGACCTGGTTGAGTCTTATCGTTCCATGCGGGTCCGGGAGGACACCCTCTGTGGAGACCGCGGCCAGGCTATTGCTCGAGGTCGACGAGGACCGCAATGAGCTGGACCAATACCGGAAGTTCCTGCCGCCGACGCCGAGCGGAGAAGACCCCACCCATCCCCTTTATGGGGTGCTGGGCAGGATCCAGGACCGCATCAACACCCGGATGCACACCATTTCTGTCCTGGTCGCCGACGACGTCGAAATCATCGCCAAGCGCCAGGAGGCGGCACGGTGATCGAGATCTACACCCACCCGGCCTGTGGACCATGCGTCGGACTCAAAGCCCAGGCCAAACCACTCGGGATCGATCACCGGATCTTCGATGTAACCAAGGACCCTGAGGCGTTGGCCCGGATCAAGAGCCTTGGCTATACCGGAACGCCTGTGACGATCAATACGGACACGGAAGAGCACTGGAAAGGCTTCGACCCTGAACGTATGGAATCCCTCGTTTCAGTCAGGGCGGCATAGATGAGCTAGCGCGAAAGGTGCGCAGCACTCTCCTTCGACGGGATCATCACAGCCGCACGGGACCATGCCCAAACAACCCTCCTTAACCGCAACAACGACGTCGACCAACTGGCCCGGCTCATCCAGGACCACGGATATCTGCCCGGATACACAGTCAATGAAGCCCTGAAGGCGTCGCAACGGACCGGAGAGTGAAGACCATGCCCTTAGCACTCATGCAGACCATCCACCACAGCTCATCTCACGGATCCGGCCCCTTTGACTGGATACTGCACTCGTTCATCTGGGCCGCGATGAACCAGACGGCCCGTTTCTTGTTCCACGAATTCCCGGTACTTGGGTGGGTGGGAGCGGCCGTCGTCGGCTTCGCCGCCGTGGCGTGGTTCCTACGCCGCCACTCGAGGAGGAGATAGACGAAGACCGTGGAGCACCACGTCGGCGAGGGGCGAAAAGGAGCCAAGGCCACAGTTGGGCTGGACTCTCACCTAACACCCAACTACTATTTTGTTAGTGTCAGATCAACAAAAGGGCGGCGGGGCGTGAGCTCAGAAAAATACCGGTACCGACCACGGCCATACAACTTCAAGGCCATCCCCACACTATGGGCCGACTACACCACCGGCCGCGGCGTGCTCTCCAACGGCCAAGCCGTCACCCCCAAAATCGGCGAGCGCCGTAAGAATCCGAATTTGCAGGACATGTTGGATACGGCTGCGTCGGTTGGGGCTGAGCGGATCATGTTCACGGGGAATGTTCCGGCTAATGAGCGGGATGTGCGGCATTGGCTTTTGGTTCAGACTCCGGGGTGGAATGCGGGGTGGGTGGATAAGGATGGTGCTCCGCCTGTGGGGCATTGGTTGGGTACGCCTGTTACTGGGCGGTTTGAGCGTGTTGCTGTGGCGCAGCGGATTGAGGTGAAGACGGCGGCGGAGTGGTTTGGTAATACGCCGTTGAGTCCTGAGCAGGCGCGTCAGGCGTGGGATGCGACGGCGTTCATGATTGCTGAGGCTTTTGATGGTCAGCGTTTGGGGAAGACGCCGGCGAATTCGGGGACGAATCTTTGGGCGGCGTCTTTGCCTTTTGGTTTGGATCCTGAGCCGGTGACTGCTGATATTGCGGAGGAGCTTCACCGTACTTCTGGGCAGCACCATCTTGAGCATTTGGTGGCGGGTCCGGATTTTTCGGCGCATGGGGATTGTGTTCCGTTGGTGGATCCGGTGAAGTCGCCGAGGCTTGATACGTTCGCTTATGTTGATGGGCGCTTTATGTATGCCTCGTTGTGTCGTGAGTTGGGGATTGGTCCCGGTATCCGGTTGAACCGGGCTGATACTTTCGAGATGCTCAATAGTGACCCGTATGCCCGGGCGCGGGTGTTGGTTCGTTTCAAGGTTCCTGATAACTGGAACCATGTCGGGCTTCTGGGTGTGCAGCACAAGAAGGTCGAGGACGGTTGGTACTACCCGAACCGGCCCGGAGCGATCGGTGAAACGTGGGCGGATACGGCCGAGCTGCATGTTGCCAGGGCGGCTGGTTGGGCGCTGGATCCGCTTGAGTCTGTGGCTTTTGTGAAGAGGCGGGTCAACAAGGACGGGAAGGACGTCGCGATCCGGCCTTTGGACACGTTCGCGAACCGCATTATCCGGATCCGTGAGGATGTTGATGCCGATCCGGAGATGCCGACGGTCATCAAGGGTGCGGTGAGCGCTGCTTTGCGCGCCATCATGATCCAGACTGTTGGTGCCTTTGCTTCCAGGGGGAGGACTTCTACGGTGATCGCCTGGAGCCCGCAGGATGTTCCGCCGCAGTTCTTGTCGACGATGAAGCGTGAGGGCAAGGCTTTCGTTTACCGGGTGCCGACGTCCGAGTCGTCGCAGACGCGCCCTTATTACCGGCCGGAGCTTGCTGTGCAGGTGTGGGCGCGGGGCAGGGCGAAGGTGTTGCTTGGGCCAAGTTCTTTGGGGGCCAATACGGCGGGGGCGTTGGCTGTTCCGGCCAGCAGCTTGATCGGGATCAACGGTGACGCTATCTATACGACGCACATTCCTGAGTGGGCTAAACCGGATGGTTATGGTGGCGGCGATGACGGGAAGGTCGGGCGGCTTCGTCTTCAGGGCGTGTTGGAGAACGTCAAGACGCCGGTGACGAAGGATGAGCGGAACAGGCTGCGTGTCAGGGCGGTCAAGGCCGGGACCGACTCGGCGTTCTTTGACGCTGAATTCTCGGCACCGGGGGACTGACGCATGCCTGCAAATGATCCCAGGGACATGACTCCTCAGGAGCTCGTCGTGCATCTCAAGGCGACCTATGGGTACACCTGGAAGGAGATGGGTGAGCGCTTGGGGCGGTCGGAGAAGATGTTGAGGAAGGTGGCTACCGGGCAGAGCCGCGGTGAGGCGTACCGGCAGTCGTTGACGGAGCTGTATGACCGTGGCGAGGTTACGCACATGCCTGCCCGTCGCCGTGGCAAGGATGGCCATATTGTTCCGGTGCGTGCCAAAACGGGGGCGGAAGAGAAAACGGTGGTGCCGGCGGAGACCGGTGGCGCGTTCAAGGCGTTGCCTAAGCGTGGTGCTTTCACGACCACGACCACTGATTTCCCCGACGGCGGACGTCAGCACGTTGTCGAGATGCCCAAAACGGCTCGGGCGAAAGGCCGGCAGGCCGGTATCAACGAGCTGAAGAGGAAACTGGCGGGGATCACCAGGCAACAGGCGCACAAGGACAAGCGCGTGAAGCTCCAGGTTGTGTACCGTACCGCGGACGGGCGGGGCCGGATTATGGACATAGGTTCCAAATCCGGTTACCACGCCTCGGACATCCTGGCCGATGTCAGAGACGAGCATGGCGGGGACATGACTTCCTGGCTTGTCTCCCAGAGCCAGGAAAGGTACCTCGAGCTCGATGTGAAGAAATCCCCGATCGTTTCGGTGTCCATGACGGTGTTCAACGCGACCAGGACCAAGCCTGTTCGTAAGGCCCAGGACGAAGCAGGAACACGCAGAAGACGAAGGAGGCGTTGATCGATGAACAAACGCAATGACGAGCTTGCCGCGGTGATCGCCAAGCATTACGGCGTTGATGATCTGGATTACTGTCAGGACACCGAGCTGGTGGAGAACATCCGCGCCCTCGTTGCGAAGATTCACGGAGCCGGTCTGGGTCCTTCGAGCGTGAAGGGCTTGGTGAACACGGAAGGCATCCGCCTGATTCTTGGGCTGGGCAGTATCGGCGCCACCCGCGTGACGATGGCACGGGACAAAGCTTTCCCGGAGGCTGTGGTCACGGAAAAGTTATGGAGCACTACCGAGGTCAGAAAATACAGTCTCGCCAGGGAAATGGCCCGTATCGGAGCGCCCGGCCGGCCGCCGATATCCTCGCGCCGTCATGCCGAAGAGGCGTAACGGCGCGGCTTGACGCCTGCCTTCAAGCGGACCTTTCTGGTCTGTTCCGGTGTGACCCCGGCCAGCCGGGCAAGTTCCTTCACAGGCGTCCCGCCGGCTTCCGCGACGATGGCCAGAAGCCGTTCTGCCTCCACCAGCGATTTGTCCGTTGCCTCCAGGGCGGAGGGCAGTTGCGCGGCCACGCCCATCAGGGACTTCAGCAATTCTTCGTTTGAGATCTCCAACCGCTCCCCGGAGGCCTCGAGCTCTTTGATCCCCAGATCACGTACCAGGTAAAGCCTCTGGCGGGACAACCCTGCATGGCCGGCCAGCTCGGTTGCCTGGATCCCGTTTTCAAAGCCCTGGGCCACCAAGACGGAGCGCCGAGCCCGGAGAGCCTTCAGACGTTCCTTGGCGAGATTGTAAGCGGTTCCAGCCGTTGCCAGTTCTTCAAGAGGCGATGGGGTCTCTGGTGTGCTCATGGTGTTCTCTCCTCAGCTCCTGGCTGATGTTGGCGATAGCTGAATTTGTTGATCTGACGTTAATCAACCCTAGATTGCTGCCCGAAAATGTGTCAATAGCGTTTGGTTTGGCGCCCGTGCGGGAAGGGACTGTCAGATCAAGCCCGCACGGGCGCCAGGTCCTCATCCCTTCCGGGCCGGATGTTGGGTGCGCCGATCCTCAACACGGAAGCATCCAGGCCCCGAAGCAAGCCAAGATCCCGGCAATACGCTGCTGTGATGAAACCGCTGAACTGCTCGTTGGCCGCCATCATCCGTTCAACCTGAGCGGGGCTCGGATGCTCCTGTGAACCCCCCGGGCCGTTGGATCGCAGGATCCCGGATCCAGCAGCCCATCTGGCAACCTGGGACACCGTGACCTGCACATCGCTGACGTAGGTGGTCGTCTGTGTCCAAAGGATCCATCGCTTCATCTTCACCCCCTAAGCCCCGCGGTAACGGCCGGATCAAGACCCTGCAGGTGCGCGGCGATGGTCCTGGATGCACCCGTAGGAATAGCGCACCGAGCCACTACTGCCCAGCGAGACCGTCACGGTCCTCTCATTGGCCCGCAACACCTTGAACCAGACGCCGTCGTACTTGACGGTGTCACCAGCCATGACGGTCTCCCTGGACAATGCGGGGATCCCGGCAGCCTCCCGGAGCGTCTCCTGCCGGGACTTCCAGTAACGGAGGAAGTCTTCCAACGACCCCAATTGGGTTTCGAGGTCTGTGCGGATCTGTCCGGCGGCTGGCGGGGTGGTCTCGATGGTTCCGTTGCTGAGCTTGCGGGAACTGCCCCCCAGCAGGCGCGAGACGCCGAGGATGTCAGCCTCAAGCTTCAAGACCTGGCGGCCAACATAAGCCGGATCATCCCGACGCTGCAGCGCAGCCTCAGCTGCCCGCATGCCAGACTCTGCCGACGCCGCCTTCGCCTCTGCCTCGACCGCGACCCGGGAGCTGCGCGTCACGGAGTCATAGTGACGGCGCGTTGCACTCTCGGAATGGTGGCCAACAAGGACCGGCTGCGGGGTGCTCATCCGCCCGGCAACCTCGGTGGCCATCCGGGATGCGTGGCCGGCCTCTATCCGGGACCGTGCGGCACCGGCCTGAAGCCGCTCAAGGCGGGCCGCGGACCGGGCTTCACGGTCCTGCTCGACCTCCTTCGCGGACCGGAGCCCCGGCGTAACGTCGACATCGACCGCCATGCCCAGTTCCTCAACCCGGGCAATGGTCGTGTTGATGAGATTCTGCTGCGGGTGACGGTCCCGGCTGTCCGGGATGTACCAGCATTCCATCTGACGTGACCACCGCCAGCCAAGCCGCTTCAAAACAGCTGCAGAACCGTCCCCGCGGGAAGTCCCTGCAAGCAAAGTACCCTCGGCCGGAGTATGGGTAAGGAAAAGCGAAGACATGAAAACCCGCCTCAGTTTGTTTATTTGATATTAACAAACTAGGCATTGTTTGAAGCTTTGTCAACAGCGTGGCGATAAGAGATCAGGTGTGTCATCGCGCCCCTGCATGGAGCTGGACCCGAAGGCAGGGGCCGGCACTGCCTAGAGTGTCGACCCACAGAGCCTTTGGACAGCCGAATCAGCCTCGCGACCTCCTGCCTGTGACGACATGCCCGGGCTCACATGTGGGTGCTGGTGATCCCGCCCCTGGTGATGGTGGCGGTCTGTATGTCCGGGGTGTAGCTGTAGTTGCCGGTCTTGGCGGTTATCTCCCGCATGGAGGAGCCGGACGCCCGCAACAGGGCAGCGTGGTCGAGCTTGTCCGCATCGGCCACGGACGGCCTGCCTGTGCGTCGGCCGTGGCCCGTGCATGCACCGCCTTTCAGCCGCGTAGGTGCGTTCCATCTGCCCGAACAGGGCCAGCATGAGGAACGCCAGCTGGGACGTGAGGCTCTCGGGCTCGGCGGTGTCGATCGCCAGAGGATCGGCCAGGGTCCGTACGCCCACGCCGCGTTTCTTGAGCCACAAGAGAGTCGTGGCGTGGGTCGGCGATCTTCGCTGGGTCTCCCGGAAGGGCCTTCTCTGGGTGCGGCCGGAAGTGCGGCGGTCCGCGGATGAATTCCGGGTATGTTGGTCGGCCACCGTCTGTCTGTTATTGGGTGATCTGCTCTGTTGCGGGCTGTTGTCGGTGGGCCTCGATAACGTGGGGCTTTGAACCAGGTCGAACCCGAGCTGCCTGGCCGCTATGCCGATGTCTTTGCGTCTGTGACGGCCCACATATGTATGGTTACGGGAGGAGATAAGTACTTGTAACCCCGGGGGACCAAAGATGGACGCATTCGGTATTCGTGACGGTCTCATTGAGGGTTATAAGTCCTTCAGCGAAAGTTTCGTGGATATTCGAGATGATCGCATCCGTGATGCCGTCACGCGGGAAAGCAACGAAGGACGTCAGTGGCCAGATCCCTGGCTGTCACTCAACCCCTCGTTTGAAACCGGCGGACGGATTGATGAGTTGGTCATGGAGGGACTCCTTCACCCTGAATGTGAACGGATCTTTCGAGTGAAGAAGTCGTTGGAGGACACCGGCGCCCGTCCGTTAAGTCTCCACAAACATCAGTCCGACGCCGTCCGCACAGCGGCCCGGAATGCTTCCTATGTACTGACTACCGGAACAGGTTCGGGCAAGTCTCTCGCCTATATAGTGCCCATCGTCAACAAGGTCCTTGAGCTCGGTTCCGGCCAGGGTATCAAGGCCATCGTTGTTTACCCTATGAATGCTTTGGCGAACAGCCAACGGGAGGAACTGCGCAAGTTTCTCAGTTTCGGATACGACGACAAACCTCCGGTTACCTTCAAGCGGTACACGGGGCAGGAGAGTCGTGAAGAGCGCGAAGCCATCCTGGCGGACCCACCGGACATCCTGCTCACTAACTACGTCATGTTGGAGCTCGTTCTGACGAGGCCCGATGAACGGGCCCGTCTGATCAAAGCCGCTCAGGGTCTCAGCTTTCTGGTTCTTGACGAGTTGCACACTTATCGTGGCAGGCAAGGCGCGGATGTTGCGATGCTGGTCCGTCGCGTGCGCGAGGCCTGCAATGCTGAATCGACCCTCCAGTGCGTCGGGACATCGGCGACGATGTCATCAGGCGGAACGGTGTTGGAGCAGCAACAGGATGTCGCAGATGTCGCTACCAGGATATTTGGCACGACTGTTGAGCCACAGCACGTCATCACGGAATCTCTGGTTAGGGCAACAACGGTGCGGCAACCCAGTCCATCGGCCCTTGCCGATGCCGTCGCGGAACGCGGCACAGCAGAGTTCAGCAGCTCCACTCTTGACGGTGGCTATGTGCCAATGCAGAACGACCCGTTAGCCTCATGGATCGAGGATAAGTTCGGGTTGGCGCAGGAACCGGAATCCGGGCGCCTAATAAGGACGAGGCCGACGACGGTTTCCCGGGCTGCCGAAGACCTGGCGGCGGCTACGACGACGAGCAGGCAGGCTGCGGAAACCGCCATCCGTGCGACGCTGTTGGCGGGTTCCCGGGCCAAGCACGAGCAAACGGGGCGGCCGCTATTTGCTTTTCGTCTGCACCAATTCCTGTCCAAGGGCGGCTCTGTCTACACAACTGTGGAACCGCCTGAAACACGACCGGTCGAAACCGATTTTCAGATTGTCCTGCCAGGGGAGACAGAGCGTCGACTGTACCCGTTGGCGTTCTGCCGCGAATGTGGCCAAGAGTATTTGATGGCCCGGCTCACTACGGACGACGGACAGTTCCGCTTTGTGGCCCGACATGAATTACGGCTCTCCGAATCGGGTCGAGAGGATGAGGGCAAGGATGGTTATCTCTTTACGTCCAGGACCCCGGAATGGCCTGCTGACCCGATCGCGGAGGACCGGTTGCCGGCGTCGTGGCGGACGGATTCGGAGACGGGCCACCCTGTTATTGAATCCAAGCGCAGCCGTATTCCCCAACGGTATCGGATCCGGCCCGATGGAGTCGCAGAGAGGGAAACTCCGACCAACGCCACGGATGGTCACCTGGCCGCATGGATCTCCGGTTCATTTGGCTTCTGCCTGCACTGCAACGTCACCTATGAAGCGAACTCGAGCAACGAATTCTCAAAGCTCGTAACCCTGGACCGCGAAGGCCGAAGCAGCGCCATGACGGTCATTGCCTCGAAGCTGGTCGAGCTTCTCAAAAGCCCGATCGCCAGTGACCTGGATCCGGAAGCCCGAAAGCTGTTGACTTTTGTAGACAACCGTCAGGATGCCTCCCTTCAGGCCGGCCACCTCAATGACTTCGTGCAGGTCGCTCAGCTTCGTTCTGCTCTCTACCACGCCCTCGTTTCAGCAGGTGAGGAAGGGGTGGATCCCGAGGACCTGGGTAAAGCTCTTCTTGAGAGCCTCAAACTGGCACCCGCCGACTATGCCCAAGCGCCGGCGGCTCTGGATCCAAAACCCGCTCAGCGGGCCCTCAACCATGTAGTCACCTACCGGGCCGTCAGGGACCTCCAACGAGGCTGGCGCATTACGTTGCCAAACCTGGAGCAAACGGGTCTTATGCGGGTCACCTACCCCAACGCCAAGCTCCTGGCTCAGCGGCAGGACCTGTGGGACAACGCGCACTATCTCTTGAAACAGTCCGCACCTGGTCAACGCGAGGAAATCATCACCGTCCTTCTGGACGAATTCAGGCGCCTGCTGGCCATCGACGCTGCAGATCTGGACGTCGACGAGTTCGACAAGCTGAGGTACAGAAGCCGCGAATTTCTCAAGGGCATCTGGGCACTCTCGGACAAGGAGCCGGATCCCACCCCAGGCTTAGCAGTGACCGAATCCAAGAAGACCGGATTCACCCGCAATGTGCTGACGGTGACGGGGCGTGGGATGTTCGGGCGGTGGCTTGGCAAGAAGGAGCGTCTTGGTCACAAGCTCAAGATCGAGGAGACCAACGAGGTCATTGCGTCGCTGTTTGAGATGCTCGTCCAGCATGGGCTGATCACCGAGGTCTCCCAGAGATCAGTCAAAGGCTACCGTCTTAAATTGTCCTCCATGCGGTTATACGCCGGTGCGGGCTTGGAAGGTGCTCCGGATCCTGTCCGTCGGCAATTCGATGCAAACAAGAAGCCTCGGGTTATCAGGTTCTTCCGTGACCTTTATAAAGAGTCCAGCTCCCAGTTGGGTGGGTTGCGTGCCGCTGAACACACCGCTCAGGTCCGTCCCGAGGACAGGGAGCGCCGAGAGGCGGAATTCCGTACAGGCGACCTTCCGCTCTTGTTCTGCTCTCCGACGATGGAACTTGGCGTTGACATCGCCTCGCTGAACGCTGTTGCGATGCGCAATGTCCCGCCGACGCCTGCCAACTATGCCCAGCGCAGCGGCCGCGCCGGCAGATCCGGTCAGCCGGCGTTGGTGTTGACGTACTGTGCCACGGGCAACAGCCACGACACGTACTACTTTGCGAAGTCGGACTTGATGGTCGCGGGGCAGGTCCAGCCGCCCCGTCTGGATTTCGCTAACGAGGACCTGATTCGCTCCCACGTCCACGCACTCTGGATGGCGGAGGCGCTGAGCGCCACAAGCGGGGGACTTGGCCAATCCATGTCCGGGCTGGTCCAGCTGGGGGCGCCAGGATATCCGTTGAAGGACAGCTTCAATTCCATATTCGGAGACAAGCAGGCGGCCGCGCGCGCCAAGAAATCGGCCCGGGCCCTGCTTGATGGCCTTGCTACCGAGCTGGAACCGACGTCGTGGTGGACTCCTGACTGGTCCGAAAAGGTAATCGACCAAGCTCCACAGAGTTTCGATGCAGCCTGTAACCGGTGGCGGGAATTATACCGGAACGCGGTCGCTGAGAGGGAAGCAGCCAATGCGGCGATCAGTGATGCGTCGGCGACCAGGAAGAAGCGCGACGACGCGAAACGACGCTATGTTGAGTCTCAGCAGCGTGTCGAGATTTTGTTGAATGACAGTGATGCTGCCGGTCAGACAGATTTCTACACTTACCGTTACCTGGCATCCGAAGGATTCCTGCCAGGCTACTCATTTCCGCGTCTCCCGCTGGCCGCGTTCATTCCGGGCACCCAGGGGAAGGACAGCAGCTGGCTCCAACGCGCGCGCTTCCTGGCCATCAGCGAATTCGGCCCGGGCTCCTTGATTTACCATGAGGGCGCCCGCTACCAGGTGAAGCGGGTCAGTCTCCCTCGCGGTGAATCGGCTGAAGGAAGCAGCGATGTCGTGCTGTCGGAGGCCCGCATCTGCGAGGCGTGCGGCTACTTTCATGACAGAGAGGCCGGCATGGACGTCTGCGAGTCCTGCGGGCAGCCGCTTGGTGGAACCTGGGACAACCTGATGCAGCTACAGTCTGTCATTACCCGGCGCCGGGAGCGGATCAGCGCTGATGAGGAGGAACGGAACCGACAGGGCTTCCAGCTGGTCACGACGTTCAGGTTCATGTCTCACGGGAATAAGACCGGTCGGGCGGACGCCACGATCGACCTTGGAGACCAGCGGCTGGCCACGGTCATCTACGGGGACGGGACAACGGTCCGGGTTACTAACTTGGGACGCAGCAACCGCAAGAACAAGAATGAACGCGGGTACTGGCTGGATATGGTCACGGGTGAGTGGCTCTCCGAGCGGAAGGCGAACGAGGAGCCCGCTCAGGACGACGACGAGGACGACGTCACCGTCGAGACGTCAAAAATCCGCAGGATGGTCACTCCATATGTGGAAGACCGCCGGAACATTGCTGTCCTGCGCTGGACAGAACCGATGACCGAGGAAACGGCAACTACACTTCAATTCGCCATCGAACGCGGCGTCGAGGCAGTATTCCAGCTCGAGGACTCTGAACTGGCCAGTGAACGACTGAACGACAAAGAGTTCCGGGGCAGGTTGCTGCTGGTCGAGGCCGCAGAAGGTGGCGCCGGGGTGTTGCGTCGGCTGCAGTCTGAACCAGGCGCCATGGCAAGGATTGCAACCAAGGCTCTGGAAATCATTCACGTGGATCCGGAGACGGGTGAAGACACGGAAGACGCTTGCGTCCGCGGCTGTTACCGATGCCTGTTGTCATACGGTAATCAGCGGGTTCACGAATCAATTGATCGGCGGCTGATTCGAAACGGTTTGATGGACATGGCCCGGGCAACGACCAATGCTGTAGCCCAGGTACCTGCATTCTCGGGCGCACCGCAGCAACTTCCCGACGGCGTCGCAGACCTTGGCCACCGGGCGAGGGGCCTGCTTCGGTTACTGGAAGAGCGAGGCCTGCAAATGCCCGCCAGGATCGCGCACGTTGTACACAACCTGGTTGTGGACCTCGTATATGAAGCCTCCAATGTGTCGGTGCCGACGGCCGTGATTGTGCAGGAAGAGACAGGGGAGCCGCGGGACGGCACCCATCTCGTCTTTGCAGGATGGAATGTGATCAGCATTGGGTTGGATGAAGACTTGGCTGCCGCGGTGGCAGCGCATGCAGATGTTTTTGGAGTGGACGCTTGAGCACTGAGACAGAACAAATTCGGTACGCAGTCGGCTCGCTGGTCCGGGCCAGGGGACGCGAATGGGTGGTCCTACCCGATAGCGACAATGAGCTGCTGGTCCTGAGGCCTCTTGGCGGGCGGGATGAGGAGATCGCGGGCGTTCTACCAGGGATTGAACAGGTCGACCCGGCTTCCTTCGGCTGGCCCTCTGCCGACGACCTTGGCGATGACCGGAGCGCCCGACTGCTGCGTGATGCGCTGCGCATCGGTTTCCGGTCCAGCGGCGGCCCGTTCCGCTGCCTGGCCAGCCTCGGTGTCTCGCCCCGCCCGTACCAGCTTGTTCCCCTACTGCTGGCTCTGCGCCAGGAAACAGTGCGCCTGCTCATCGCTGACGACGTCGGCATCGGCAAGACTGTCGAGGCGGGATTGGTCGCCGCCGAGCTCTTGGCGCAGGGCTCCGCGGAGCGCCTTGCCGTCCTCTGCCCGCCGAGCCTCGCCGAACAGTGGAGGTCCGAGCTTCAGGAAAAATTTGGGATCGAAGCCGAGCTCGTGCTGCCTGGCACCATCCGGCGCCTTGAACGGGGTCTGGAATACGGTCAGTCAGTCTTCGAACGGCACAAGTTCACTATCGTGTCCACGGACTTCATCAAATCAGAATCGCGCCGCCACGAATTTCTACGCTCGGCCCCTGACCTGGTCATCGTGGACGAGGCCCACGGGGTCGCCGCGGACGACGCCGGCAGGGGCGGGTCCGGACGCACCCAGCGCTACCGTCTTGTCCGCGAACTGGCCGAGGACGCCGCGCGGCACCTCATTTTGGTGACAGCGACGCCGCACAGCGGCAATGACGGCGCCTTCCGCAACCTGATCGGGCTATTGGACAAACGGCTCATTCATACGGACCTCTCCACCGTGGCAGGACGACGGCTTCTCGCCGATTACATGGTCCAGCGCCGCCGCGCAGACATCCGCCGCTACCTGAACTCCGACACCAAATTCCCCAAGGACCGCCAAATCAGTGAGGAACCGTACAAGCTGGCCCCGGAGCACCGGGCGTTCTTCGACGACGTTCTGGCATACGTCCGTGGTCGCGTCCAGGACAAGTCCGGAACCAAATTGGAACAGCGAATCCGCTGGTGGTCCGCGCTCTCACTCCTCCGCTCCATGGCATCATCGCCGGCAGCCGCGGCGGCAACGCTGAGCACACGTTCGGTTTCCGACCAATCAGAAACCGACCAGGCCGCTGACGCGCGCGGCGCCGCCGAAGTCCTGGACCAGGTAGAGGATGACGGAACCGAAGGAATTGACCAGGCGCCCGGGGCCCTCCACGGCGAGCTGGATGTTCGTCTGAAGGAAAAGTCACTGATCAACGGCTTCCGCAGAACCGCGGAAACACTGGCTGCGTCACCGGAAAACGACGCGAAACTTCAACTGCTCGCCAGAAAACTGAAGAAACTCATTGACGACGGCTTCGATCCCATTGTCTTCTGCCGATTCATTCCGACAGCCCATTACGTCAAGGACTATCTCCGGGAAAAGTTTAAGAAATTCGAAGTGGAAGTCGTCACAGGCGAACTTCCCTCCGAGGAACGTGCCGCGCGGATTGCTTCACTGGCGGACCGCTCCGAGGGAACGCACAAGATCCTGATCGCGACGGACTGCCTCTCCGAAGGCGTGAACCTCCAGGACGAATTTCAGGCCGTGGTCCACTATGACCTGGCCTGGAACCCCACACGACACGAACAGCGCGAGGGCCGCGTGGACCGTTTCGGCCAGCCGGCCGAGGTCGTCCGTGCCCTGCTCATCTACGGCGAGGACAACGGCATCGACGGCATTGTCCTTGACGTTCTGCTGCGCAAGCACGACCGCATCCGCCGCGACCTGGGTATCAGTGTTCCCGTTCCGCCGCAGAGTGACCAGGTTCTCGCGGCGCTCCTGGAAGGCCTGTTGATGCGCGGTCACGACGCAGACCAGCTTGAGCTTGACCTGGGACTCGAAACCGCTGCCACCGCACTGGAAGAAGAGTGGCGCAGCAGCGCAGAGCATGAGAAGGAAAGCCGTGGCCGCTTCGCCCAGGCGGCCATCCACCCCGATGAAGTGGAGAAGGCCGTAACGGCCGCCCGACGCAGTCTGGGAGAACCGCAGGACGTCGCGTCCTTCGTCCGAGCGGCTCTCGAGGAATCCGGCGCCCAAGTCTACGGCGACCAGGACGGATTTGAAGCCAGGCTGATTTCTGTCCCGGCGGCCATGAGGCAGGCCATAGCCGGAGGTGCCGCGGTAAAGAAATTCGTCGTGGATTACCCGGCGCCACGCAACTCGGCCGTCTTGCTACGGTCCGACCGGTCAGTCACCGGGGCCGCCAATTACGTCCTGAACTCGGCACTGGATTCCGGACTTCCCGATTCCGAACGACCAGCCCGCCGCGCCGGCCTTATCGCGACGAATGACGTCGAATCACTCACCACAGCATTACTGGTGCGGTTCCGGACGAAGTTGGTCTTGCCTGCACGTCTGGGGGACCGCACGGACATGGCTGAAGAAGCGCGGGTTATCGCCTTCACGGGACCGCCGTCCAACCCCACCTGGCTGGATGAAGAGGCGGTGGAGGCTCTCCTGGAAGCCAAACCGGCCGGAAATACACCCTTAGAGACCGCCAGGAACATGCTGTC
The DNA here is from genome assembly GCF_056397865.1 of Arthrobacter sp. 05L417. Classification (NCBI taxonomy): domain Bacteria; kingdom Bacillati; phylum Actinomycetota; class Actinomycetes; order Micrococcales; family Micrococcaceae; genus Arthrobacter; species Arthrobacter sp. 05L417. Next base: position 34,289 of record NZ_JBFTOG010000026.1, read on the forward strand.
CAATGTCCTGAACGCTTTGGGCGGCCTGTCCCCGCTGTTGGACGCCAAAGCAAGGGAAGTCGCCGACGAAGTCCGGCGTGCCCATGTCGAGGTCCGATTGGCCGCCCGTGGTGACAGGGCAGGCCAGCTGGGCGTCCGGGGTTTGACCGTCGAGCCTAATCTGCCCGTGGACATTCTCGGCGTGTACGTATATCGACCGGCAAACATCGGTGGGGGATTGAAGTGAGCACCGTATTCCAAGCCATCCGGGTTGTCGGCGGAGTGGTTCCGCCTGCGCTTCTGGGCCGCATCCAGGCCAACGAAGTCACAGATTCCAGCAGCCTTGCGCCGGCGTCATACCACTTGGCCGGCAGCGAGACTCCACGGGACGCGGCCTCCAGAAGCTGGAGTTACCTCCGGGCCGCCTGGGATTCATGGAGAGCCGCTGACGACGCTCAAGGCAACAGGGGCGCCGGGACGGGCGCGGCCCGGGAAAAGTGGCTGCTGGTGCTGCTCAGGGAGCTTGGCTATGGCCAGGTGCCAACAACTGCGGGCGCCCTGACAGCCGAGAGCACCGAGTACCCGATTTCGCACATCTGGACCTACGTGCCCGTCCACCTGCTCGGTCCACGCGTGGACCTGGACAAGAAAAACCCGGGAGTCACGGCCCGGGCGCCGCAGTCCATGGTCCAGGAATTCCTCAACAAGAACGAAGAGTACCTCTGGGGCATCCTCAGCAACGGCCTCAAGCTCCGGCTGCTCCGGGACTCTACGGCCCTGGCCGGCTCCGCGTATCTGGAATTTGATCTGGAAACCATCTTCGATTCGGAGCTATATCCGGAATTCCAACTTCTCTGGCAGGTCTGCCACCAGTCACGGCTGGAAAAGCGCGGCGGGCCGGAAGTCTCGCCCGCTGACTGTTGGATGGAATCATGGCGCAGCGAGGCCGTGGACGCCGGAGCCCGGGCACTGGACAAGCTTCGCGACGGTGTCGAGGAAGCCATCGGTGCACTGGGCGCCGGTTATCTTAAGCACCCGGCCAACGCTTGGCTGGTCGAGGCCCTGCGCTCTGGGGAACTCCCGGATCGTGAATTCCACAAAGCGCTGCTGCGCACTGTCTATCGTCTGCTCTTCTGCTTCGTAGCCGAAGACCGCTCGGCCCTCTTGGACCCCAAAGCGACCACCGCGGCCCACGAGCGGTACGCCAAATACTTCTCCACGCAGCGCGTCCGCCGCCTTTCCCGCCAAATCGCAGGAACCTCCCACCCGGACCTCTGGCAGACACAAAAGCTGGTTCTGGAAGCGCTCGGCGGCCAGGGCCTGGCAGCCATCGCAATCCCGGCTCTCGGCGGACTCTTCGACCCTGACCCCCGCGCGCGGATACTGAACGACCAACCACACAGCGATCTGCTGCTCGGAACCGAACTCGCAAACACGGACTTCCTGGCAGCCATCCACGCCCTCGGATGGGTCCGGGCCAACAACGAGAGGAGCCAACCTGTCGACTACCGGCACTTAGGAGCGGAGGAGCTAGGGAGCGTCTACGAATCACTGCTCGAACTCATTCCCCGGGTCGACACCGCCAGACGCGAGTTCACGATGGAACGGCTGGCCGGCAACGAACGCAAGACCACTGGTTCTTACTACACTCCGCCGAAACTGGTGTCGGCGCTGCTTGACACTGCGTTGGACCCGTTGCTGGATGACGCAGTCAAAAACGCCAACGACGACGCAGACGCCGAACGACGCCTGCTTGCCCTGACCGTCTGCGACCCCGCCAGCGGCTCCGGAGGATTTCTGGTTGCCGCCGCTCGGCGGATTGCCCGGCGTTTGGCGGAGGTGCGCACAGGGGAGGACGAGCCGACACCGCAGGACATCCAGCACGCCCTCCACGATGTGGTTGGCCAATGTATCTATGGCGTGGACATGAACGATCTTGCAGCAGAGCTGGCTAAGGTTTCTCTCTGGCTGGAGGCCCTGGAGCCCGGTAAGCCCCTCGGCTTTCTTGATGCCCGGATCAAGATCGGCAATAGCCTTCTCGGCGTGACACCGGCGCTGCTGGCGGGCGGTGTCCCCGATGAAGCCTTCAAGGACATCGAAGGCGACGACAAAAAGTACGCCGCTGAAGTGCGCAAACGAAATCACGCGGAGACACCCAAGAAAAAGAAGACCTTCCTGGGCGACCTGGGACAGGACGCTCTCAACTTCGGTGGCGGTGACGCCAGCGCCCAGAAACTGATCTCCGCCCGCAACCGGATGCTCTCGCCCGTCGATACTGTGGAGGAGGCCCGTGTCAGAGCCCGTGAATTCACGGAATTCGACGAGTCCGAGGACATGCGCCGTGAGCGGCTTCACGCCGACGCGTGGTGTGCGGCCTTCGTATGGCCCCTGACCTCGCATGCGCCGTTGCCCCCGACGTCGTCCGTCGTCCGTCAGCTTGGCAATGCCGGCGAAGCCGCGGGCTATGCCCCCACGATCACCAAGATCCGCGAGCTGGCCCAGGACTACCGCTTCTTCCACTGGCATCTGGAATTCCCCGAAGTGTTCGGAGATCCCTCCGAATCTGAAGTCGGTCCGGAAGGCTGGCCCGGCGGCTTTTCCTGCATACTCGGCAACCCGCCCTGGGAACGAGTGAAACTCCAGGAACAGGAATTTTTTGCTGCGCGGGACCCGGAGATTGCCAAGGCGCCGAATGCTGCGGCCCGGCAGCGCCTAATCAAGTTGCTCGCGACGGAAGACCCCACTCTCTCCTCCGCATTCGTGACGGAAAAGCGCCGGGCTGAGGGCCAGAGCGCCATGATGCGCACGTCGGGCCGCTACCCATTCAACGGCCGCGGTGACGTGAACACCTACTCCGTATTCGCAGAGCTTTTCCGCAGCTTGACGGGACCGAGGGGCCGGTCAGGCGTGATTGTCCCGACGGGCATCTCCACAGACGCCACGACGCAGTTCTTCTTCAAAGACCTTGTGGAATCGAATTCCCTCGCGGCCCTCTACGACTTCGAAAACACCGCGCCAATCTTCTATGGTGTGCACCGCAGCTTCAAGTTTTGCCTCCTAACCATGGGCGGACGGCTTGTCCATGAGGACGCTCCATCGTTCGCGTTCTTCCTGCACGACCCGGCAGACATCAGCGTCTCCGAATTTTCCCTGACGCCGGAAGAGATCAAGCTGATCAATCCCAACACCGGCACATTGCCGATTTTCCGGACGCGCCGCGATGCCGAAATCACCCTCGGTATTTACCGCCGGGTCCCCGTGCTCGTCAACGAAAATGATCCGGTCAACGGCAACCCGTGGGGCGTGTCGTTCATGCGTATGTTCGACTTGTCCAACGACTCATACCTTTTCCACACCCGGGAGCAATTGGAGAGCGACGGGTGGAGCCTTAACGGCAATATCTTCGAACGCGCAAGCAGCGGCAATCCCGAGAAGATGCTGCCGTTGTACGAGGCCAAAATGCTCACATATTTCGACCATCGAGCCGCTGATGTCGTTCGGAGCGCCACAGCTGTGCAGCGACAAAGTCAGCCTCGCTACCTCACAGATGCAGAGAAGGCTGACCCGAACAGAGTCGTTGTACCTATGTACTGGGTTGCGTCGACGGAAATTCCGGCAGTGCCTGGTAGGTGGTTGAGCGGGTTCGCGGACATCACGAGCGCAACCAACGAGCGGACCTTGATGTCCACTGCACTGCCGGTCACCGCCGTGGGGAACAAGTTCCCCTTGTACTTTGTTGCCACCGGCCAGAGGGAATTACTGATGGCGACGATGAACTCCTTCGTTCTGGATTACGTTGCCCGCCAAAAATTGCCATCCGTGACCATGAACTATTTCTATTTGAAGCAATTCGCAGTTCTGAATCCGTCAACGTTTGAGAATCTTACCGCGTGGGGAAACGGACACCTTGCCTCTTGGCTTTCAACGCGAATAAGAGAGCTTATCTATACAGCTTGGGACATGGATGTCTTTGCCGATGAGGGGACACCGTTCGTCTGGGACGCCTCACGCCGAGCGGAGCTCAGAAGTGAAATCGATGCCGCGTTTTTTCACCTCTACGGTGTTTCCCGCCATGACGCGGCGTACATTTTGGATACCTTTTCAATTGTCAAACGAAAAGATGAGGCCAAATTCGGCGAGTACCGTACAAAGCGCCTCATCCTGGAGGTCTTCGACGCGATGCAGGCTGCCCGTGACTCCGGGACCGATTACCAGACAATCCTTGATCCGCCTCCGGGCCAAGGATCCCGACATTCTGCAAGGGGGGATTCGGTATGAGCAACTGGGATGAATTCTTCCGTTTTGCCAGACGAGTAGCTGACAATTTTGACCTCGACACGGAGGAGCGAAAGTACAAGCTTGCAGATTCGCAGCGGATTGCGGACACGTTGCAGCTCATCGAGGCTGACTCGACCGAGTGGCCGGAATCGCTGAAGAAGAATATCTATGCAACTAATCTGTTGAACAGTTTTTTCGTTATGTCATTCGTAGATGACTGTCGGGACCATTCCTCGCAGGTCAGATCCGCCATCCTGGATCTGTTGGTGGCCGAAGACCCGGTGGCTGAGTTCGATAACTTCAGGCTGGCGCTGCGCCCTCTGAATCAACAGAAATATACGCCAGGGAACACCGCGTCCTTGGCCGCACTGCTGCTCATGGCGACTGATCCGACCAGATATACGCCGTATTTGACTGAAACAGTACAGAAATTTTGGCAGCTGGTCGGCTGGCCTGAAGCCCGAAGAAACGCCCCTCAATCTGAACGATACAAGTCTTTCTTGGACTCTCTTGACGAGGTTCTGGTGCAGGCACCCCAACACGGCCTGGAGCTCAGGGATCGTCTGGACGCGCAGGGACTGATCTGGGCAACGCTGAAGTATCGGCCTCATGACTCCTGGCAGGAAGCTGAAAAGGACGCATTTCTTGGATGGCGTGGCGAAAAACCCGCTGTCGCGGAAACTGAACCCACAGAGCGGGGTTCCGGCGAATCAGCAAAGACGGAAGACGCTGCATGGTTTGTCATGGGTCCGGGTCTCAAAAGCGAACCCAGCGCCGTGGACGGCCAATCGCTCACCTGGACTGCCGAAGCTGCTCGGGACCTGCATGACCGCATCGTGGTGGCAAAGGCAGCCGACTACAAGAGTTTCGAGCAGCTGCTGGAGGCTCAGCTTCAAGGCGCATCAACACCTGTTCGGCTCCTCGCCGTCGAACTCGTCTACCTGCACTGCCTGCCGCTCTCCAACTGGAAAACAGCAACAAAGCTGCGCCGGGTCACAAACGTCCTATCCTGGGTACCGGGGAACATTCAACTCCCCACCGAAATGCGCACAGGACTGGAACAACCAGGCGTATTCAACGGCGCCCAGGGATTCAACATCCTCGTCTGGCGACAGATCAGGTGGATGTGCCGGTTCATCGAAACCTGGGCTAAGGCAAGTGACTCCGCGCGTTCAAGCGCACTCATGGATCCGTGGGCATTCCGGATCTTCGCGGCCTCGGTCCCTGAAGATATCCCGTCCATTCGTTTCATCTTTGAGTACTTCGCGTGGCCCGGCTTCTTTGAACCTATCGCGCAAGTGAAGGATAAGCGCCTTATCCGGGATGCCTTTGCCGATACGATCGGCGGGTCCACCGGCAGCGATGAGGAAGCCGCCGACAAGGATCTGCACGCCATCCGAAAAATGCACGCCGGGGCCGACGGCGAATGGTTCAGCTGGTACGACAATCAATATGCTGTCATTTGGCGGGCCCAGAGCGATGCTGGCCGACGAGCATGGCTGATCCGCCCGAACCAGAACGGGATCGCTCACTTGCAGAAGTGGCTCGATGAAGGTTTTGTGTCGGTAGCAGCCAAACATCTTGGCTCCCCTCTGCCGGGTTCATCGGCGGCGGAGATCAGGGAAGCCGTAGCGGCGGGCTACGGGCACATGGATTATTCCGCCCGTGTGCAAATTGCAGCGGAGTACTATGCGTTCCTCACGCAGATGAAGCCCGAGGACATCATCATCACCTCCGCTGACAACAACATCTTTGCCGGATACATCGCGGACGATGCCTACTATGCGGATGACCCGTCCTCTCGGGCCCGGCGCCCCGTGGCTTGGGGATCCGAAGGCATCCCGGCGTCAGACATCGACCCGACTATTCATGCAGTCATGGAGAAACCGGGAACGGTCGTGGATATCACCGCAGTCCTGACGGAGGCACAGCAGCTGGTGGCCGACGTTGTCGTCGGACCCGGCGGGGGAGAAGAAACCACGGTGCCGACGCCGCGTAAAGCCTCCGAGAAGCCTGTCCTGCGAAAACCCAGCCAAGAATTCGCCGACGAGCTGCTGATGCCGTCCGATGACCTGGACCGGATCGTTTCCCTACTGCATGCCAAGGGCCAGATAGTGCTCTACGGGCCTCCCGGAACCGGGAAAACCTACCTGGCGGAGAAACTGGCCGAGTACTTGGCCGGCACCGGAAACCAAAGCCGAGTGAGGACCGTGCAGTTCCACCCGTCCTACTCCTATGAGGATTTCTTTGAGGGCTACCGCCCGACGGAAGGCGAGAACGGCCAGGTTTCCTTCGCGCTCCGGTCAGGACCGCTGAAGCAGCTGGTCACGGACGCCTTGACGGAAGGAAACTGGGACCAGCCTTTCTTCCTGGTAATCGATGAGATGAACCGCGGCAACCTGCCGAAGATCTTCGGTGAGTTGTACTTTTTGCTGGAGTACCGGAACAAGAGCGTGCAGCTGCAATACAGCCCGGCCGAGGGATTCTTCCTGCCGAAGAATGTGTTCATTATCGGCACTATGAACTCAGCTGACCGTTCCATCGCCATGGTCGATGCGGCCATCCGGCGGCGCTTCGGATTCGTGGAGCTTCACCCCTCCGTGGAACCGACGAAGAGCCTACTGCGCCGGTATCTGGCCGCCGATGGCAGCGACCAGACACGTGCAGAGCTGCTGGACGCGCTCAATGCGGCCATCGGGATCAAGAACAGAGACCTGATGATCGGGCCGTCCTATCTCATGCAGCCGCACGCCGCTCATCCGGACGGGCTGCAGCAAATCTGGAAGTACGAGCTACTGCCCTTGCTGGAGGAGTATTTCTACGACCAGATGGACCGGGATTCGATCCACCGGACGTACGGGCTGGCTACGCTTGAGTCGCGGCTGAGGAAGGCCGATGAGGAGGAGCTGCCAGCATCGGGGGCACGCGGCGGCAACGGCCCCGAAGCCGCCGGCGGAGCCAGCCATTCTCAGTCGTCGTAATTTCAGATGTCCATCTACATCACGCTTTCGGAACTCGATGGCCCCAGCGAACCAACGGAGATGTCTGACGAAGTTGCCACGCTGCTCGCCGCTTCGGGACTGCTTGCCGTGGCACCGGCAGGAAACGGCCAGTGGCAGATCACGCCGACGGGCAAAGTGGGATGTATCCAGACCGGGGAATTGCAGGTGGATGTGCGTCCCAAGGACAAGGTCGGACTCAGCCGGCTGCTGTTCCTGCTCGGCTACGCGAGGGACCCTGGATTCAAACCGGGGGATGTAGACGGCGTTGAAGACATGGAACTTCTGCCCGCTCTCGCAGAGTCACTCTGCCGGCACGTAAGACGTGCGCTTGGTCTGGGCCCGTTACAGGGCTATGTCAGTTTGGAGGACTCCCTGTACACCGTGCGCGGTCGGATCCGAATCTCGGATCAACTGGCGCGTCGGCCCGGAATGCTGATGCCTCTGGAAGCAGTTTTCGACGAATACACCGTGGATATTGCGGAGAACCGGATTCTGCTGGCGGCACTGCGCCGCATGCTTGGCGTTCCGCGCCTGGGCGATGACGTGCGCGGCAGATTACGTCATCTAATAGCCAAGCTCGATGGAGTCAGCGCACTGCGTTCGGGCGCCGCACTTCCAGTCTGGCAGGCGACCCGGCTCAATCAGCGGTATCACCCGGCGCTGCGGTTTGCCGAAATCGTATTGCGGAACTGTTCCGCGGAAGCAGGAGAAGGCGATGTCCGGGTTGCCTCCTTCATGGTCAGCATGGCGACCGTGTTCGAGGATTTCGTGGCAACGGCGTTGACAGAGGCGATGGCACGGTTTCCGGGCATGTCCTCGGCTCAATACGAGACCTACATGGACGAGCTTGAACCCGACAGACCCGGAAACCGGGTGTTGATGAAAGTAGATCTGGTTCACGCTGTGGACGCCGTGCCGGCCATTGTGTTCGACGCGAAATACAAGGCAGCTACGCCTTGGGGCCAGTACCCGAATGCGGACCACTATCAAATGCTGGCCTACTGCACTGCACTGAGGGTTAAGCGGGCCTGGCTGGTCTACGCAGGGCCGGGCGAGGTGGAAACCAGGCAAGTTCGCTTCACGGACAAGGAAATCGCGATATTTCCACTGGACCTTTCCCGATCTCCACAGGAATTGCTCGAGCGGGTTGGGGACCTGGCTGCTGACGCCTGGCGCGTATTCGGCAAGTCCGAAGGAATCGCCGTGGAGGGAGTTGGCGCGGATCGTTTCCGCCAACACAGCGGCAACCTTCCTGACAACAACTAGGGACGCAGTAATCACCTGCGCGCAGTCCCTCTGACAGCCGCTCAACTCGGAGCGGCAGAGTGAGAGAGCGCGCCAAGGGGACGGCCTGCCACAGACCGAAAGATTCTAGCCGCGGAGATGGCCGGCTTATCGAGCGTCAGCCAGGGTAATGAATAGTTAGCCAGGTCTCGTGTAGAGTTTCATCTCGTTGCGGAGATCAACGAAGAAAAGAAAAGCCTTCGATTCAACGACAACAGGGATGCACCTCTAGCTCAATTGGCAGAGCAATTGACTCTTAATCAATGGGTTCCGGGTTCAAGTCCCGGGGGGTGCACCAAGGAATCGGCCCCTGATCCGCGGAAACGCAGTTCAGGGGCTGATTTGTTTTGCGGAAGCTTTTGTGGGTAGATCAGCTCCCGGCATCGGCGGCCTCGCTCAGATAATGTCGCTATCGCTGCCGCACATGGGCTTCATTCTGCCCGGATCCGGGCCGCGTGGAGAGACGCAGCGCAGGCGGCGCGGCGCCTAACCTGACCGGTCTTCGGCCCTCCCGCCAGCCCGGCAAGGCGCCAGGCCTCGATCCTGCTGGGCAACACAGGCGTACGCTGTTCGCCTTCCCCGGAGCAACACCCTTTTATGCGCCGGGGTCACGAGATGGTCACGCTCCGGTTCCCGGGTTGTTTGCCTTGGCTGAGGACAAAGATTCCCGTCTTGTGTCATGAATCCGCCCCACTCTGTCAATCAGTTGGCGTGCTTTCCCAACCAGTTTTCCGCCCATTACGGGGTGGACTGGCCCGATACGCTGGTAGCCGCGGCGAAGGTCGGGGGCTCGGATGCCTTGGCCGTGACCGACCGCGACGGGCTCTACGGGATCCCCAAACACATCGGCGCCTGCGTCGCGGCCGGAATCGATCCGATCCTCGGCGTCGAGCTCACCGTCCTGGACGAGGACGGGACCGTAGGTGGGCGGGTCGTGGTCCTGGCCCACGGACACAACGGCGGTGCCGGGTACGCGGCCCTGTGCCGGCTGGTCTCGGCCGCCCACGCCCGCAAGACCGTCGCGGTGACCCGGGCGGAGATCGCCGCGCACCTTCTCACCGATGCCGGACCGGTGGGGACGGTGCTGCTCGGGCCGCTCTCCGACGTCGGGCTCAAGGTCGGGACCCGCGGTGACGGCATGGCCCTGCTGGAACAATGGCTCGCAGTCATGCCCAGGGACGCCTTGCGGGTCGAGGTCGTCTCCCACCTCTCCGCACCCGGGCTGCCCTTCAGCCACACCCACGCCACACGGATGCTCCGCCTCGCCGGCAGGGCCGGGGTGAAGGCGGTGCTGAGCAACGCGGTCCGTTACGTTCTGCCGGACGGGGCGATCACCGCGGACATTCTGGATGCCGCGAGGGCGCTGCGCCGCCTGGACGAGACCGGGGTCCAGCCCACAGCCCAGGCCTGGCTCAAACCCGGACCGATGATGCAGGCCCTCGCGTCTGAGATCGCGTCCGTGGGTCAGGCCGGTGCAGGAGCCGCGAAGGCCCTGTTGTCTGAGACCGCGGTGCTGGCGGACCGGTGCCGGATCGACCCGGTCAGTGATGCGGGCTGGGGTGTGCCGGTCATGCCCGAAGCCTCCATCATCGGCATCACCGGCGACCCCCTCACGGTCCTGTGGGAACGCGCCCGCGCCGGGGTCAACACCCTCTACACCGGGGCCGACAGGGCTGCTTTGGAGGTGGTGGAGTCGCGGTTGCGGTTGGAGATGGACACCATCGCCGATCTGGGGTTCGCGTCCTATTTCCTGACCGTGGCCGAGGTCGCCCGGCTCATCCGGGACATGGGCATCCGCTCCGCGGCCCGCGGCTCCGGGGCCGGGTCCCTGGTCAACTACGCCCTGGGTATCTCGTTCGTGGATCCGATCCGCCACGACCTGCTCTTCGAACGGTTCCTGAGCACCCGGCGCCGGACCCTGCCCGACGTGGACATCGACGTCGAATCCGCACGACGGCACGAGATCTACCATGAGATCTTCGCCCGCTTCGGCCCGGAAAGGGTCACGCTCATGTCGATGCAGTCCGGGTACCGGGCCCGCGGCGCGGCCCGGGACGCCGGCATGGTCCTGGGCATGGACCCGGAGGACATTGACGGGATCGCCAAGAACCTCTGGCACTTGGTGCACATCCACGGGGAGGACTTGACCAGGGCGGCCCGGTTCTGGACTGTCATGAGGATGCCCGGCCTTTGGGGAGGGCAGCGAGTTCGGCCACATCGAAGATCCGGTCCTGGTGCTCCTGTTCGGGGCCGCGTGGAGAGCCCTTGGTGCCGGGAGAACCAGGAATCGTGTAGTAGCATTCCCCGACAGCCTGAGGTTTTGGACAGGAACGGCCCCGAGGTTTGTTCCCGCCCAGGTACACAGCGAGTAGAGGTGTCTTGCCCCGGACGAACTCTGCCGGATTGAAGCGCGGCCGGCCACGGTAGCCGTTGCCGCTGTTCCAGTTTTCCACGACTTGCAGGCCGCCGTGGTTCGCGCGGCGTAGTTCCGGGTCTGCAAGGTGAACGCAGGCGACGATCGTGCGCACTGCCCGGCTGAGTTCCTCCAGTCCCTTGTAGATGGGGTGTTTCGAAGGAACGAATATCGTCTTGGCTTGCTGCACAGCCTGGACCCCAAAGGTTGGGGTCGAGGCCACCCCTGGGCAGTACTGAAGCGGGACACCGCGTGAACCCCGGGAGAGCGAGCTAATCTGGGAACTTGATTTCCGTGCCAACGCGGACGGGCAGCCAGTGGCTGGTGAGGATCTATTCAGCGAAAACATCAAAGAACTGACCGCCAAGATCAAAGCTCAGAAGCTCGTGTTCTATCGTTCCCGCCGACTTCTGCACAAGAAAAGGCGCCCCATTAGGAAGACCACGATTGTCAGATCAACAGCCAAGAGCCAGGCGGGGCGCCTTTGCTTAAGTCTATTGTATCCATCCGGTGAGCTGAACCCCGCCCCGCCGGTCATCCGCGCCACACGCCTGCGGACCCAGCTTCAGCATCCGGCCCCATCCCGGTCTCACACGCAACCGCAGTGCTTCGTGACGATGCCGGCAACGTTCGCTTACATGCGGCGGGAGGCTCGCTCATGTGCCTGGGCTTGGTCATCATGCAGCCATTTCGCCGAGGTGAACGGATTCTTCACCGGCATCCAGTCGGGCGGAAACGTCGAGGTTGTAGTTCAGCGCTCGCAGCAGAGATTCGCAGCCTCCCGGTTTGTCCACCTCCCAGGCCTGTTCGATCATATTGCATGGACTCACTTTCGCCATTCGAATTGAACGGGGGCTTGCCGGGTGAGGATCACAATGCGTTGCTCGGCTGCCGGGAAGGTCCACCAGCGGCTCTCTTGTCCTCCGTGCCCGAGACGTGCGCCTGGAGTGATGCTGCGTCGTTGTTCCTGGGTCCGTGGGTGGTCTGGATTGTTGTTTTCTCCTCAGGGGGGATGCCGGCTTCAGGCTCTCGGGTTCTTGTCCATATTTGGCCGGCCGAAGATATGGTCTTGGAGCTCCTGCCAGAGTGCCGCGGGGATGGTCTGATCGTTTTCAATGCGGATGGCCAGGTGTGCCAGTAGGGCGGAGAGGCTGATATGTGGAAGCGCGGTTGCAAATTCCAGCTTGTGCAGGAAGACACTGAATGACCGGACGTACAGACTGGCCCAGACCGTCCCTCCGCCGCTTGAAAGGAGTTGGGCGACGGTGTCGCCCAGGCCTTGTTTGAGGGGTTGGCTGATGTCGGCTTCGGCGCACTGCGCTTCGGCAACTCTGGCAGCTGCGGCTTCTGCCCCAGTGGCGATCAGCTGGGCGAGGAGATCCGGGGCGATCTGGACCGCGTCATGGGCTTGGCGTGTCTCGGCGGACACCCGCACCAGCCGAACCTCCGGGGCTTTTGAGCCAATGAGGACGTCGTGGCCGGCTTTTGCCGAACGGATGTATCCGGGAAGGTTGCGTTTGAAGTCTCGTGGGGGGATTACATGGGGTGTAACTGGGACGGCGCTCATGCTCTTGTTCCTTTCATTTGGGCGGTCCGGGGGTTTCTTGGCCCGATCCGGGACGGTGAATTCAAAGGGTCGGTTGGTGGGCGAGGATCCTGTTGGACCAGATGATTTCTGATGTCTTTCCACCGGTACCGTTCCGTCCGCCGGCTAGCGCCAGGCGGTGCCAGGTGGAGAGTTTGTCGTCGTAGAGGTCTGATGCGTATCCGGAGAGGATTACGGATGCTTTGCAGTCCAGGACGGCTTCCAGGAGTTCCTGGTGTTGGGTTTCCCGGGAAGCCAAGCTGGGTGCAACCGGACAAGGCAAGCGCGGCGGCCGACATGACGGCCGCGGATTTGAAGTGGCTGAGCATCGGATTCGACCGTCCTTTAGGGGCGTTGTTAGCAGATGTAGGTGCCAGGCATGGACCGATTGCAACTAGCCAGCAGGTGGTTTAGGGCGCCTCGGGGCGACATCCATGGCCTTCTGGATTGCACGCACGATCTGAGATGGTGACGGCGTGTGATTCGGAGCTGTTCCACTGCCCCACGGCTTTGTAGCGGGGGTGCCCCGGCAGGATGCTGCTTTGGTGCTCATAGCCGCGCTCCATTTGGCACTTGCGCCGACAGGTTCAGGGTGAGGCCTTCTTCCGGACTGCGCTCGCGGGTGGGGTGAGTTGGGAAATGAGGTCGTCGGTGAGGACGTCAGCGGTGAGGTGTAGGGGGGGGCTGCTGTGTCGATTCGTCGAAGGGAGTTGAGGATGAAAGCACGGAGCTGTTTTCTGTTGGTGGTGATTTTGGGGGCTGGCGTTGTTGCGGTCATGGCATGTCCTTGGGGGGCTAACTAGGCCGGGGTGTTTCAACTGGCTCGGTGGGCCTCTGCGATGAGGTCTTGGCGTCCATAGCGGTATAGGCGTCGGGAGATCGTGGACCAGGACCGTCCGAGGCGGGCGGAGATCTCCCACGGTGTGCTTCCGGTGCGGATGAGGAAGTCCACGTCCTCTACGACGGCGTCGGCTTTGCTCTGGCGTGCGAGGGATTTCTTGGGGATAGCCGTGGCGTCTTCGATGGTGTCGTCGTCCCAGTGGATGGGGCTCAGATAGCCGGCTTTGGCGGCGCGGATGGCGGTTCTGCTCGATGGGCCACGGTGGTCTGAGAGGCGGGTATAGGTATTGCGTACCGCGGCGGCTTGACCGGCCTGCACCCACGGGCCTTGGCTTCGGCCGAGTTCTTCGACGTTGACCCCAGATTCTTCGCTGATTCGCGACAGCGTCCATCCGATGGCCTGTAGCGCTTCCAACCGGCGGGTGGTTCCAGTTTTAGGGACGAAGTTGCGGCCCGATGCGGCGCTGAATATCAGTTCCGGTGTCACCTTGAGAATTAGTTGTTCGCAATGTCGTGAAACGCGTTCCTGCCGTCCAGAGTGAATCTGCTGCACGACCGCGAAAGCAACACCGGCGGCGCGGCCGATAGAGCGCAGGGAAGCCTGCTGTTCGTTTACCAGGGCGTTGATGTGTTCCTGGGCCCGGAAGGAGTCGGTCTCGCCCCTGATCCACGGCGCTGGGCTGTCGGCGGACATCAGTTGTCCTTTCGAAGGGTGTACCCCAAGGCGACTGCGAGCGCGTGGAGGAGTTGCTCGCTGGTGGGGAGGTGCATTTCGGGTTGGTGGCGGCGTTGTTCGATGAGGTTGTGTTCTTCGGTGCGGGTGCAGGTGCAGTCTGCGGTGATTTTGGCGGTGTCTATGAGGGCGCTTTCGAGGGGTTCTCCGTCGATGGTTGTGGGGTCGATGACCCATTGTTCTTGGTCTCTGATGAGGTAGAGCACGACGGCGTCCTCGATCAGGTGTCCGGTTTCGGGGGCTGTGTGTTCGATGAGGGGCATTGTTGGGTCTTTCTGTTCTCGGGCCCGCGGGAGGTGTGGTGAAGCGTCCAGTGCCCGGCGGTGGATGCGGTGGTCTTGGGTATCAGGAGACGTGTAGGGCTGCGAGCGCGGCTGCGGCGTTGACTGCGGAGCCAAATCCGGTGTCCCAGTTCTGACCGTCGGCAGGGAATGCGTAGAAGAGGGTCGGGAGGCTTTCCACGATTTGGCCGGCTTCCTCGCCATTGGCAAGTACGGTGCCGTCTTCTTCGACGGACCAGTCGACGCGGATGTTCTGCATGGTTGTGTGGGCGGTGGTGGTGCCGGTGATGCGGTCCATGGTCTTTGTCCTTCCGGGGCGGGGTGGTTAGGTTGCGTCGATGAATCGTTGGATGGTGCGTTCGATCGCGTAGTAGGCGGCGGCGGCGTTGGTTGCCTTGATGGCTTCCATTGCCGCGACGTCTTCCTTTGCGTGGCCGAGTAGGATGTTCAGTTCCTCGATGCTCAGCGTCTTTTCCATCTCTTCAATCCTCTAATTTGTTGATCTGACATAAACATATTAGGCGGACTCGAAAGCTCGTGTCAACACTGTTGCGATTTAGAAAACGTCGCGCCGAGTCCTCTGCTGTGTAGGCAGGAGCGCCGACGATTCTTCAATGCGCGCTCGCAGGGGCCGGGCTTACTTGGCCAACTAGCAGCCCGGACACAGGCAAGGAAGGGGGCCAGTATTTGGTCCGCGCTCCAGCAGCACCAGGTCCTTGAAGAGAGGGTGATTGGGTTACAAACAAATCGGACGCTGGGGGGTGACAGAACCGGCTAAGGTCGCTTGCGCCGGGTTGTTCCCTTTGGTTATGGCGGATAGGTGCCAGCGTGCCGCCAGAAGCGGTACCAGAAATCGGCTTCCGCGTCGGTGAGCAGCTCGTAAATCAGCTCGGCAGTGAACTTGCCCAGGTACGGGCGTTCCACTGTTTCCAGGGTTCCTAGGGAGTCGACGGCCGCGGCCACCAGCTCATCATTGTGGATGGACTCTTCGACCCATTCCCGGGCGCCGTCGGTGGTGAAGTCTTCCCGTGTGTGAGAGGAGGTGGCTACGGCTTCTCTGGCTGCCGCCATGCGCTCTTTGGGGTCTGTGCTGCGGGTCAGCATGTAGAGGCGTGTCTGGTATTCGTCAGATATCACGTGCACTATCGCGGGGCGGTTCTGACGTTCCGCGGTATGGGTGATCTGGTACCGGGCCGCGTGGTGCCGTTGGTGGAGTTCTTCACGGACTGCAGCCCGGCCCGGTCCGCCAGCAGCTCGTACCCCGAGCGTTTCCCCTAGAGCTCGTGGCACGAATCGGCCTGAGCCATGCAGAGTACGTTCCCAACAGCGTCCGTGAAGCGCGAGCGCGTCAACCGGTGGCGCCAGAGATCAACGGATTTTCTGATGAGGTCTCGCTATTGATTTCCTCAACACTGCATCCTTCCTGCTCTACAGGTTCGTAGCCCACCATCAGATGATCGATTTCGGAGGCCTGCACCACGACACTTGAGAAGTACTCCAGTGGGTGCAAGTTTTCGCCGTCCGCAGCCTGGTAGTGGATTCGTCCACTAAGTGTCAGGGCGCGCTCAGGGACTTCATCGCCGGTCTTGGTATACGAATAAAGGATTTCCTGGATCCAGGCCCCGCTCTTGAGCTGAATCCCCACATGAATCCGATCATCTGGTTGGCCGGCGCCGAAGGCTGCAAGCCAACCCGACTGCTCACGGTCAATGACGTCAGCGTCCAGCTTCCGCAGTTTCCGCCAGCGGGCCTGAAGCTTCCTTCGGAGGATGTCCGCATTTCGGCTGCCAAGGAACAGGCCCAAGAGTATGGCGCTGAGAAGATCGAGGAGGACTACCCCCAGGAACAGTTGTG
The DNA here is from genome assembly GCF_056397865.1 of Arthrobacter sp. 05L417. Classification (NCBI taxonomy): domain Bacteria; kingdom Bacillati; phylum Actinomycetota; class Actinomycetes; order Micrococcales; family Micrococcaceae; genus Arthrobacter; species Arthrobacter sp. 05L417. The sequence goes on from NZ_JBFTOG010000026.1 coordinate 50,538, forward strand.
AGTCCTCGCGGAACAGCTTCCCCGGGTCTAGGAAGAAATCACGCAGAGTTTCCGCCGCCGGCTCCCAAATGAATCCAAGCAGGTAATGGACAAGGAAGACCATCACTATCGAAGCCACGCTGGCAATCACAACAGATGCTGTTTCCCGGAAGGCAGACCGCTTCACCAAAGAACGGTGGCCCTCATAGCTCCAGACGAAAGCAACCCCCGGGAGCAGAAGGCAGATGTAGAGCAGCGCCGCTATCGGTGATGTGGGCAAGTCGTGTCCTCCGGTTCGAGGCTGGCAGCGATAATAGGGTTCAGGCATCAACCAAAAGGGAGACTAGCAGTGGCAGAGAACAAGTCCGGCGCACCCAAGGGCGGAAACTCGGATTCCTTCAACATCCGCAAGGGTGGCCAAACGCCGGCTCCCAACCGCATACAGCCTATGCAGATGAAGCCAGGAACAACCCCTTCGGCGCCCAAGAAGTAGTTTCGCCAGCGGATAGCTCCCAATCCTGACGATTCCCACGCTCCGGTGAGATCACTTGGGACTGGTCAACGATTCCCACGGCTCATAGAGCACGCGGCAGACGAAACCTGACGGAAATCGGTATCCCCGTTTTGAGGTACGCTCCTCAATATCTCAAGTCCGAAGCGCCGCTCTAAACTGCAAAGGGGCTAGTCGCCTCGTGGTTCACCTACTGAGCGGGGGCATTGTGTCGGCGTTGTGGAATCCAACCAGCGAGCAGGAAGTTATTGACGGCATCGCCTCAGGAATGTTGCGCGAGAGCCACTACATCGAGGTGAAGGAGACTGCACGCAATGAGCAGATTGCGCAAACCCTGGCCAGTCTCGCCATCGATGGTGGCCTGTTCATCATCGGTGTTGCCGAAGAAAGGGACGGTCGCGGCAACAAGCGTCTTGTGCCAAAGCCTTGCCAGTTGGAAGGACTGCTTGAGCGCGTTGACGGTATCGCCCGGAACCGTATCGAGCCACCGCTTCCGGTCCGCTCGACCGGGATACCCTCAGCCAACGATGAAACCATCGGGTACCTCGTGATTTCAGTAGCTGCTTCTCCGCTAGCTCCCCATATGACGGACGGAAAGTACTACGGGCGCGGTGATGCATCGAAACATTCGCTTTCGGACGCTGAGGTACTGCGACACCACGAGCGGCGGCAGCGTCAGGCAGACCTTGGCAAACAGCTACTGGACGAGGCGGAAGCAAATGATTTCCTATCTCCCCACGAACGGGAGAGCGGACACATCTACTTGGTGGCTGAGCCTCTAATGCCCGTGAATGAAGAACTGGTAGAGCAACTGCTCGAAGATGAAAGTGCTGTCAGGTCATTCATCACTTCTGGGGTCAACAAATGCAGAGTGAACCTTGTCGATTGGCACCCGAACCCTTCCTCGGCCTACAACTATCAGCACCGGGCGGGCGGAGTTGCCATGGTCAGCAATGAGGCAAGCGGACCCGGCAGAAGCACCAACACTGACTGGTTTAACGAAAGCGGGCTGCTGGAAATCCAACTCACCGAAGGTGGAGGGATTCGAATTCTCCTTGGCCGTGGAACTGTAACAGTCCCCAATACCGAGGAGCAGGCAGTTTTCGACGGATTGGCCGTCGCCTACGCCCAGCGACTCATCTACTGGGTCGGAAAACTCTCGGAAAAATACGGCTACAGATCAACCTGGACCGTCGGACTGCGCATGAACGGGATTCGAGGTCTGAGATCGTATGTCGGCGTTGATGACTGGAGGTACCACCGGCCGTCAAGTTCAATGGACCAGGATAGCTATTCCAGCACTCGCACAGTGGCAACAGACACCGTCATTGAAGACCCGGAAGCCGTGGTCAAATCGCTGGTCGGCCGACTCCTGAGAGTCCTGGGCAGCGCATCCGCCTATCAGTAACCCTTGAAGAAACGGACGGGCTGCCATCCCACCAAAACTCCCACACGAAACACCCGGGTGGGGCGTGGCCCGCAGCCCGCCTTGGCCGGGGCAGGCTAGGAAACAAACATCTTCGGGCGAAAAAAGAACAGTCTGCTTCACCCCCTGATATTCCTCATGCCGCGCTCAGGGATCCGAAGCTTGTGACCGGAGTAGGTCGATTGCTGAGGTGCGTAGCTGATGCTGTCGGGGGCTGGCTGCTTGCCAGCCCCCGACAGGGCCGGCTACGCCTTCAGGAGGTCAAATGCGCGAGACTTGAGATTGACGACCGGGGTGCTGAGTGAACGCATCGCCCGTGCGGTATCCAGGTTTCCGGTCCACTTGTTCCGCTGTGCCGGGGCGAAGTGGTCAATGTACTCCGTTACCGCCTGGTATCCGGCCCAGCGGGTTCCACGGATTGTCGCGTTGGTGTTTGCGTCCGTGAAGAGGCGCTCCAGTTCGTTGATCTGTTCCGTGTGGCGGCGCTGGGTGGAGGCCGGGGCATCGGTAGCGGGGGCCGGGAAGAGGCGGTTCATCACGCCCATGAAGGCTGCGTCCGTCAGGGTCTGCTGGATCATCTGTTCGGCTTCCAGTTCGAAGGCCTCCTGGTACTTGAAGGTCAGTCCCAGTGCCTGCCGGGCCTGAGTGATAGCGGCTGAAGCGCCGCGGGTGTGGCGCACCGAGAACGTTGAACGGGCCGAGCGGAGGGCAGCTGCCTGTGTGTTCGCGCAAACGATCCGCACCGGTGTAGCGAGGAAGCGGAAGGCTGAGCTGCCGTCGTGGCTGTTCAGGGCTGCAAGGTAAAGGTCAACGGTGTCGACGCCGCCGATGTTCATGTGCTGTGGCATCTTCATGGTGACGAACACTTCCCGCCCGCCTTTGAGAGAGCCGGCCGTTTCGAAGTGTGCTCCGGATTCGTCAACCAGGGCGTTGAGCAGATCCGTGTGCTCCTCATTCTGGATGGGCTGGTATTTCCTGCCGACGACGCCAAGGACATCCGGTGTTCCGGTGACCGGGTTGGTCCGCACTGTGGCGAACTGGTCCGGGACATCCAAAGTCGTTACCCCTTCATTCGAGATCATCGACTGGGTGCGCAGCGCGACCTTGCGGACATCCCAGTCGGTGAGCAGCGCCAGTTCCAGCGCTTGCTGCGCCGTCATGGCGTCCTTAGTGACAGTTCCGAGGCGGTGCCATGCATCCTGACGGGCAGAGACGAAAGCGGCGGCGCCGTTCTGGAAGGTTTCGATGTTGTGAGCCATGGGTTACTCCCTGAGTAATTTGTTGATCTGACATAAACATATTAAGCAGGAGTGGCGAAGTCTGTCAACACTGTTGCGATACGGAGTTTTGGAACGTCTGATTTGGGCAAAACATGGGGGCGCTCGCCGTCGGACGCGATCCATAACGGTCTGTCTTGTTCGCTCCAGGACTTCGTCTGCCGGAGTCACACGGACGGGCACTGCCATCCTGAAGCAGCTGGTCTCACCCGAAGCCCGGTTGGCGATCGTGTAAACAAAATCGGCTGTAACCGCACTTACCAAGGGCATACAGGGGCGGCTGCGAAGCCAATGGGAGACATGGCTGGAAAGAGCAAGTAGGGTCTGGTCATGCAGAAAACTGGAGCACTCGTTCTCATGGACGTCGACGGCGTGCTCAATCCACGCAGGAAATGGGACGTTCTTGAACAACAGCACACAGTTTGGCTGACCAACGAGCGCAAAGTCTTGCTAGGGGAAATTGCTGCATTGGGAACTGTTGTTTGGGCTACTAGTGCCGCGTGTTTAAAGTCGTCTTATGTTTGGCTTTCGCGAGGATTTCCTCGGGAGATTTGGTCCAGGTGAAGGGGTGGGAGCGTTTGTTCCACCCGGTGATGAACTGCCGGATCTTGCGAATCAGGTCCGTGACCGAGGTGAACGTTCCGCGGTGGATGGCCTGGCGTTCGATGATCCCGAACCAGATTTCCACCATGTTCAGCCAAGACCCGGACGTCGGGGTGAAGTGGACGTGGATGCGCGGGTTCTCCGCCAGCCAGTCTCGCACCGGCGCCTTCTTGTGGGTGGCGTAGTTGTCCATCACCAGATGCAGCTCGACGCCGGGGTAGGTACGGGCAACGTGTTTGAGGAAGGACAGGAATTCCTTGTGGGTGTGGGCCGGTTTGCACTGGCCGGTGAGGTTTCCGGTGGCGATGTCGAGTGCGGCGAACAAGGTCGTGGTGCCGTGGCGGACGTAGTCATGCGTGCGTTTTTCCGGGACGCCGAGCTGCATCGGCAGCAACGGCGCCGTCCGGTCCAGAGCCTGGATCTGGGATTTTTCATCGATGCACAGAACCACAGCGTTCTCCGGCGGGGCCAGGTAGAGCCCGACCACATCGACGACTTTCGCTTCCAGTTCCGGGTCCGTGGAGAACTTGAACGTCTCGGATTTCCACGGTTTGACCCCGTATTCCCGCCAGGTCTTGGCCACCGTGGAAAAGTCCGTCTTCAAATGCTTCGCCAGCAGCCGCGAGGACCAATGTGTGATCCCCAGCGACGCTGGCGGCGGCGCCAATGTCGTGGCAATGATTTTCGTCCGGTCGATTTCCCGCGGCCTGCCCGGCCGCTGCTCATCCTCCAGCCCGGCCATGCCCCGCTCCTGATACCGACCACGCCAGGAAAGGACCGTGGGCAGCGAAACCCCCGCTGCTGCCGCTATCCGCGTGTTCGGAACCCCCTCGGACGCCATCAGAATGATCCGCGCCCGCTGGACCAAACCGGCCCGCATCGACGTCGAACGAGACCAGGCAGAAAGAACCTCTAAATCGCCATCACGAATCACCAAAGCAGGAGCTGGAGGATGAGCCATGCCTGATTCTCCCAAATACCAACTCTCAAATCACTTCAGACACGCGACACTAGTTGCAGCTTGTCAGTAACTGATCAACTCGATCGGCAGGCGGGAATTGCTGGGATGACTTCTAGAATCCCGCTGACTTTGGCGAACGTTAAGGACGTGATTGCCGATACCCCCAAGCTGAAAAAGGTATCGCGCTGGGTTGATCGAGCTGTTGCAGAATCAGGCGACAAGTGCGCAGGAGTCGTGTGGATCGACGATGTCCATGGTCGCGATGCCATTGAGTGGGTGGCAGCGTGTAATTTCCCGGTTTTGCTGGTTACCGTGCAGGCTCAAAGGGGGCTGACAGCGAAGGACGTTGATCGGGTTCGATCCTGGGCCGGGGAACTGATCAAATAACCTTTCAACGTAACCGCAGTATCTTGGGTCGAGATCAGAAAGCGCATGCCGTGGTTCGTTGGTTGGGTGGGTCCTTTACCAGGCTGTCACTGCAACAGGCCGCGAAGGCGCCGGGTACGAGCCGGAATGATGGTAGCGATCTAAAGCAACTCTGGATAGTACAGGTGCCCGGGACTTAATGATGAGCAATGGGCCGGGACCAGCAGGTAAGTTGGCGGAGGCTAGAAGCCTAGTAACACCGGTTGCGACAACTGCCGTTCGCAGTTCTGTGGTCTGGGGTAAGGATGTTACATAGCTCAGGTCTTGTTCGGCAATAATTGGAATGCCGTCGCCGGCTTGACGGTCTTCCCGAACATGATGGTCTGCCGAGTTGACGGCAGTTTCTATGAGATCTGCGATCAGACTGGGGTCATTTGATTCGTGAGCGTACTGGAAAGCACGATCTCGAATCCAAGAGTGGATCGATTCGAAGGCAAGCCGGCCTGACGTTTGAGGGAATTGGGTTCTGAGGGAGTCAGCGTAGATGTACGCCGAAACGGCAAGTTCGGTCACCTCACCCAAGTCCCTTCCTGTTCCTGCGGTTGTCATGAGCAACCAGGCTCGGCGTGAAGACCATCTCGCAAGTTCGAGGTATGCATCCGTGGAACGGTAGCGGACTGATGCCTCACTAAACGCCTTCGTTGAGCGGTCGTGGTGGCCCGCTTTGTGAAGGCCGCTGCTGAGCCAGGCCCACGAGAGCGCCTCGTTCTTCACGTTGCCCAAGCGGTCGTAGATATCGATGCAAGCCTTGAAGTTCCGTTCCATTTCAGCCCATTTCTGCAGATCGATCTGAGCGCAGGCCAGATTATGGTGGACCGTCGCGAGAAGATCCGGTGAGCCGTCCTGTTCTGCGTATTCCTTAGCCATCAGGTGACAACCCTCGGCTTTCGTTGGTTCATCGATGAATTTGAAATGATTGCCAAGGGCCCCTAGAACTCCGGCCTTGACGCGCAAAGTTCCGTGTGCCTGGGCAACGCGAAGTGCATCCTGATACTGCTTGAGCGCTTCGGCGTCGTTACCGTCAGCATGCCAACTCGACGCGATACTCGTGTGTGCGTCTGCAAGGCGCTCGAACGCCGACATGGCCCTGAAGCCTTTAATCGCCCGTTCGTACCAGTCGCGTGCGAGCACCCCCTGCCCGGAATCGTAGAAGTTCTGTCCGATACGGATGGCGCATTCGGCGGCGTCGCCTGGGCTGTCTCCTTGCGTGTATAGGGCGTAGGAGGACTCCAATTCTCGATGAGCCCGGGCGAAACTGGAACGCCTTCTGAAATGATCAGACAGGTGGACGTGTGAATGAGCTTCCTCTACGTCCTCCCCAAGGTCCTTATGGAGTTTGATGGCCCGGCGCAGATGAGTCTCTGCTCTTTCGTACCGTCCATCGTGGCTGAGTAGCTGTCCTAGCGTGGCATGTGCGATACCGCTATCTCTTGCGGCGGCGATTGATTCGTAGTGGGCCGTTGCCGCAACTGCCCACTCGATGGCAACGCCGACCGAACTAGGATCGACGCCTCTGCTGAGGCAAGAAACAGTGGCCTGGGCACCTGCCAGCTTTGCAATGGCTAGCTGGCTCACGGGGGCTTCCGGTCCGTACATCGAGATCGCCATGGAGGCTTCTTGAAGGCTTTTTTCAATGTGGGTAGGAGAGCCGATCTTACGGAGGGTCCTGCTGAGATACAGGTGGCAGTCAGCACAGGCCTCGATATCGAAGGCTAGCTCGTAGAAGTCGAGTGCTGCCTCGAAGGAATCGTGTGCGTCCTGCCACGCGCCACTCAAATACAGTTTGTGGCCCGCGTCGTAGGTGGCTCTGCCGGCATTCGCCCAGTCTCGATTGGAAGCGAAGAGGTCCGCCGCCAATAACAGGTGTTCCTCGGCGGTGGATTCGTCGAGTCTGGCCAAAGCCTGGTGAGTTACTGCCGCGCCAATCACATTGGAGGTGGAATTGTAAAGAGCAACAGCTTTTTGGTATGCCGCTAACGCATCGTCGATCATCCCAGACTGTTCGTACCCCTGCGCTGCACTGTAGGCGCAGATAGAAGCCCACGGCCAGTCGCCCAGAGATTCAAAGAGCTGCAGCGCCTGAGTGTACTCCCTCGCGCTCTCCTCTATGCGGCTGGCGTCCCTGAAGCTTTTGGCACGGTCAGCGGTCTGTTGTGCGGCTCTCCGGATCTTGTGCTGTTTGAACACCGTTTGTCTCCCATCGGCATAAGTCGACCCCGGCGGCCGGTGTAAGGGATGAGACCGAAGACCTCTCCCCGGAATCACCTGGACCACGAGGTTGCTCAACAGCTGTCGTCGTGACTTATTTCGTACCTGGTAAGCAACCTCGAATGCAGACTTTGAGTCAAATGTCCGTTGTCGTGGTCGCGGCAGGTCGAGACGCGGAGATCAACGCGGTGAGTTCGTGTCAGGCTCGTCTGGCGGACGGTTTCGAGTCGCTGTCCGCTCCGACACCAGCGACAATGCGTCGGCAAGGAACCGGGCCCCGACCATGAGGTCGTCGCCGTTGAGATAACCACGGAAAGGATCATCCCCGCCGGATACGGGGTCGGAAGCAGGGTTCGGTGGAGGGAGGCCTTGCTTTGTTCAGACGCAGCTGAGCATCCAGCTCCTCGTCGAAGAATCGCAGCTGTGGGGGCCTTCAAAATCACTCATCTTCCCGTTCAAGATCCTGCAACGGCCCCGACCGCCTGCAACTCTTCCTCGGTCAGGGGCGCCTGTTCGGGTGCAACGTGGGTGGTCAAGGAAGCCCAGATCAGCGGCGTGTCTTCGATCTTCCCGTCGGACATCCAAGCATGGAGTTTTTCGAGCTGCCATGCGCGAATGGCCTTGACGGGGTCTTGTGTTGCGTGAGCGCGGTCAACGACAAGGACGAGGTCTGTTGTTGCGGTCGCTTTTAGGCCGTGGACTTTTTCCAGGGCGTAGTCCGTGGCCAGGGTCCATCGGGTGGTGGTGACGATTTCGGCGCCGGCGTTCAGCATGGCCATGATCATTCCAAAAGTTTCCAAAGCGCGGTGGTCGGCCCCGCTTTCGCAGGCGATCAGTGCAACGCGCGGGGGCATGGGCCAGATCTCGTGTCCGAAGGCCTGCCCCGGGTGGGGGTAGATGGAGACCTCGGGATGGTAGTGGACGTCTGCGTTCGAGGTTCCCTGCAGCAGGTCCAGGGCCGTGAATGCGCGATGCCCCTCGTCGTCCTGGGCTGATCCGAACATGGCGGGGCCGTCAGTAAGGTGGATGGCGGCGGACCCGGGTTCATTGGGTTGGGAGTCTGCATGGCCGTAGTAAAGCAGCCGCCCGGGCTTTTCGTTCATGTTCAGACCGAAAACGCGTGCTAGCGGGTGCGGTTCCCCGCGTAGAAGCTGTCCGAACGCAGTACGGTCGATCGGTGTATGGGCGGGGACGTTCACTGAGTTGTTGTTGAGTGCAATGGCTCCGTCAGCCTGGATGACATAGCGGTCAATATTGATGTTTGCGCTGTGGGGTGGTTCGAGCAGATACAGTGTCGCCCGTTCTTGAGCCGTTTCCCAGGGTTCAGGATTCTTGCCGCGGTTGGAATTGACCACCGCCGGGGCGTCGAGCCGGATCGTCACCAGTTCCAGAAGCCGCTGGCCACTGGGCAGTGGAAGTATCTCCCATGGCACCCTCGCTAGTGCGGGGCTGGGCAGGATGCGCAAGATGACCTCGGTACCGTCGGCTGTGCGGGCTACGATTTCCTTGGCCAGGCCGTCCGGAAGGACAAGAGATGCGAGTTCGGTTGACCAGGCTTGCTCAAGTTCCTTGGAAGAGAACGATCCTTCGGTCAGGGCTCTTCGGACCGGCGCTTCTTCGTCTCCTACCTCGTCTGCCAGCGGGTCGAGCAGTGCCTGGGCGACGAGGTCGCCGGCGCGCTCTATGGTTTCCCGTGGCAAGACGGCGATGCGGGGATTGTCGGGGTCATCCATCCACCGCCAGTACATGTAGGTGCTTCCGCTGTCCGTCATCCGGAACAGGACCTCGACTGGTGGTTTGGGGGCTGTCATCGGTTGCTGCCCGAGGGGCGGACTAGCTGTCCGGTGAGGGCAAGTTCGGCGAGGGTAGGTGTCACGGATGTGTCTTCTACGGGTTCGAGCCCTGTCGATGTGTACTGGTACTCGATCGACTCGGCCTGGAGTTGGTCGGCGATGGCAGGTGAGGAAGCCAGGATGTGGTGACGGTGGGAATCTGAGAACATCGCCCACCCTTGGAGAATCTCGCTGATGTCCCTGTAGTGGTACTGGGCTTGGGAAATCTCAGCGGAGACGCGCGACCATGCCTGGACGACGAGGCCCGCCGCCTCGGGTGCGCCGTTGGCGAGACGCTCGACCGCGTGAGCGCGCGCGGCTGACCTGCGAATACGATCGATTTTGCGGTTTCTGGGGTCTGTTTCGACAGGCTCGGCAACCATCGGGTGTCTGACGTCGATGATGTCATGGAATTGGAAAGGGCGTGCCAGAGGTGCCGTGCCGGTGAACCGGGTGCCGTCATCACTGATGGACATGTGGGCAAAGGCCAGGACTTCTCCCGTGACAGGGTCGGTGATAATGCCCTCGTAATAGGGCTGGGCCTCTACCGCGTCGTTGATCAGCGCTTCCTGGGCCGGAATAGTGATGGTGACCAGATCGTCCCGACCATCGACGTATTCAGCCTTGATGACGTCTTCGCCCGTGGAGGCCATGCCCATTCCTGTGAGTCGCCAATCGGCCGTGTCGTGGAGTGCGTTGGGGAGGCCTGATGGATCGACTCCAACAGTTGTCGCTGAGAGGGCGCCGGCAGTGGACATCCTGGAGTCGATAAGCGTTGAGAGGTCCGCTTCCCAGTCGACGTGCGCCCAGGTGGAGGCGGGGAGCGCCCGGCCCGCCGACCGGAGAGCTGCCTCAACGGTGTGGGACGCGGCGGGGGCGAGAGTCCCGTGTTCCTTGAGGCCGTTCAGCACGGCGAGGGCGGGTGTTGCTCCTGGCAATGTCTCACGAGCGATGCTCGCCCCCAGCGAGCCGGCCTTGGAAGCGGCCGCGAGGCGGTCCACTGCGATGAGAGTTGGATCAAGGGGGAACATGTTCCATCGTTCATCCCATGACAACACCGCCAGGGAGAGCACACCCTCCATGATCGGTGTCACAAGGAACGGCACGCTTTGTTCCCCGACCGGACCTTCGATCGCTGAGAGGACGTCGTTGACAGTTGCCGAACCGAGCAGATCGCGGAGCGCGGTTTCTGCATCGAAATCCAGATCGACCACGCGAATCTCTACTGGGAAGTCTTTCTTCGAAGGGTCTACTTCGACCGTGATCAACGGACCGGCGGATATCGAGACGGTCGGGACAGGTCCGCGATGCGCCCCGAGCAGACGGACGCCCGAGCCTTCACGGAGGATCCGCAGCGTTTTGGGTGCTGTGTCGGCCATATACTTCAGCTCCTGGTTTGAATCGGTCACAGTTCAGAGTCCGTTGCGGGCAGGGCGTCAAAGAGCACGCAGATGCCCAACATGAAAGCTTCGCTTTCCAGCTGTTCCCGCTGCGGGAGGGCGGAATCATTGAGATCCATGTATACCTTCAGCTCGGCTTCAAGAGAAGGCTCGAGTGGGCGCTCGCTTCGGGCAGCGTATGAAGTATATGAAATGAAGGAACGCAACCGCATCGCCGCCCCACGAAGACGCCTGCCGGCAAGGCCACTATCGAAAATCCTTTGGCTCGCCTGGCTACGGGGCTGGAATTTTTCATCGTTTCTGCAGGCCGACAGTTCGAGGAGGCGCCGGCCGACGGGGGCCGAGTGGATCGCTTCAAGCCACCCGGGGAGTTCGTGGTCCTTTTTGCTGCCCAGAGGTGCAACGCTGACAACGTGGCTGTCCACGGTTACGCCTCTGCTTGGATCCGAAGTGGACATAATGTCAACGTCGTCGCTAGCCACCGTGTCTACGGACTTCCATTCCAAAGCGTCCAACTGCAGACGGCGAAGGCCGTCCTGAACCACATCGGCCTCGGGCAATCCCATCATCGACCGACCACTTGCCAGTCGTGCCTGGACGAAGATCCCGCGGGTCAGTTCTTCACTTTCCGTGCGAACATCTGCCAAATGCGTGTTGATGGATCTCCCCGCCGATTTCACGATGAACTTGTTGACATCCATAACAGTGCGACGTGTGAACGGTGATCCTGTGTTGCCGGTCTCAGTATTGACCAGATGATTGCGGAACGCGAGGAGGCACTTCAAGGCCGTATCGGTGCGAAGCTTCTCGAACTGCTCGCCAGCGAACTGCGAATTCAAACGTGCCACGGCCTCCGCGCCGCTAATGAGCCCGTCCTTGCTTTCGTCTCTTGGATACCGGCCTCCACGATTGCTTACCTGTTCAGTTTCAAGCCAGCGTGCGACCACGGAGCCAAAGGGTTCCCAGCCAGCGGTCGGCCACGACGCGATCTTGCCGACCTCGATCAACGGGAATGCATTCTCGACCAGAGCCGCCGCATCAGGTGTGCCACGTTGTCCCATCACAGCACCTACGAGCCCCGAGGGCCACGCAGTATCAAGCGCTCCACCTTTTTTCGTGGCGTAGCCGGCTGCGGCCCGGAGAAGGCCTCCACCATCAATGTCCACGCCATCTCCGGAATCATGGCCAACATCATAAAAATGCTTCCAGATGGCCCCCACCACTTGACCGGGAGGTGCGGGAAGGGCTCCGCCACGTCCGCCGGGGTGAAGCTCCTCTTCGACCCTGGCAACGACCCGGCTGACTACCGGGTAAGTTGTCGCAGAATTCGCCAGATACACGGCCGTGATCATATCCGTGCGGCGTTCACCCGTCGTGAGCCCAAAAGGAAAATGGATACGGGCCGCAACATGGATAGACAACGCGTCGAGTTCGGAAGCCGAACGCTCAACTTGCGGATAGTGGGATGCCAACTCATCAGGATCCTCCCACACCAAGAGATTATGGACTCTTGATCCGTCCTTAAACGGCAGCTCGAATGACGTCAAATCCACCCCAGCTGCGCCGAAGCGCATTGCATCCTCTTGTCCGGCACGGGCTGCGACTAGCTCGCCCTGAAGGTCGGTACCGGCAGCTTCTATCTGGTCTTCAATATCCTTCGACAAGCCTCCGGGAGTTCGTTCGCGCCCGCCCTCGCCACCTAGGACGGAGGCCGTGGTCATGACCGTGTTACACAATTCTTCAATGAGGTCGGGGATTCTCCCGTCCAAGCGTTGGGCGGCGGAGCGGTGACGGTCCCGTTCACGGGTCACCCTCTTAACCGCCAGCTTGATGTCGTCATCGCTGAAACCGAGCGAACCATCGTGTGCCCGTGTTTTCAGCTGTTCAACGAAAGCTCTGAACGGAGGCATGATGACCTCCAGCCGCAACTTGGCCGACTCTTTATGGAACGCCCGCGTCACCAGAGGGGGGGTGATCCCCGAGGCAATATCCGGGTCGAGCTCCTCGTCGAGGCCGCGCCGGGCATTGTTCCCGAATTTCTGATGACAAAGGAGGGCCAGATCTTTGGCGAGGATGGCGGCGAGCTCATCGGGAGAATGGTCGTCCATGCCCTCCAGCAAGTTGTCATGGTCCCTGAAGAACTCTCGGGCGATCTCAAAGTATGTAGCCATGCTGCCTCCCCATATGCCCCGCAAAGCAAAGGCATTCAACCCCACAATCCACACGATACTGGCACCGGATCCATCGCGAGACAAGGGCTGCCGGTTCTTAGACCGTTTGTGTCATAACCTCAGGTGTGGCGCCGATGACACGGAGAGTGGTTATGTGGTGGACTGGGCCAGAAATCCCGACCCCTGAACGGGAGCGAACGCAACCGGAAGGAGCCCCGTGACCATCGAGTTGGTGAGCGACAGCGCACGACTCGCCCAGCACATTCTTTCCGAACACCGGGAACTTCCCGCTGTCGTGATCGCGCAAGACCAACGCAACCCTGAACTGGTCATTGACGCCGAAAAGCTGGCTTCCGAGATTGGACAGCTTGCGACCATTCACGTCATCACCAAACCATTGGCAAACGCGTTCAGGTCAAAGATGCCGGAGGACGCCAACGTGTACGGCAACGCGGTTCGCGTGTACGAACCGGGCGCCTTCATCCGTGGGCAACGATCCGAATTCACCCCGCGACCCTCCTTCACGCCGGAAGGGCTGCAACGGGTTATCGACGGGGCCGTCAAACAGGTCATGAGGATCATAGCAAGGAAGACAACCAACAACGCCGAAGCACCACAGCCACCACAAAACGATCTTTCCCCGGAACCACTTCTGATATCCGCTACCGTCCGCGGATTCACCGCGGACGGCGCGCAGGCGTTGGCTACCTCTGATGATGGGAGCCTGTGGAGAATCGATGCGGACGATGTCATCCCTGGGGTACGGCTGGACTGGATCCTTTCTACCGAGATGCCGGTGACCGGCTTGGCCAGACCGGCAGCTCAGGATCTGGACCTCAACGGCATGTTGCTTCGCCCGCGAATCGGACAGGTGTATCGTCACGGCGACACGGTTTTGGGACTCATTACCGGTGCCGGTCCTGGAAAGATCGACGTGAAGCTGCTCCCCGAGTCAGTGTGGCCCGTTAAGACCTCCGCGGATGACCCCACCCACACCCTGGACCAGGTCTTTGCGGTGGGGGACGTGGTCCCGTTGTACTTCACCCTCGACAAGGGGGCTATCGTCGTCCGACTTGCCCCTCCCGAATCCGCAGCCCTTCCGGCCCCGCCGCTGGTCCTAGGTGGGGGAGCCTGGCTCGTCCAGGGCCGGACGCTGATTCAAGATCCGCTGGAGTCCATCGAGACCGAGGACGATTCGATGCCCCAGGAGGTCCCCGACGAAGCCGCGGCGGATATCGCTCACACGGAACCCTCGCCCTTCGACGGAGGGACTCCGGAAGAGGAACCGGCCCACGTGCCGACCGGGAACACAGCTGGTGTGGACACGGCGCAGGAGAACAACGGAACTACCCGGCCAAACCGGGACGCGGAAAACGGCACCCTTCCGATGCCTACCGGCGCGAAAGTCGAGAAACCCACTGACAACCTGGCCGCGCTGAGCGTCGTTCATCGGAATCTCGTCCGCGACCGTGACCAGGCCGTTCGCGACGTTGAGCTTCTTCGCCGGCGCCTGACCGCCACGGAACGAAAGCTGACGGAAACCCGGAAAAAGAACGACGAACTCAGTAAACGCCTCAGAGCCGAACAACAAAAAATCCAGGCGAGCAACACAGCAGAACCGTTGTTCCTTGACGAAGAATCCGCCGTGCGTTTTGAAATCCGTTCAGTCTGGGCCGCGTACATACCAGCCCAGGAGAAGAACCGCTACCCTGAGCCTGCCGACTACCTGGTGGGAAACAACCTGGCGAAGACACTCAACATGGTGACCAACAGCCAACGCCGTCAGAAGACCGTGGAAACCATCGTCGACATTCTGGTCAAGAGGGAGGAACGAGCCCGCATCCTGAACGTCCATCCCTACCGGACCGGGAACAAAGCCACCAAGCCGCAACTCATCAGGACCGACGGAGCCAAGATGTTCAGGGCGTATGTGCAGACCGGCACCTCTGATGGCCTTCGAATTCACTATTGGGTGACCCCGGAATCCAGGATCGAGATTTCATCTGTCGACGCTCACAACGTCGCGCCTTCTTGAGCCCCTTCACTCTCGAGGATACGGAGGACCTACAGGTCCGTGGACGCCGTCGTCGGGCTTTTCGGGCTCTTCGCGTTGTTTTCGCTTCTCAAGCCAATCATCTAGAAAGGATTTTGGAGGTGTCTCCGGTTTGAGGCCTGCTGGTCTGGGAGGGAGCACTCGTTCGGTGAACTCACGTTCCGGCTCCGGCTCCGCACTGAGGTCCGGCTCCGGGGCGAGGGTCGCGGCGGTAGCGGCCAGCAGGGTTTTGAGCCTTGTGGGAGGCGCTTTGTCCTCCAAATGTTGGACGGTGAGGGTGTGGGGATGGGCTGTGGTGGGGCCTGCCGTACGTTGGATGACGGCTGTCAGATCCGGCAGGGTCGTGAAGGTCTCCACAGGCAGCATCCTGCCCATCCGCTCATGTAGAACCTCAGCATCTGTCCGGCCCGCGCGGAAGGCGATCTGCGTGGCGGTGTTGCCCGAGAGAGCCCGGCTCAACTCCAGTGGCAACTGCCCAAGATACTGGTGGGCGAGCACAACGGAAAGACCGAACTTCCTGCCCTCGGCGAGCATCGCGGGGAGGGACCCGGCCATGAACGAATGCGCTTCGTCGACGATGACCGTGAAAGGGGTCGTATCCGTTCTGCGCAACGCCGCGGTCCAGATGCCGGAAAGATGAAGAAACCCGAGAAGTTCCGCGGCGGTTTCGCCGATCTGTCCCTTGGAAAGGTCCAAAAGAACGATCTGATTCATTGACAGCACTTTGTCCAGGTCAAGGGTGTTCTGGCCTGAACCGAGCACCGCCCTCAGCGCGGCGGTCGTGGTGAACCGTTCCCATTTGGAAGTGATCCACGCGATGATTTCACCGTGCTCGTTGCTGCTGCGTGCCTTGTCCTGGTTCTCCCAATACCCTCTAATTACAGGGTCCTGTACCGAAGCACGGGCCCGGCGCTGGAAGCTTTGATCTGTCAGAAGACGCGGCACATCCAGCAGACTGGCCCGGGTCCCGTTCAACGCCACCAAAGTCCGCAGGCACATCGCCAAGGCCTGTTCGAACCGCGGGCCGATGATTCCGGTCCGGCTGGGATCAAACAGGGTGTAGAAAGACGCCAGGATGTCTGCGATTGCTACGTCG
Source organism: Arthrobacter sp. 05L417 (assembly GCF_056397865.1). NCBI lineage: Bacteria > Bacillati > Actinomycetota > Actinomycetes > Micrococcales > Micrococcaceae > Arthrobacter > Arthrobacter sp. 05L417. The sequence continues at coordinate 66,481 of NZ_JBFTOG010000026.1, forward strand.
CGGGCCACGGGGTCTTCGGTCGACAGCGGATTGACCGGTACCGGATTCTCAATGTCCGAAGCCCGCACGACAAAAGTACGCGCAAGGCCGTCCTCAGGGAGTTCGGAGACGATTCTTTCCACCAGCGTCCCGTGAGGATCAAGGACGATGAGTCCTTCGCCGCGGACGGCAACGGAATGCGCGAGCCCGGCTAGAAGCGTCGATTTTCCGGTCCCTGTCCTTCCGGTGACGTGCACGTGCCGGATCCGTTCGGCTTCGGTAAGCATCGCCGGGATAGAGGCGCCGGAGGCTGTGCAGGCCCGGCCCAGAAGGACCCCGCCTGCCGGTTGACGGGATTGAGGAAGATGCCGGAGCGGCACCGGCGCCGCCGGTGCCGTGGCGAGTCCGGGAAGCGGGTGCGCGGAGACAGGAATCAGCGGGAGCGCGCCGGCATCGGCGAACCCCAAGATGAACTCTCCTGGTTCCTTGCGGAGTGAATGCCCTGGGACGATGCGGTTGACCACAGAAGCGAGCATGACAGGAGGGGCTGTAAGGATCTCTGTGCTGGTCACGGAAATGCTGACGAGGAATGGTGGCATTGGTTCGCTGTGGATCCGCGCTGCCGCGCCCAAACGGACTTCAACCGTCGATCCGGGGGAGCAAGCCACCGCTTCGAGCAGTTCAGAAACCGTTGCGAAAGGGAATCCGTCGGCGATTACCGGATCCGGCCGCCGCGAAGATGCCTCAGTGAATCCAATACTTCCGGTCGGCACCCGCCGGCCCACATACCACCTGGACCTTGGCTCATTGATGCACATCGGGTCCAACGGAATGGATGCGAGTTCAACGGCCGGAGACACCACCCGACCAATCGCAGATGCCAGGTCAGCGGGCGTATCGAGGCCATGTTCCTCGACGATGAGTCCAACCTCTACATCCCCATCCTCTGTAGCCGCATAGCGCACTTCCAGGGATGCGTCTTCGTCCCCGGCCAGAAGAGACAGGATCGAGGGCAACAGCCGGGTCCTGAGGGTGTCTGCGACGACCGGATTGAGTTCCCGTGCGCCGATGACCTCTAAAGCTGTCAGACACGGAGCAAGATCGGGCACGTCGAATTGTTCCAGGGTGGCTCTTTCGTGTGGGTGCATCTGTTTCCCTTGTGTGTGGCCGGCGCCTTGTTTCAGACAGTACAACCTCGATGCGGCGATGGCTTCTGATTGCGGCACGCGGTGCTCGCAGAATGAGCGCAACTCCTCTGGTGGGACGAACGCTTTTTGCGACGGTGATCTGGTTGTCAACTGGCCAGATCGAGCTCGCGCTTCTTGCCGCGGAGGTGGTCGTGGCGCTGCATGGTGTGGCGGACACGTACAGCCAGGCTGTCCGCGGTTTCGTTGAGAGTGTGGCCGTTGTGGGAACGCACCCACTGAATGTTTACGTTCCGGCCCCTGGTGAGCTCAGCAATCCGCTCCGCCAAGGCACGCTCGCGGCGGTGTGCCCCGACGCTCTTTCCGGTGGCGACAGCGATCGCCGTCTTGCTGTCCGAGAGAAGGTCAACATGTCCGTGCTTCGCGGTCGCCAGCAGAGCATCGTGGATTGCGTTGAGTTCGGCCCAGTTGATGTCGCGGGTATGAGCCATGTAGCGGGTGTGTGTGGTGCCGTCCGAGGCTGCCCAAGCAATACCTGCTCCTTCTGGCCCGTTGACTGCGATAGATGCATCGGTGGCGATCACGATGTGGTCCGTTCCGTGGGTTGTGGCTTTGTGAACGACAACGGTTCTAGGACTCAACGCTTCCTTGGCTTTGGCGTCTGTGGCGGCATGCGCTGCCGGAACTTGGTCGAAGCTAGGGAGGGAGGAACGCAGCTGGCGGAGGTCATGGCGGAGCTCGGGGCAGTCGATGAACACCCGATACCAAGGGGCCCCGGCGCGGTTGACCAAGTAATCGAGAGCGTCCAGACGAAGGGATGCGGGCGTGGCGTCCGGTTTGTGAGCCTTGAATTTGAACGTCTGCGTCTTCTTACCTGGAATGGTGATGGCCAGGACAGCAAGCGGACCGACGGGCGTGTTTTTCGCCCGGATGACGGCGTCTGCGCCAAGCATAGGCAGGGTCAGTATGTAGAGTTCGTGGTCGTGCCGGATCGGATACAGCAAGGGCCTTGTAACAGCACCGAGACCCGACAGCGCGTGGTCGCGGATCTTGCCAAGCCAGGCAAACGAGATGGCCGGTTCTGAGGCCGTAACCGTGATGTTGGTGTTCATTGACGGGTCCTTCCTTGTGAGAACGGGCGGCTTCTGCCGCTCACTCTCACAAGGCGTTCCCACACACCAGCGAACCGGTGATCCCCTTACCAGGAAAACCGTCCGCGCCGATGGATGAAAACGCGGGCGGACCTTCATGGCACTGCGATGGCCCAGTTCAAGGATCCACCAAAACGGGCGCAGTTTAGGTGGTGTTGGATGATGTGATGGTGCGCAGGGATTTTGTATTGAATTGGCGGTCACTCCGTAGGGCGGCGGCGCTGATTCGACAGGCCGATGCCCTTTTGGGATCCGCGGCCGTCCGTGCCGATGACCGCGTTTTGTTCACCGTCGAAATCGAAGGGGGACGGCGTTCGTCGGCCTTGATCCCTTACCGCCCGTGGTCCGCGTACCCGGTACCGCCTGTTGAAACTGATTGGACAGACGCCGAACCGTATCTCGACCGGGCTGCTTTGATTCTCCAGCAGACGCAGCCCTCCCGTCGAACCGATCGCGTCTGGGCCGACTGCCAGGAATCTCAGGGAATCTTTTGCCACCGGGTGGGACGCTGGCGCGAAGCTGAGGAGTATTTTCAGAGCGCTCTGAAAATTTTCAAGAAAAACGGGCGCACGTCAGAGGAGGCCCAGTGTCTTCGCCACCTTGCCAGTCTCTACTACCAGACCGGAAAGTGGTCGGACGCTGAAAACGCACTCAGAATGAGCCTGCCGGACCCGGTGTCAGTCGGGGATCCAGCGAGCGTAGGTACGTTGATTTCCATGGGGAACTTGTTTGCCCGCCGACGTAGGAATCAGGACGCGGAGCGCTTTTACAGGCGTGCCCTTGAGCTGTGTCCAAGGAAAAAGCTGATGACCCAACGGGCCGAGGCCTTGGCAGGGTTGGGGAAACTCCTCGCCGACATGAAACGCTTCGCGGAAGCACTGGAAGCGCTCCACAGCGCTCTGCAAATAGAACTGGGCGATTTTGGGACCCAAAGCGGTGCCGCATTCGTCCATCAGGGCCTTGCGGACGTCCAAAGGATGCAAGGTCGGATGGACCTTGCAGTGTCGCATCTGATGCAGTCGAACCTTATGTTCAGACAGGCACGGATCTCTGCGTACGTGGCAATGTCCAACTACGAGCTAAGTTCCTTCCGCCTGTCACGGATGGAAACAGCCGCCGCCGTGCAACTATACGATGAGGCGTTTTCTGGTTACAGCCGGTTGGGAAAATACCAGTCGGCTGCCAGAATCGCACTGAGACGTGCCCATGATCTGATCGAGTTGTCCGCACCGGACAGGAATGGACTTATTGACGAGTCCATCCACCTAGCTCTTCCTGCCTTCTTGCATCTGGACAGGGTCCGCTTTCAGTTCAACGCGTCGTCAGACCGTCAAAGCTGGGCACGATTCGTAGAGTGGGCTGCAAGCCTGACATTCAAAATTGCGGTCCTAACTGAAGACCCGCAGCTACTCTCGGATCTGATCGAGACTCGGATCAATTCCGCCGCACACACTGCAACGACCAGGTCGGGTGGGAATTCGCCCGCCGCGCCGTCAAACGGAGATTATTCGGTGGAAGACACATTGCTTGCCGCGGGGGAATCGCACCGATCACTGATTGCGGCGGGTACCACTAGGCTCCTCGCTGGCACGTCCCTTCCCGCGCAGCCTGGACCATTGCTGCTGGTTCCGAGATCCAGGTCTACCCGACGGGTGGCACTTGAACACTTCTACCAAGTCAGTCCCTACCCCCAGACCGGTCTTATCCAGCGACCTGTCTCTATCTGCTGACCACGGAGACAGCCCACCCATCAATTAGGTTGGCGGTGTCTTAGCGGCCGCGGCCCAGGGTTGGCAGACCACCGGATACGACCTGGCGGCTGAAGATAGGCCCGATCTCGGCGGGCACGCCTTTGTGCAGCCGTGGGTTGCGGCTCTTTTCGATGATCCGGCCGACGTTGTCCCCGCTGAGCCTCAGAGCCATGCTGTCCAGTTCATCGCCGACCCGATCGTAGTACTTCCAGTGAACTTGGGCTTTGTATATTTTGTGCAAGTCGAGCACCCGGTTAAGCAGGTGGGTGGATTCCTGGCTTCCCGGGGTATGTGTGTGGTCATTGATGTCGGTGCGGAGTTTGTCTAGTTTCTCGGTGAACGCCTTCGACTGTGGATCGGCGCCGAATGTGTATGGTTTGTTCTCTGCCGGACGGCGCCGTCCGGCACGTTTTTCCGCGAACGTGGGGTCTTGGGTCCTTGGATCGCTGGTGTCGTAGTCGAACCTGCGTGTGGTCGGTGTCTTGCTCGGTTCAGCCCGCTGAGGTGCGGAACGGAACAGTACGTTGCTTTGGGCTTTGCCCAGCATGCCGTGTTCCTGACGGAATCGAATGACCCAGGCGATTATCTCGGCCTTGAGATCCGCGTCAGCTTCGCTCGTACCCAGCAATTGAGTGGCAATCTCTTCGACCTGGCCGATAACGGTCCTGAGCATGGGCTCGTTGGGGCTTTTTGAGGCGTCGAGCCGGGAAATCATTGAGCGAACGTGGTCGGCGTGTTCGTGCATGTCCAAGTAATTCCCCCAACGTATTCAGTGATCCATTACCACACAAGCACCTCGTCAACAGCAATGCCAAGAGGTCCGACTTTGTCTGGCCGCTTTTGGGCTTACCAAGTGCGGATGGGAGTGGTGGGTTTTGGAACCGAGGGGTAAGCATTCTTGTTCGCCCATCCGGTGATGGGATTGGCGGGGTGGCGGTGAGGGCGGGTCCTTCATCGTATGGGATGAAGGGCGCGGGGTTTGCGGTGGTGGAGGCTTCTGCGGTGCCCACCTTCCACTCCTTCTGGCCTTCGCCCCTTTTGACCGGATCGGGAAACCGGATTCGGAAGTTTCGGCGCCGCCATCGCGGATCCACCGGCCCCCGTCCATGTCTGCCATACCGGGTCAACTCGACACCTTGGTACCCGCCTCTAACAACACCGCGCTAGTGCAGCGACGCCTTGATCGAGCCTACGACGGGCGGCTGCCTGTTCTGCCACCGTGCTCTATGGCCGAAGTGTGGATGAGGTGCGGTCCCGGCCAGGTGTAGGACAGAGCGGTTCATAGGCTGCGTGTAGGACCTTGTATGGTCCTCTCGCGGCCGGCGGTGAGCGTTGCGAGGAAAGGGCAGGATTACCAGATTCTGACTGGCTGTTTGGGGCGTGGTACGGCCGGGTAGGGCGTATTGGTGGTCCATCCGGTGAGGGTTTGGCGGGGTGAGCCGGTGGTCGGTGTGAGGAGGGGTGGTGATGGGTGTCCGGGAAGTGTGGCGGTAGTGAGGAGTCCGGTGGTTCCAGCGGCGGTGGTTGTGTGTCCGCCGGCGTCGTCTGGCTGGGAGGTGGTGAAGAGCGTGGCCTTGGCGGTGGTGGTGGCCTCGGTGAGTTCGATGCCGATGCTGTGGATACGGGTGGTGTGCTCATCGTCCGCGGTGGTGTGGGTGGTGGTGTTGATGTGGGTTTCGATGAGGTCGCTGATCAGGGCGGGGTCCTGTGCAGTGGCGGCGAGTTCCAAGGCGAATTTCGTGGCTATCGCGGCGCAGCTGGACCAGGAGGTGCGTTCGGGCGCGGTGTCGAATTGGAACCGGACGGAGTCCAGATATAGTGCGGCTGGGACGACTAGAACCAGGCACTCGGCGGCGGGAACTCCGGCTGAACGCAGTGCCCATGACCTGCGGATGGCTGCCCAGGCTGCTTCCTGTGGCAAATCCTGTTCCGCATATAGAGCAAGAGCCTTGTCGAAATACTGCGCAGATTTCGGAGCTTCTATGCACTTGACGGCCAGCAACCCTAGGTTTTCAAGAGCACGGGCCTGTCCCTCCATCAACCCGAGGGTTTCGTAAATCTCTAAGGCGTGGTTGTAGGCCTCGGTGGCCTGATTCCAGCGACCGTCGTCCTGATGCAGGTTTCCCAGGTTGCAGTGCACCCTCGCTTGGTCTGCGGGGAGGTTCAGGGTTTCGTAGAGGCCGAGAGCCTGGTCATAGGAGTCGGCGGCTTGCCTCAAGCGTCCGACGACCCGGTGCAATGTCCCGAGGTTGTTGTGGACACTGGCTTGGTCTGCGGGCAGCTTTAGGGTTCTATAGAGCTCCAGGGCTCGCTTGAATTCGTGAGTGGCGTGGTCCCAGCGGCCTATTTTCTGGTGCAGGTTTCCGAGGCTGTGGTGCACCCTCGCTTGGTCTTTGGGGAGATCCAGGTTTTCGTAGAGGTTGAGGGCACGGATGTAGGAGTCAGCGGCGTGTTTCCAGCGTCCCGTGGCGCTATGCAGGTTTCCGAGGTTGCTGTGTACCCTTGCTTGGTCTGCGGGGAGGTCCAGGGTTTTGTAGAGGTCCAGGGCACGGGTGTAGGAGGAGACGGCCTGGTCCCAGCGTCCCGTGGCCGTGTGGTGGTTCCCATGATTGGTGTGGACGTTGGCCAGTTGTTTGGGGAGGTCCAGGGTTTTGTAGATGTCCAGAGCGTGGGCGAAACACTCGGTAGCTTCGGTCCAGCGTCCGGCGGCGTGGTGGAGGATCCCGAGGTTGGTGTGGACACCAGCCTGTCCTTCGGGGAGGTTCAGGGTTGTGTAGAGGCTGAGGGCGTGGTTGTACGATTGGGCTGCTTCGGTCCAGCGTCCGGCGTCCTTGTGGAGGATCCCGAGGTTGCTGTGGACCATGGCCTGGTCTGCTGGGAGGTCTAGGGTCTCGTAGAGGTCCAGGGCACGGGTGTAGGAGGCGGCGGCCTGGTCCCAGCGTCCGGCGGTTTGGTGCAGGTTCCCGAGGTTGGTGTGGACCTTGGCCTGGTCTGCTGGGAGGTCGAGGGTTTTGTAGAGGTCCAAGGCCCTGGCGAAAGATTCGGCAGCTTCGGTCCATCGTCCTGCGGCGTGGTGGAGGATCCCGAGGTTGTTGTGGACCGCGGCCTGCCGTTCGGGCAAATTCAGGGTTGTGTAGAGGCGCAGGGCTTTGTTGTAGGACCCGGCGGCTTGGTCCCAGCGTCCGGCGGTTTGGTGGAGGATCCCGAGGTTGGTGTGGACCATGGCCTGGTCTGCTGGGAGGTCGAGGGTTTTGTAGAGGTCCAAGGCCCTGGCGAAAGATTCGGCAGCTTCGGTCCAGCGTCCGGCGGTCTGATAGAGGACCCCAATGTTGTTGTCAACCTTGGCCAGTTGTTTGGGTTGGTCGAGGGTGTTATAGATGTCCATGGCATGGAGGAAAGACTCCTCGGCTTGCCACCAGCGTCCTGCGGTCTGGTGGAGATTTCCGAGGTTGTTACCGACTGCGGCCTGCCGTTCGAGCAAGTTCAGGGTTGTGTAGAGGTGCAGGGCTTTGTTGTAGGATTCGGTTGCTTCGGTCCAGCGTCCTGCGGTCTGGTGCAGGTTCCCGAGGTTGTAGTGCACTGCGGCCTGGCCTGCGGGGAGGTCCAGGGTTTCGTAGAGGTCCAGGGCCCGGCCATAGGACTCGGTGGCTTGGTGCGAGTGTCCGGCGTCTTGGTGGAGGAGCCCGAGGTTGTTGTGGATCAGTGCCTGTTCAGTTTTCACCCCCAGTGTTTGGTATTCGAGTAGCGCCCTCTCGTAGTAGTGCAGTGCTTTCTGTGGGTGACGGAGGCGGTCGTAGGTGAAGCCGAGTAGAAGGGTGTTGTGGGCGTGGCGTTCGGTTCCGGTTGGAGGCTGGGGCAAGGTTTGGATTCTGAAAAGGGCCTCTGTTGCTTCTTCGAGGGTGATTGATTCCTCGGTTAGGTCTGTGAGGAGTTGTTTGAGTTGTTGGATTGATTGTGTTTCCCGGCTTGTCTTTGGTCGAGACAGCCGGTTCCACGACCGTGTTAACCAATTCATGCCGATCCTCCCTGCTTGCTCTCGTCAGTCTATGACCGAGTATCCTGGTCTGCTTTGTTGTGGGCAGGGCCAGTTTGGGTTTCTGATTGGTCTATGGCCGTGTGGGTTTGGTTTTTTGGTCTGTCATTGGGCGCGTGTTTTGCGTCGGAGTGGTGTGAGGCTGAGGTGGATGAGGGTGTAGACGGCGGTGAAGGCGATGAGGGTGTAGGCCTGGTTGCCGTTGAGGATGGTTTGGCAGGCGGGGATGACGAACGCTGCGGTTCCGATGGCGGTGAGGGAGATGGCGATGGTGGCGAGGCCAGTGACGGGGGCGGGCCAGCGGCCGGCACCGTATCCGAAGACCGCGGCGGCGATGATGGCTGTTCCTGCGGCGAGGGCAGCGTTGGTGGTGTCGA
>NZ_JBFTOG010000027.1:0-74761 GCF_056397865.1 Arthrobacter sp. 05L417
TCAGGGTTCCCAGGTCCCCGCCGGAACCCTTGACCCACAACAGCTCCACGTCCTCCCCGGTCACCGGGTCCTTCTCCGTGCCCTTCGCCGAGGTGTTCCCACCGGCGAAGTTCGTGTTCCGCTTGTCCGCGCCCAGGCGGTTGGAACGGCCGATCAGTTCTTCAACGGTCTTGTTAGTTGTGTTCTGCATGTTCATGCTTATGCGCCCCATCCGGCTTGCTGGCCGCCCACGCGGTCCTCGTTGATCTTCTTCTGGTAGCCGCTGGCCTTGAACGCGGTCATCGGGTCCGCGGGCAGGCCGCGCGATTCGCGCCACCCGGCCAGGACCGGCCGGACATCGGTATAGAAGGCATCGTTGAAAATGCCGTTCGCGGCAAGGACGTCGCCTTCACGCTGCGCCTCGGTGAGCGCGTCCGTGTCGATGAGCAGTGCCCGGGCCGTCATTTCCTGGACGTTGAGCACGGAGCGGATCTGGCCCGGGATCTTCTCCTCCAGGTTGTGGCACTGGTCCAGCATCAAGGCGACGCCCGAATCCTTTCCGAATCCGCCGCCGCGGATGACCTCGTGCATGATGCGGAACAACTGGAAAGGATCCGCGGCCCCGACGATCAGGTCATCGTCGGCATAGAAGCGCGAGTTGAAATCGAAGGAACCCAGCTTGCCCAGGCGCAACAGCTGCATCACGATGAACTCGATGTTCGTGCCCGGGGCATGGTGGCCGGTGTCCAGGCAGACGAAGGCCTTCTCCCCCAGAGCCAGCGTCTGTGCATAGGACGTGCCCCAGTCCGGAACGTCGGTGTGATAGAAAGCCGGCTCGAAGAACTTGTACTCCAGCACCAGGCGCTGGCTATCCCCAAGGCCCGCGTAGATCTCCTGGAGGGATTCCGCGAGGCGGTCCTGGCGGCCGCGCATGTCATCCTGGCCCGGATAGTTGGTGCCGTCAGCCAGCCAGACCTTCAGGTCCCGGGAGCCCGTGGCATGCATGATCTCGATGCACTCCAGGTGGTGATCGATCGCCCGGCGACGCACCGCCGAATCGGAGGACGTCAGGGAGCCGTACTTGTATTCGTCGTCCTGGAACGTGTTCGAGTTGATGGTCCCCAGTCCGATGCCAAGGTCCGCCGCGTACTCGCGGAGGGCGGAGTAATCGTCCACTTTGTCCCACGGGATGTGCAGTGCCACAGTCGGTGCGAGGCCCGTCAGCTCGTGGACTTTCGCGGCGTCAGCCAGCTTCTCCTGGATGGTCCGCGGGGTGCCGGGCGTACCGAACACCTTGAACCGTGTGCCCGAATTGCCGTAGGCCCAGGACGGGACCTCGATGGCCAGTTCCCCGAGGCGGCCCAGGGCCGTTTCCGTGGTGTTCATGATTGTTCCTTCTGTTGCCTGTGCGTCGTCTTCGAACAGCAATGCTCTTCTTCCTTGAATCGAAACCGTCTTGAATCGATTCATTCAAGAACCTACTCACACGGTAGGGCCTGCTTCCATGGCGTGTCAACAGTCAATCCCGGAGATCGCCAGTCGAACCACGTAATATTGATGAAGCGGTTTGATTCGATTCATCAATTGGGAGGTTGAGCGTGCCAAGCGGCCCGGGAGCAAAGCTGACAGACGTCGCTGCCCTTGCGAGAGTTTCGGTCGGTACGGTTTCGAATGTCCTCAACCGGCCGGACCAGGTGTCCTTCGACAAGAGGACCCGCGTTCTGGCAGCCATCGAGGAGCTGGGGTTCGTGCGCAACGAATCAGCCCGCTCGCTGCGTTCAGGATCCACCAGGAGCCTCGGCATGCTTGTGCTGGACGTGCGCAACCCCTTCTTCACCGATGTCGCTTTGGGCGCTGAAAACGTCGCCGAAGACCACAAGCACTCCCTGATCCTGGCCAACAGTGCCGAAGACGCCGGCCGAGAGCAGGCATATCTGGACCTGTTCGAGCAGCAACGCGTCCAAGGCGTTTTGATCACTCCGTTCGGACAAGTTCTTCAGCGGCTCGAAAGAATGCGCGATCGGGGCATCCCCTCAGTACTCGTCGACAGGCTCGCAAGCACGGATCAGTTCTGCTCGGTATCAGTGGACGACGTTGCCGGCGGCGCCACGGCCCTGGATCATCTCGTCAGCGTCGGTTCGGTACGCCCTGCATTCGTCGGCGGCCCTTTCACGCTGCAGCAGGTCGAGGACCGCTATCGGGGAGCCGCCGATGCGGCAGCACGTGCTGGGGTCCCGCTTCAGCTCTTCGAAACGCCGGATCTGAAATTTGAACGCGGGCGCCGGATTGGAGACCTAATGTCCAATCTCCAATCCGACAAGCGCCCGGACGCCGTGTTTGCCGCCAACGATCAATTGGCTCTTGGTCTCTTGCAATCCTTCGCCGCGAACGGGCTCCGCGTGCCCGAGGACGTCGCCATCGTTGGGTTTGACGACATCGATTTTGCCTCGCAGTCGAGCATCCCGCTCACCTCCATCAGTCAGCCGAGGCAGCTGATCGGCGAGCGTGCCGCACAGCTCCTCTTCGACGAAATCGACGACGAACCCGGTCACGTCCACAGCCAAGTGGTGTTCACGCCGGAACTCGTGGCGAGGCAGAGCACCCTGCGCCGCTAGGCGGATCCTTTCGATCCGGCCGTCGGCACGAGATCGCCTTTTTCGGATGAAATGAGCGATATATAAGTCTCCAGTTGGGACCGTAGCTGATCCGCTGAGTGGTGTTCCGGCGTCAGCGTGGCTGTGATCTGTGCACCGAGCGCGAACGTCATGATCCCGCCAACGATGTCGTCGTCGTTCAGCCCCTCCTTCAGTTCGCCAAGTTCCCTGGCTTCACCGAGCTTGTCGAATAGTGCCTCACGCCATTGCTCCATCGAGGAATCATGCAAGGCGGCCTTCGCCGGGTCCGTCAGTGCGCGCTGCCAGAAGGCGATCGCGATTCGCGCCTCGTTGAGCCTCTCGGCGTCGAGCGGCAAAATTTCGTGGCAATAGCTGCGCAATGCAGACAGGCCCCGCTGGCCGGCCGTGGAATCGCTCATACGGGTGTTCGTCTGGTTGAAGACGTGGCCGAAAGCAAACGTCAAGAGATCGTCTTTCGTAGGGAAATACGGCTTGAGGGCACCGTTGGCAAAGCCTGCCTCCGTTGCTATCTCGCGCATCGTGGCGCCCTCTATCCCCCTGCTGGCGATGATCCGCCACGTGGCTTCGACAAGCTCCACCCGGCGCTTGTCGTGGTCTACGATCTTCGGCACGCTTTCCCCAAATCTTTTTTTCTACAACCGTTGTGACTCAGATTACACGATGCTATTCTCTACACACATAGAAAATAAATCGCCACACACAAAGGCCTTCCATGAGCACAACTTCCTCTCCCGAAATCGCCGAAATGGCTGCGTTTGCCGGACTGTCTCCGTTTGCATTGACCAGTGCCGAAGACATCACGGCCGTCAGGGGCATTTTGGCTGACGCCGGACTCTTCAACGGATCCATCCGGATCGCCTACCTTGGCCTCCTTGAGCCACCACGGAATGCGGAGGCTGTGGACCGCAGGTTCAGGGCGTTCCTGCACAATGTTTCAACCGGTGCGGCACAGGACGTCGTGGTCTCTGTGACACACCAGGAAGTCGTCTCGAAGGTTGAACTCGACACTTCGGTGACGGGCGAGCTTCCCGTCATCGAAGAAGAGTTCGAGGTGGTCGAAGAGATCCTCGCGCAGGACGAACGGTGGCTCAAGGCCTTGGCTGACCGGAACCTCGACGTCAGCAAAGTCAGGGTCGCTCCCCTGTCAGCCGGGGTCTTCGAGTACCCGGAGGAGAAGGGTCGCCGGATTCTGCGCGGTTTGGCTTTCGTCCAGGAGTTCCCCGGGGACAGCGCCTGGGCCCACCCCGTGGATGGGCTGGTTGCCTACGTTGACGTCGTCAGCAAGACGGTGGACCAGGTCTTGGATTTCGGAGCCGTCCCGGTGCCGCAAGAACACGGCAACTTTACGGACCCGGAGCTGACCGGAGCGATGCGCACCACCCAGAAGCCGATCCACATCACCCAGCCGGAGGGTCCGAGCTTCACCGTCCGCAATGGAAACCACGTCGAGTGGGAGAAGTGGAGCCTGGACATCGGCTTCGATGTCCGGGAAGGCGTTGTTCTGCACAATGTGGCGTTCGACGACGTCGATCGCCGTCGCAGCATCCTCAAGCGTGCTTCCATCGCCGAAATGGTGGTGCCTTACGGCGACCCTTCCCCTGTGCGCTCCTGGCAGAACTACTTCGATACCGGCGAATACCTCGTGGGCCAATACGCCAACTCGCTCGAGCTCGGCTGCGATTGCCTCGGCGAAATCACCTACCTCAGCCCGGTAGTGAGCGACGCGTTCGGCCGGCCACGGGAAATCCGCAACGGCATCTGCATGCATGAGGAGGACTGGAGCATCCTCGCCAAGCACAGCGACCTCTGGAGCGGCGTGAACTACACTCGCCGGAACCGCCGGCTCGTCATCAGTTTCTTCACGACCATCGGCAACTACGACTACGGCTTCTACTGGTACCTCTACCTTGATGGCACCATTGAGTTCGAAGCCAAGGCCACCGGCGTCGTCTTCACCAGTGCCCACCCCGGAAAAGGCTACCCTTACGCCTCGGAGCTCGCTCCGGGCCTTGGGGCTCCGTTCCACCAGCACCTTTTCAGTGCCCGCCTGGACTTCGCCATCGACGGCCTGAGCAACAGGGTCGAGGAAGAGGACGCCGTCCGGGTACCCATGGGAGAAGGCAACGAGCGCGGCAACGCCTTCGCCCGCCGTCGGACTGTGCTCAAGAGCGAAGCGGAGGCCGTGCGGGAGTCCGACATGGCGGCCGGACGGGCCTGGATCATCTCCAATCCCGAATCACTCAACCGCCTGGGCGATCCTGTGGGGTACAAGCTCCACGGACAAGGGCATCCCATGCTCCTGGCGGACCCCCAATCATCCATCGCCCAGCGCGCAGCGTTCGCTACGAAGGATCTGTGGGTGACGCGCTACGACGAGAATGAGCGCTACCCCAGCGGCGACTTCGTCAACCAGCATTCCGGAGGAGCCGGATTGCCGTCCTACATTGCCCAAGACAGGGACATCGATGGACAAGACATTGTCGTGTGGCACACCTTCGGGCTGACCCACTTCCCCCGCCCCGAGGACTGGCCGATCATGCCTGTCGACACGGTGGGATTCAAACTCCGCCCCGAGGGCTTCTTCGACCGGAGCCCCGTCCTCGACGTCCCTGCGTCGAAGCCCGCCGAAGGCGGCCACTGCCACATGGAGGCCCAGAAATGAGTTTAACAACCGGGAAAGAGACCACTGAAGTGGGCCACCCGCATCACCATCGACGCCGTCTCGGCGTACCCGCGGTGACATTCATGATCATCGCCGCCTCGGCTCCGCTCACCGTCCTCGCCGGCGGCGTCACGACGACGTTTGCCGTCACCGGGGTAACCGGCGTTCCGCTGTCCTTCCTGCTGCTCGGCGGAACCCTCGCCGTGTTCGCCGTCGGGTACGCGGCAATGAGCCGGTACGTCGTCAACGCCGGCGCTTTCTATTCCTACGTGGCGCAAGGCATCTCGCGGCCGGTCGGCGTCGGGGTTTCCATGGTGGCCCTGATGGCTTACAACCTGATGCAAGTCGGAATCTACGGGCTCTTCGGCTTCACCGTCTCAAGCCTGATCAACGAACGCTTCGGCATCACTGTCCCTTGGTGGATTCCGGTGCTGGTCTGCATCGCCGTCGTCGCATTCCTCGGCGTGAACAGGGTGGACCTGTCAGCGAAGGTCCTCGGGGTGCTCGTCGGCCTGGAGTTCCTTGTGGTGATCGTCTACGACGTCGTCTCCTTCGTTGTGGCACCCGAGGGAGTCAGCGGAGCGCCGCTCAGCCCGCAGAGCCTCTTTGTGCCGGGCGTAGGAGCGGTCCTCTCCTTCGGCATCGCGGCGTTCATGGGATTCGAGTCGGCAGCGATCTACGGTGAGGAAAGCAAGGACCCCAAGCACACGGTCGCCCGGGCCACATACACTGCCGTGGCCATCATCGCCTTGTTCTACGCCGTTTCCTCGTGGGCCATGGCGGTCGGAACCGGACCGTCCGCAGTGGTGGACGCTTCCGCGAAACAAGGACCCGACCTGATGTTCGGCTTCCTCAGTGACCATGCCGGGGTGCTTCTCGCCGACGTGGCCCGCCTGCTCTTCGTCACCAGCCTCTTCGCAGCCCTCGTCAGCTTCCACAACGCCGCAGCGCGCTACTTCTTCTCCCTTGGCCGGGAACAAGTCCTCCCCCGGAAGCTGGGTGCAGTACGGCGGCACAGTGGCGCCCCCTACGCCGGGTCGATCGTCCAGACGGTCATCGCCGTCGTGGTCACGGTGGCGTTCGCCATCGCGGGGACCGGATCATCGTTGGGTGATCTCTACCCTGTCCTGACCATGTTCACGTGGCTGACGAACGACGGCGCCATGGGACTTGTCCTCTTGATGACGATCGTCTCGCTGGCTGTCATTGGATTCTTCCGCAAGAACAGGCATGACGCTGGAATCTGGACCCGCGTGATCGCCCCTGCCCTGGGGTTCCTGCTCCTGGCGGCGATCTTCGTTCTGATCGTGGTCAACTTCAACGTACTGCTCGGCCAAAACGAGACCAATGCGCTGACGTTCATCCTGCCGGCCACGATCATAGTGCCCGGGCTGGTGGGGGTCGCGTGGGCGTTCCGCCTCCGCCGGAGCAGCCCCGCCGTGTATCGGCGGATCGGGCACGGCGAAGAGGGGCCGGCGGTCGTCCACCTCGGGGACGAAGAAGACTTGTAGCGCCGGGACCGACGACTTGTGAACAACATGCACACAACCCTTTCGATCGTCATGCTTGCCTGCTGCGCCCTCGGAATCTGGAGCCCGATGCGCGAAGGACTGGTCAGGAACCTCAGCCAGTGGGGACCGATGGCACTCATGCTCGTTGCGATGGCGGACACGACCGTCGGGCCAGGAATCGTTCCGGGCGTCGTGTGGGGCCTGTTGCTGCTCCTCACGTCCCCTCTTCCGTTGGTGCTCCTGCCCAAGGATCGCCGCGGCGGCATGGAAATGCACCGTTCCCTGTCCATGGTGGCCATGTTCGCCATCTTGGTCACAACCCTTCCCACAGCCCCATCCAGTTCAGCACACCAAACACATGCGCATTCAGGACTTGGTGGAGCGAACCCGGTCCTGGCAGTTGCCCTCGCGGCAGCGGTCATCGCCTACTCAATCGCCCTGGCGGCCCGAACGCTTGGGCGAAACGGCCGAGGACACCGTCGTCACCGGTCTGCATCGCTTGAGGCCATCTCTTCGGCGGGCGCCTTGGGCGCCATGATCCTGATGGCCGTCTGACCCTACAACGTTGTCCATCGAAACCATTACCAACTCAGAGTGGAGTAAACCCTTGGAAAGCTACGACGCCCTCCTGTCTTCAATCACCCCGACCACCGGCGAAACCCGGACCATCCTCGACCCCGGCACGGACACCGCCGTCGGCGAGGCCCCGGTCCACACCGTCGGTGACCTCGAGGCCGCCATCACCGCAGCCCGGGCCGCCCAGCCCGCGTGGGCCGCGGCGGGCCACGACGCCCGGTCCGCCGCGCTCCTGAAGGCCGCCGACGCCGTCGAACGCTCCGCCGAAGAACTCGCCCGCCTGCTCTCCCGCGAACAAGGCAAACCGCTCAACGGCCCCAACGCCCGCTTCGAAGTCGGCGCCTGCGCCGCGTGGCTGCGCGCCACCGCCGCGACCCCGCTCGACCCCGAAACCATCGTCGACGACGGCGAAATCCGCGCCGAACTGCACTACCGGCCCATCGGCGTCGTCGGCGCCATCGGCCCCTGGAACTGGCCCATGATGATCACCATCTGGCAGATCGCCCCCGCCCTGCGCATGGGCAACGCCGTCGTCGTCAAACCCTCCGAATACACCCCCCTGTCCGTCCTCGCCCTGGCGAAAGTGATCAACGAGGAACTCCCCGAAGGCCTCCTCACGGTGGTCTCCGGCGGACGCGACGTCGGCGAGGCGCTGGCCTCCCACCCCGCCATCGGCAAGGTCATGTTCACCGGCTCCACCGCTACCGGCAAAGCCATCATCCGCTCCAGCGCCGACACGGTGAAACGCCTCACCCTGGAACTGGGCGGCAACGACGCCGGCATCGTCCTGCCCGACGCCGACCCCAAAGCGATCGCCGAAGGCCTCTTCTGGGGCGCCTTCATCAACACCGGCCAGACCTGTGCCGCCCTCAAACGCCTCTACGTCCACGACTCCCTCTACGAGGAAGTGTGCACCGAACTCACCAAGGTCGCCGCCAACATGCCCATGGGGGTTGGCCTTGATGAAGCGAACGTCCTCGGACCTTTGCAGAACCGGCAGCAGTTCGACATCGTCGCCCGCCTCGTCGAGGCCGCCCGCGATTCCGGCGCCCGCATCCTGCTCGGCGGCAATCCGGACCCGGGCCTGCCCGGCAACTTCTATCCCACCACCCTCGTGGCCGACATCGACAACGACAACCCGCTCGTCGCCGAAGAGCAGTTCGGCCCCGCCCTGCCCATCATCCGCTACAGCAGCGTGGACGAGGCCGTCGCCAAGGCGAACGCGCTCGACGTCGGACTCGGCGCCTCCGTCTGGTCCACGAACCCAGTCGCCGCCCGCGACGTCGCCGCCCGCCTCGATGCCGGAACCGTCTGGATCAACAAACACGGCAACGTCGACCCCCGCATCCCCTTCGGCGGGGCCAAACAATCCGGCTACGGCCTCGAATTCGGCGTCGAAGGCCTCAAAGCCCTCGGCGTACCCCAGATCATCAACGGCTGACCCAACTAGCCCGCAGTTGTTGTCGTTTTGAGGCTCCAGAACGACAACAACTGTCAGTCAGTTGGGGCGTGCCCCCGTCGCCTTTGAATCTCGACGTAGGCCGTGACAAGGAGCACGACAATCACAGCAAGGGCCAAGACGACGGCGGCGGGAACCACAGCGCTGACCGGTGCGAGCAAGACAGCGATCACCACAGTAGGAACTGCCCATGGCAGCACTGCGTGTAGAGGCTGACCGTAGCGAAGCGACACGATCGCATTACATCCATAGAAGAGGGCCAGGCCTCCGCCGAGCGAAATCCCGGAACCGAACGGCAAGTGCTCATAAGGTGCTGGAATGGCCGTCGCGATCGCCCCGGCGATCGCAGTCACTCCCAGCACCAGGAGAAACGGCATAAACAAGGTGGTCTGAAGGATCCCGGCGAAGTCGGACCGGGCCTGCAGCCGCTCGAGCCCCGCGGTGATGGTCCCGGTGCCGTATTGGAAGAACGCCCAGCCGAGGAAGGCAACAACGAGGAATCCGAGCGCGCCGACGAGTCCCGCGCCCGGGCCCCAATCGTCGGACACCTCAGTGACGATCGTGAATATGGATTCGCCGAGGACAATGATGACGAACAATCCAAGCCGCTCGGAAGCGTGCTCGATGTTGATGCCACCGATGCCCCGGTTGGGCCAAAGGCGGGCGCCAATCGCCACCATGCCAACCTCGACGACGATCGCGGCAGCCCACAGAATGACAGCGGTCTGGAGAGGCAAGAAGGCCGAGATGAGCCAGAGGAAGGCCGTGCCGCCGTTGTAGATCCAGATCCGCCACGGAGTCTCTGACGAATTTTCGCGGTGTTGGTACAGCCACAAGACCAGCAGGACAACGCGAATGGCGGCATTGGCCAACGAAAAGGCCCAAGCCCGTTCGCCAAAGGCGCCGGGCGCGGCCGCGGCCATGACGCTCGCCGCCGCCATGGCCGCGAGCATCGCGACACCCAGCGCCCTGGACGACAAACCAGGCAGGAGGTTGACCACGGAAACAATGTTCACCCAAGCCCACCACGCCGGAAAGAAAAGCAGGACGTAGGTGCCGAATTCGGCCCATCCAGGATCGCCATGGATCCCGCGGGCAAGCTGCCCAACGAAGGCCACAAAGACGAGGTCGAAGAACAACTCCATCCAGTGGACGCGGCCAGGGTCACGGGCCACCTCGTGTTTCAACCCGCCGGGAACCGGCGACTTATCCATCATTGACCCATGCTATTGGCTGCCGGACTTCCCTTCCCCAGGGGAGCGATTTGGGTTGGCTACTTTCCCTTGAAAGTGAGCATGTCGGAGCCGCTCTTCCAGGTGAGCGTGCCCTGGCTAAATGACATTTCAATGGGTCGCTTCAGGAAATCCACAAACCACTGTTGCCGAGTGGCGGCGTCGGCGGCGCACCCCATGGCGCCGATCCCGAGCGTGCCGACCACCAATGTGTCCCCCGTAATTGTGGCCGCTCCGCTGATCGGCGAGCAGGGAGTTTTCGCAGCGATGTAGAGAGAACCATTCACGGAACTCAATTGCACCGTGAGTCGCCCTGATGCCGCCCAGGGCAGGTCAACGCCGTCTGATGTTCCGGCAGTACTGACGTACTCGGTACACGGAGCCGACGGCAGGAATGCTGCGCACATCTCCCGCGGCGGCGCAGGGGTTGTCACAAGGGACGTGGGGCCCGTCTGGGGAGGCATGGGTGCGGTGGTTCGCGGCTCCCCGGCTTGTTGTGACGCACACGAAGTCAGCGTCGTTCCGATAAGAAGCAGAAGAATCAGCTTTCCTTGCAAACCACCTCTGCGCTGCATTGTGCCCCCTGGTAGACGAACGCTGCTCGGTGCCCGCTGTTGAAGGAGTCTATGCCCGTGCCGGGGCTAAGGTCGCGCCGTAGCTCCAGTTCCGAGGGAGCTTTCATTGGTCATACAGTACCGGCAGTGCGCCCCACGCAGCCCGGGATAGTAGCATGTGGAATGCAGGAATACGCTTTGCGAGGAGCGTCCCACGGACATGGAAAAGTTGGGGGCAAGCAAAAGCAATGGATTCGGAACCGGTACAGCCAGAGGTAAATCCGCGATTCAGCAACACCCGGAAACAAAATACTGATCTTGCCGTCCAGCAACTCCGGGCGGGCGGGTTCACGAACACTCAGGTGGACGAATTCCTCGAGACGCTGCACCGTATGGAGGCCGACGATTCAATACTTGCGCCGCTGACGAATGCCCTACTCGCCATGAACGTCTCAGTCCAGTGGCTAATGTAGGACCCGCCCCCACCTCAAGACTCAGGTAGATCAGTCGGACTCGGCCTGCTGCTCGATGCGTCGACGCTGCTCCTCGAGCTCCTTCTCGCCTTCGTCTTCAGCTTCATAGAGCTTGGAGTTGGTGATCTGGAGTTCACGCATCACAGCGTCAAGCTTCACGTGAAGGGCGGCACTGTCTCTGTTTTGGGTGTTCTGGATGATGAAGACCATAAGAAACGTCACGATAGTGGTGCCGGTATTGATGACCAATTGCCAGGTATCCGAAAATCCCAGCAGTGGTCCAGTGAAGGCCCAAACGATGAGAATGATTACCGCCGCGCTGAATACCCAGGCGTGGCCGAGAACTTTAGCCACCCTCGTGGTGAACCGGGTAAAAAAGTCCTGACGGGAGTCTCCAGTTTTGCCACTCATGCAGACATCATCTCCCATTACCGGGACTGCAACTACTAGTTCGCGCCTTTTGCCCCGCCCCCTTCGGCCAAGCTTGACCACGCCTCGGCCACGCGAGTGATGACATTTCGGCCCAAAATCTTTCCAACGTTGTAATCTGCAGGTTAAGACGGGTACCGGCTTGCGCGCGGAAGAAGGAAAAGTGGCAATTACCATGCGGGATGTGGCCCAAGCGGCCGATGTGTCAATCAAGACGGTATCCAACGTCATCAATGACCATCCAAACATCAAAGCCGAGACGCGCGAGCGGGTTTTGCTAGCCATCGAGAAACTTGGCTACCAACCCAATCTCTCGGCCCGTGGGTTGCGGTCGGGCCGTACGGACGTCATCAGCCTCATCATCCCGGATTTGAAGAACGCATACTTTGCTGAACTTGCCGACGCCGTCATGACGGCCGCCTCAAAGCGCGGGAAAGTCGTGATCATCGAGCAAAGCGGAGGCTCACGGGCACGCGAGTTGGAGGTCCTGCATGGCCCACGGATGAGGATGGTCGATGGCGTCTTGTACAGCGTGCTCGGCCTGAGCCAGGAGGACGCGGGCCTCATCGACATCCCGACTCCCATGGTCCTCCTGGGTGAGCGGATCTTTCACGGCCCCACGGACCACGTCACCATGCAAAACATCGAGGCTTCTCAAGCAGCCACGGAACACCTCCTGCAACGCGGACGAACGAAACTACTCGCCTTTGGTGCCCACCGAAATGAAGTCATCGGCTCAGCCGGGCTCCGCTTGGAAGGGTACCGCCGTGCCCTGCAGAAGGCCGGGCTGGATTACCGCGACGAACTGGCAATCGACGTCCAGTCGTGGCACCGGTCCGACGGCGCCCAGGCCATGCGGGAGGTCCTGGCGTCCGGGCTGGACTTCGACGGCGTCGTGGCATTCAACGACTCCCTCGCCCTGGGCGCCATGCGTGTCATGCAGGACGCCGGACTGAGAATCCCCGAGGATGTGGCAATCATCGGCTTTGACGACATCGACGAGACCCGGTATTCACTACCGACGTTGTCGACCATAGATCCCGGCCGGCAGGAGATCGCCGAGACCGCCGTCGCGATGCTCCTTGAGCGGATCGACGGCGCGGCCGAAGCAACGCCCGCCCGCGAGTTTGAAGCAGGTTTCAAGGTCGTCAGCCGGGAGTCCACAGCGATCCAGCCTGCCGAAGACTCCGCCTAATTTCTTCTTGACATGTAAGTCCGGTCACATCATCATGGATTTACAACGATTACTTACATCGATGTAAAAGCTTGGGAATCTCTTCTTGTCCCTACCGAGCCCGTCCAGATCCCGCCAGCATCCGTTGGCTGGAGGACGCCCTACCCTCGCCTGCTCTACCTCCGACGACGACGTCCATGCACGACCGAAGGGAAACTACGTGAACAAGAAAGCAATCGCGGCAGCAGTGTCAGCCGCTGCCCTGGCCGCCACACTCGCAGGGTGCAGTGGTGGCGCGGATGCCGCCAGTGCGGGCTCCAACACCACCAATTGCACCAACAAGATTGTCCATGCCGACGCTCCGAAGGTCTCCGTGTGGGCGTGGTATCCCAACATGGCCACGGTCGTCGACAACTTCAACAACTCCCACACCGATGTCCAGGTCTGCTGGACCGTGGCCGGCCAGGGTGGTCCGGAGTACGCGAAGTTCCAAACAGCTATCCAGGCAGGCAAGGGAGCCCCTGACGTGATCATGCTCGAGGCTGACCAGCTGACGGGTTTTGAACTGCAGAACGCACTTGTCGACCTGAGCAAGTATGGCGCCGGAGACGTCAAGAAAAACTTCAGTGCCGGTTCCTGGAAAGACGTCTCGCAGGGCGATTCGGTCTACGCGATTCCGGTCGACGGCGGGCCCATGGCCATGATCTACCGCAAGGACGTGCTGGACAAGTACGGTATCAAGCCGCCGACGACATGGGCCGAGTACGAAACGGCCGCGCAGAAGGTCAAAGACGCCGGCGGCCCTGCATTCGGGGATCTTGGCAGCAATGTCCCTGCCGCCCTGACCGCCCTCATGGCCCAAAAGGGCGCCGTTCCCTTCACTTATGACCTGGCAGACCAGAAGAATATCTCCATCCACCTCGACAGCCAGCCGGCCAAGGACGTCCTGAACTACTGGGCAGGGCTCGTGAAGAAGGGCCTGGTTGCCACCCAGGACCAGTTCACCACCGACTACATCTCAGGAATGATCGGCGGCAAGTACGCCACGTACATCTCCGCTGCATGGGCTCCCGGCTACCTCACCGGGTCTGGGGTGGGCAAGGGCAACGAGAAGGGAACATTCGCTGCGGCGCCGCTCCCCCAATGGGATCCAAGCAACCCTGTCTCCGTTAACTGGGGAGGATCCACCTTTGCCGTCACCTCACAGGCCGGTGACCAGAAGCTCGCCGCCGAAGTCGCCAAGGGCCTCTACGCCGACGACGCCTCTCTGACGGATGGCTGGAAGACCCAGACAATCTTCCCGCTCAACCAGAATGTGCTGAAGTCGGACGCATTCACCAACAACGCCGTGGACTTCTTTGGCGGACAGACCGCAAACAAGGACATCTACATCCCGGCCGAAAATGCCTACAAGGGCTTCAATTACAGCCCGTTCAGCGTCTACT
The DNA here is from genome assembly GCF_056397865.1 of Arthrobacter sp. 05L417. Classification (NCBI taxonomy): domain Bacteria; kingdom Bacillati; phylum Actinomycetota; class Actinomycetes; order Micrococcales; family Micrococcaceae; genus Arthrobacter; species Arthrobacter sp. 05L417. Next base: position 14,131 of record NZ_JBFTOG010000027.1, read on the forward strand.
ACTACGCGCAGCTGCAGGCCGAGACGGTCAAGATCAACGCCGGCAAAGTCAGCGGGGACGAAGCAGCCGCCGAGCTGCAGGGCATCATGGTGAACTACGCGAAGAGCCAAGGGTTCACGGTCAACTGACAGGCCCTCCCGTTCCGCCGGCCCCGGGCGGGCGGAACGGGACGGAATCGATCAATAGAAAGTTGCAGGACAGCTCATGGCAGTTCACGGGTCAACGGTGACGTCGTTGCCACACACTTCCACGCCGGACAAGGTGAATCCCCCGCCTCCGCCCGAACGCAGAATCCGCTCCCGCAGCGACAGAATGAATGCACGGCGGGCCAGGACCGGGTGGCTCTTCATCGCACCGTTCGGCGTAGTTTTCGTGGCGTTCCTTCTGGCTCCGCTTGCTTACGCCCTCTACCTCAGCCTGTTCACCAAGGGCCTGGCGACAGGTACGCGGTTCAGCGGTTTGGAGAACTATCTCCACGCTTTCTCGGATCCGCAGTTCCTCAAGGGCGTCTGGTTCGTGGTGCGCTTCTCCTTGGTCCTCATTCCGGTCCAGATGGCCGTCTCCCTGGCGGCCGCCCTCGTGCTCGACCACCTCACCACACGGCTCGCCAGGTTCTCCCGGCTCATGATCTTCCTGCCGTACGCAGTGCCCGCGGTGATCGGCGCCCTGATGTGGGGGTTTCTCTACAGTCCGACATTCGGTCCCCTGGAGCAGTTGTTCTCCCTGTTTCACGCGTCGGCGCCCTTCCTGCTCAGTCAGGACAACGTCTTCTATGGCTTGCTCAACGTTGTGACGTGGCAGTGGGCCGGCTATTACATGATCATCATTTACGCGGCATTGCAGGGAATTGATCCGACGCTCTACGAGGCCGCCAAGATTGACGGCGCCTCCGAAAGGCAAGTTGCTTTTCGCATCAAAATACCCCTGGTTTCTTCGGCACTGGTGCTCATTCTTATCTTTGCGCTGATCGGGACGCTGCAGTTCTTCTCCGAGCCGCAAATCCTCGGGCCGGTAGCCAATGGCAGCATCACTCCGGATTTCACCCCGAACATCTACGCGTTCAATTTGGCCTTCGGATACGCCCAGTTCAACTACGCCTCGGCCATATCCTTCTCCCTCGGCATCGTCGTCTTCATCGCGGTGTATGTCTTCATGTTCGCTACCCGTAAGAAAGGGAGCAACCTCTCATGAGCGCACTAACAACAAATCTCCCGGCCGCAACCCGGCTGTCGCGGCCCCGTCGCCGCAACGTAGTGGCTCATGTCTTTCTGGGCGTCCTGGTCCTGTATTTCCTGGCTCCCATTTGGTGGCTGTTCGTCGCCAGCACGAAAGACGCCCAAGGACTTTTCGCCGGCTCTTCCGGCGCTATGTGGTTCGACAAGAATTTCAACCTCATCGCGAACATCCAGGACCTTTTCGCCTACAACGGCGGGGAATACGTACAGTGGCTGGGCAATTCGCTGCTCTACGCTGTCAGCGGCGGCTTGGGAGCGACCGCAATCTCGGTCCTGGCCGGTTACGGCTTCGCCAAGTACAAGTTCCGGGGACGGAACCTTACGTTCGCATTACTGCTCGGTGCCGTGATGGTCCCCATGACGGCGCTGGTCATCCCTACATTCATCCTGATGTCCAACCTCAAACTGACCGATACCGTGTGGGCGGTCATCCTGCCGTCGCTGCTTAGCCCCTTCGGTGTCTACTTGATGCGGGTATACACCGCAGAAGCGGTGCCTGATGAGTTGCTCGACGCGGCCAGAGTGGACGGAGCCGGTGAACTGCGCACGTTTTTCCAAGTCTCCTTGCCCCTGCTTCGGCCGGCGCTGGTGACTGTCCTGCTGCTTTCCGTCGTGGGGACGTGGAACAACTACTTCCTGCCCTTGGCCATGTTGTCCACTGAGAGGCTCTATCCGCTCACCGTGGGCATCGGGCTCTGGGAGCAGCTGGCTTCGTCCAACAACGGGGGTGGCCACTCACTCTGGAGCCTGATCGTGGTCGGTTCGTTCATTTCCATCATTCCCCTCGTGGTGGCATTCCTCACCCTGCAGAAGTACTGGCAGGGCGGCCTGTCACTCGGCAGCCTCAAATAGGCCCTCAAAGCACCCTTTCTCTCCCCGCTCCTCTCACTGAAAGCAGACAATGGTTTCCGCACGCCTTACCATCGACCCACAATTCGCAGTGGGCACCGTCAATCCCCGCCTCTTCGGTTCGTTTGTTGAACACCTTGGACGCTGTGTCTACGACGGCATCTACGAACCCGGACACCCCAGCGCCGACGCCGACGGCTTCCGCACCGATGTGATCGAGCTCGTCAAAGAACTCGGTGTCTCCACCATCCGCTACCCCGGCGGCAACTTCGTCTCCGGGTTCCGCTGGGAGGACAGCGTTGGACCCAAGGAACAGCGTCCTCGCCGCCTCGACCTCGCTTGGCACTCCACCGAAACCAACGAGATCGGCATGCACGAGTTCAGCACGTGGCTGGAGAAGGTGGGCAGCGAACTCATGCTAGCCGTCAACCTCGGCACCCGCGGCACGCTGGAAGCCTTGGAGCTGTTGGAGTACTCCAACATCCGCTCCGGGACGGAGCTGTCAGACCGCCGGGCCGCCCATGGCCGGGCGGAGCCTTTCGGCATCAAAATGTGGTGCCTCGGCAACGAAATGGACGGCCCGTGGCAGTTGGGCCATCGCTCCGCTGACGACTACGGCAAAATCGCATCGCAGACCGCGAAGGCAATGCGCCAGCTGGACCCTTCCGTTGAACTCGTGGTCTGTGGCTCATCCAGCGCCCACATGCCCACCTTCGGAGAGTGGGAGCGCATAGTACTGACCCACTCCTACGACGACGTCGATTACATTTCCTGCCACGCCTACTACGAAGAGAAGAACGGAGACCTGGATTCGTTCCTTGCCTCCGCGACCGACATGGACCACTTCATTGAATCCGTGGTGGCGACGGCGGACCACGTCAAGGCTGTCAATGGAAGCACTAAGACCATCAACATTTCCTTCGACGAATGGAATGTGTGGTATCTCGAACGGTTCCATAACGTGGACAAAATCGAAGGGATGGACAACTGGCCCAAGGCGCCACGGCTGCTTGAGGACACGTATTCCGTGGCCGACGCCGTCGTCTTCGGCAACCTGCTGATTTCACTGCTCAAGCACGCCGATCGTGTCACGTCCGCTTCCCTGGCGCAGCTTGTCAACGTGATCGCTCCCATCATGACCGAACCCGGCGGCCCGGCGTGGAAACAGACCACATTTTTCCCGTTCGCGTTGACATCCAAACTGGCCAAGGGAGTCGCCTTGGATGTGAGGCTGGAAGCGGATACGTACAGCACGGACGCCTACGGCACCGTCCCGCTCATCGACGCCGTCGCGACCTACGACGCGGACGCGGCTACGACGTCGGTCTTCCTGGTCAACCGATCACGGAGCGAGGAGGCAACCGTAACCATAGATCTTGTGGCCCTTGACAGCGCGATCGTTGTGGACGCGCAGACGCTCTCGGACGCGGACGTATACGCCAAGAACACGCTCGACGATCCGAACCGCGTAGGACTGCACCCGAACAAGACTGCCGTGGTGCGCAACGGCGTCGTCGAAATCACCCTGCCTCCCGTCTCTTGGACGGCGCTGCACCTCGGCTGACTTTGTTCAATTGGACAGAAGCCAAGCGACATCCCGGTCCGAAGACCGGGATGTCGCTTCTATTTGCATCACCGCGGACCGATCCTCTTTTGCCGGTCTCCGCCCGGTGGGACGATTTTGATATGAGCGAAAACGAAGACCAAAAGTTTGTATCCCCGGCTGCCGGCACTAACCTTCCCAGGGAAAAGGGCACCTTCGTTGACGAATACGAACACCCGACCACTCACCAGATGCGCATCATCGGCCAGCGACGGACCGAAGCGGAAGCCAAGCTTGAGCGGCAACAGCGTGAGGCGCGGGAGAAATTCCACGAATAAATCGAAGAAGCCCGGGCTAACGGCCATCGCCGATAGCCCGGGCTTCTCCTGTGTCACGCGAACCGTAAGCGGCCCCCGAGATCTACTCAGTCGATGACGCGGACATCGTAGCCGTCGCCACGCGTGATGAGTTGCCTGCCGTGGATCCCGTCGAAGCGCAGCCACATAACCGAAGAATCTGCCGTGGCATCTTCCACTTCAGCGATGCGGACACGCGTGCCGTCTCGGAACAGTTCGATGGTGTGCCCCACCAGCGGTGGCCAGTGGTTGATTTCCCCAAGCATGTGTTCAGCGACAAAGTTCACGGGTGATTCCGAAAGGAACCTGGCCGGAGAGTTCGGCCGTATAGTGACCAGGCTGATGACGCGTGATGAGTATCCCGCAGGTCCTTGATCGCATGGCGGTTTCCTGAAGGTCCTTCACCGCGGCCTCGAGCCGACCGTCGAGGGCGTGCCGGCTCTTCACTTGGATTTCGATGCATTCGGTGGCGTTGAACATTGGAGGGCCTTTCTATATGTGCTCAGTTCTTTCGACGATGCTGACTCGGCTGGGTTATGCCAGTGACCATCGGGCCTTGGTCGATTCGAGCGCTCCTGTGGTCACGCAGCGAATATGGTCCACTGTGCCTCGTGCACCGAGCCTGCTTCCAGCCGGGCCAGGTCCTGGCCGCTGTTGAAGGCATCCGGTGGGCAGGTCATGGGTTCCACGGCGAGCCCGAGCCGGTTAGGCAAGGGGGTGGGCTTGTCCGCGGTGTGGACCTGTAGCCAGGGGCTGTTCCGGTCCCACGACATGCCGACACCCGTTCCAGAGGGGTCGCGGACTACCATGCGGGCGGTCCCGTCGTCGTCGAACGCGATGTCCGTAAAGGCGTGATCGATTTCCGTCGCGCCGATGGTGCGCGGTGTGCGGAAGTCGAATTCGTGGCCGGCCACGGCGCGTGTGCCCAGGGGTAGCAGCCTGTCCGCGGTGACCTCCATGAAGGATTCGGCGGGAAGTTCGAGAGTCCAGTCGTCCAGCGGGGCGGGTCCTGCCAGCAAATAGGGGTGCGGGCACACACCGTAAGGCGCTGTCCGTTCACCGAGGTTTCGGGCCGTCACCGTGGTGTGCAGTCCGTCGCCATCCAGCCGATAGTCCACTTGCAGCGAGAGCCGGAATGGGTACCCGGCGCTGGCCGCAAGTTCGTAGCCCAGGCTGAGTGTATCGGCGCTGCCGGCTTGAAGGGTCCAGAGCTGGTCGAAGACGAGTCCGTGCAGTGCGGTCCGCCTCGCGGGCTCGTTGAGCGGAAGATGCAGGACGGCGCTGTCGTGGCGGTAGCTTCCATCCGCGATCCGGTTGGGCCAGGGCGCGGCAATGATTCCCCGGTAGTCCGGGATCGGTTCGCCGGAAGGGAACGGGACCACCAGGTCCCGACCCCGGAAAGTCAGCTGCCGCAGGGCACCGCTTCGCTGGACGATCGAGGCGGCGTAGTCCCCTGAGACCAGCCGGAATTCCTCGCCGTTCACAGTCCACCGGCGAGTTTGTAGTAGGCGGCGTTCCAGGCCAGTTCCTTCTTGAACTGCTTGATGGTGGTGCCTTCGTCGATGGTGAGCAGTTCGGTCCGGGCGATTTCGGCGAAGTCTTCAAACACGTCCATGCCCACTTGCGTGGAAAGGACGGTGTGGTGCGCGGCGCCTGCGGTGAGCCACGCGGCGGCGGAGGTGGCGAAGTCGGGCTTGGGCTCCCAGAGCGCACGGGCGACTGGCAGGTTCGGCAGCGGTTCGTCGAGGGCGACGACGTCGACGGCGTTCGCCACGAGGCGGAAGCGGTCGCGCATGTCCGAGAGCGCGACGACGACGCCCGGCCCGGCGTCGGTGTCGAAGACCATGCGGACGGGGTCTTCCTTGCCGCCGATGCCCAGCGGGTGGATTTCCACCCGCGGCTTGGTGGCAGTCAGGGAGGGGCAGACTTCGAGCATGTGCGCGCCGAGGATCTTCTCCTGTCCCGGGGTCAGGTGGTAGGTGTAGTCCTCCATGAGGGAAGCGCCGCCGGGCAGGCCGGCGCCCATGACCTTGGCGGCCCGGACCAGGATCGCGGTCTTCCAGTCGCCCTCGGCGCCGAAGCCGTAGCCGTCGGCCATGAGCCGCTGCACGGCCATGCCGGGAAGCTGGCGCAGCGCGCCCAGATCCTCGAACGACGTCGTGAACGCGGCGGAGCCGTTCGCCTCCAGGAAGGACCGGAGACCGAGCTCGATGCGGGCGCTGTATCGCAGCGACTCGTGCCGGGCACCGCCGGCTCGCAGTTCCGCTGCCACCTCGTAGAGGCGCTCGTATTCGGCGACGAGGGCGTCGACGTCGGACTCCGGCGCGCCGTGGACGGCGTCGGCGAGTTCGTTGACGGACCAGGTGTTGACCGAGACGCCGAAGCGGAGCTCGGCATCGGTCTTGTCCCCTTCGGTGACGGCGACGTTGCGCATGTTGTCACCGAAGCGGGTCAGCTTCAGGGTGCGCACGGCGGCCCATCCGGCGGAAGCGCGCTGCCAGGCGCCCACCTGACGGGTGACCTCGGGGTTGGAGACGTGCCCGACGACGGTCTTCCGCGGCACGCCGAGGCGGGACTGGATGTAGCCGAATTCGCGGTCGCCGTGGGCTGCCTGATTCAGGTTCATGAAGTCGAAGTCGATGTCGGCCCAGGGCAGGGCCACGTTCGCCTGGGTGTGCAGGTGCAGGAGGGGTTTGCGGAGCAGGTCCAGTCCCTGGATCCACATCTTGGCCGGGCTGAAGGTGTGCATCCAGGCGGTCACGCCGATCACGGAATCGTCCGCGTTCGCCTCGAGCGCGGTGCGGCGGATCGCGTCAGCATCCGTCAGCACGGGCTTCCAGACCAGCTTGACCGGAACAGCGGAAGACGCGTTCAGGGCGGCGGCGATCTCCTGGGACTGCGCAGCGACCTGCTTGAGGACGTCCTCGCCATAGAGGTGCTGGCTGCCGGTGAGGAACCAGACTTCGTAGTGTTCTAGGGAGGTGTTGTGGGCTATGGGCATGGGTTTCTCCTTGAAAGTTTGGGGGCGGGGCGCGTTAGCGGCCGTAGACGTTCTGGTAGCGGCTGTAGAGGGACTCGATCTGGCCGGCGTCGATGGGCAGCGGCTCGCCGAGCTGCCGGGAAATGTGGACCGTGCGGGCCACTTCCTCGCACATCACGGCGGCCTTGACGGCGGAGCGGGCGTCCTTGCCGATGGTGAACGGGCCGTGGTTCTGCATCAGGACGGCTGGTGAATGGGAGGCGCGGAGCGTGTCCACGATGCCGCGGCCGATCGAGTCGTCCCCGATCAGCGCGAACGGGCCCACCGGGATGGTGCCGCCGAATTCGTCGCCCATCATGGTCAGCACGCACGGGATCGGTTCCCCGCGCGCGGCCCAGGCCGTCGCGTAGGTGGAATGCGTGTGCACCACGCCGCCGACGTCGGGCATGTGCCGGTACACGTAGGCGTGCGCGGCAGTGTCTGACGACGGCGAGAGGTCCGGATTGCCCCACGCGACCGTGCCGTCGCTCCCGGTGTTGATACCGCAAACCGGTGTGCCGTGCAGGTCCGTGACCACCATGAGCTCCGGGGCCAGCGCATCGTAGGACACCCCTGATGGTTTGATAACCATCAAGTCATGCTCGGGGACGCGGGCCGAGACATTGCCTGCAGTCCAGACGACAAGCTCGTAGCGGGTGAGTTCGGCGTGCAGCGCGCACACCTCGGCCCGGATCCGGGCAATCGTCTCCAGCAGGGCGCTCATGCCGAGGCCCCCGCGGGGATCGCGGCAAGCAGCGACGCGCTGTTCCGCTGGATCTTCTTGAGCCGGTGCATGACCTCGTTGGCTCCCCTGCCGAAGTAGTCGTGCAGGGTCCGGTATTCGCGGAACAGCTCCTCGTAGGCGGCTACGTTTTCAGGGATCGGCGTGTAGACGGCGCCCGGCTCGGATCCCATGGCGGCCGCGGCCTCCCGGATGTCCGGGTACTCCCCCGCGGCGACGGCCGCGTGGATCGCCGAACCCAACGCGGGACCCTGGGTGGAGCCGATCGTGGAAAGCGGCAGCCCTGTGATGTCGGCGTAGATCTGCATCAGGAGCTTGTTCTTCAGGAGCCCTCCGGCAACGATGAACTCCTTCACCGGCACTCCGGAGTCGCGGAAGGCGTCCACGATGGTGCGGGTGCCGAAGGCCGTGGCCTCCAGCAGGGCCCGGTAGATGTCCTCCGGGCGCGTCGCGAGGGTCTGGCCCACGATCACTCCGGACAGTTCGTGGTCCACCAGGACGGACCGGTTCCCCGAGTGCCAGTCCAGGGCGATGAGTCCGTGTTCACCGATCTCCTGGGTGGAGGCGAGTTCGGTGAGGTATTCGTGGATGCCCAGCCCTGCTGCTTCGGCGGCTGCATGGTATTCGGGCGGGACTCCGTACTTGGTGAACCAGCCGAAGATGTCGCCCACCCCGGACTGGCCGGCTTCGTAACCCCAAAGACCGTCCACGATCCCGCCGTCGACCACTCCGCACATGCCCGGCACCTCGCGAAGGACGTCGGCGTTCATGACGTGGCACGTGGAGGTGCCCATGATCGCGACGAGCTGTCCCGGCTGCACGGCCCGCGCCGCAGGCGCGGTGACGTGGGCGTCCACATTCCCGACCGCGACGGCGATGCCCTCGCGCAGGCCGGTCCAGGCGGCGGCTTCGGCCGTCAGGTAACCGGCCGCATCACCCAGGCGGCCGATGGTGTGTTCGAGCTTGCTGGACACGAAGTCCGTGAACGCCGGATTCAGGGCCCCGAGGAATTCCCCGGACGGGTAGGCGCCGTCCTGGTAGATGCCCTTGTACCCCGCGGTGCACGCATTCCGCACATAGTTTCCGCACAGCTGCCAGACGATCCAGTCAGCGGCTTCCACCCAGTGGTCGATCGCCGCATACGCTTCCGGGTCCTCCTCCAGGAGTTGGAGGCCTTTGGCGAACTCCCACTCAGATGAAATGAGCCCGCCGTAGCGCGGCAGCCAGGCCTCGCCCCGCTCGGCGGCGAGTGCGTTGATGCGGTCCGCCTGCTCCTGGGCCGCGTGGTGGCGCCACAACTTCACGTAAGCGTGCGGCCTTCGGGCGAAGCCGGGCAGCTCGTTCAGCGGAGTGCCGTCAGCCTTCACCGGCACCATCGTGCACGCCGTGAAGTCCGTGGCAATCCCGACGACGGCGGCAGGATCGATCCCGGCGTCGCGCACCGCTGCGGGGACCGCATGGCGCAACACGTCGCGGTAGTCTTGCGGCACCTGCAGCGCCCATTCGCCGGGAAGGCGGACAGCTGGGCCAGCAGGCTCGCCGGCCAGATCGGCCGGCAAGGCCTCCGTGATGACCGCGTGCGGGTACTCAAACACTCCGCTTCCCAGTTCCTTGCCGTCCCTGACCCGCACCACCACGGCCCTGCCGGAAAGCGTGCCGTAGTCCACGCCGATGACGTAATGTTCGTTGCCGTCCGCTGTGACGTCCATGAAGTCCTCCAATAAGCCAGCCCGCAGCCTTGCGGATTGGTTCTATTGTGAGCGCTAACAAAATTCACGTCAAGCCGTCCAGCCCACATGAACAGAAAGCGATCAGGCGGGAGCCGAAGTACTTTGCCGCACCACCAACTCGGGCTCCACAACGGTGGTGCCGACACTTTCCCCGTTCTCGATGCCGCTCAGCATGAGATCCATGCAGCGCCGGCCGAGTTCCTCGAAGTCCTGGCGCACCGTGGTCAACGGTGGCGTGAAATAGCCCGATTCGGGCTGGTCATCGAAACCCACCACCGAAACATCCTCGGGCACCCGGACACCGGCCTCGTTGAACGCACGCAGCAGGCCCAATGCCATCTGGTCATTTCCCACGAAAAGCGCGGTGGCAGTCCTTTCATCGGCAAGCTTCTTGCCGATGTCATAGCCGCTGCCGGCACTCCAGTCCCCCACCACCAGCAGGTCGTCCTCAAGGCCCGCGGCCTGCAAGGCCTCGCTCCACCCTTCGGACCGGGCCACGCCGTCGATCCAGTCCTGAGGGCCGGCCACGTGCCCGATCCGGCGATGCCCTTGATCCACCAGATGCCTGACGGCCAATTCCGCGCCCCGCCTTTGGTCCACCATGGCACCGCCGACGGAGGCGCCGCCCAGCGACCCCACGGCCACCACGGGAACCCCGGGGTTCACTTCCGCCAACGCGAGCAGGGTTTCCGAATGCGGCACGATCACCACGATCCCGTCCACGGACTGATCCAGGAAATGCCGGACCGCATCAAGGATCGACTCGCGATTGACCGTCCTCAAGGCTGCGATGCTGACGAAATAGCCGGCATCCCTCGCCGCTTGTTCCACGCCGAGCAAGGTGTTCGCCGGGCCGTATTGTGCCAGCTCGCTCGCCAGGACGCCGATGGTCTGGGAACGGCGGGTCACGAGGCTCCGCGCGGCCGTGTTGCGCCGGTAGCCCAGCTCGGCGATCGCCGCCTCGACGCGCTCCCGGGTGCCTTTACTGACGTTGGGGTGATCGTTGATCACCCGGGAGACGGTCTGGTGCGAGACTCCCGCCAGTTCCGCTACGTCTTCAAGCCGTGGCAAGCGCCCGCTGGTATTTGTCATGGGGCTATTGTGCTCGACGTGGAGGCCATGCGGCGAACGGGGCCGCTGTGACTCGCAGGCTAGGCTACCGGTCAGTACAGGACCACAGGCGTGCCGGGGATAGACTCGATCCAAGCCCAACAACCACCATTTGAGGAGTCCCATGCGCGCCACCATCATCCACGGTCCAGGCGACATCCGTGTTGAAGACCGTAACTACCCCACGGTCCAGCTGCCCACCGACGTCGTTGTCAAAGTCACGGCCTCCTGCGTCTGCGGATCGGACCTGTGGCCGTACCGCGGTGTCAAGGCCACCCACAAGCCTTCGGCCATCGGACATGAATTCATCGGTACCGTGGAGAGCGTCGGTAACGACGTCACCACCCTGGCGCCCGGCGATTTCGTGATCGCTCCGTTCGTGGTCAGCTGCGGAAAATGCCCGCAGTGCCTCGCTGGCGTCACAGTGGCCTGCGACCACTTGGCAGGCTGGGGCGGCAAGGATGACAGCGGTCACGCGATCGACGGCGGCCAGGGCCAGGCCGTCCGGGTACCCCTCGCCGAGTCTACGCTCGTCAAAGTTCCCGGCGTCACGGAGCCCGACGACGCCCTCCGCGCGAGCTTGCTGACGCTCTCCGATGTGATGGCCACCGGCCACCACGCCGCCATCGCGGCGAAGGTCGGCCCCGGCAGGACGGTCGTCGTCGTAGGCGACGGCGCAGTAGGGCTCTGCGGCGTGCTCGCAGCAAAGCGGCTCGGAGCCGAACGAATCATCGCGATGTCCCGGCACGCCGACCGCCAGGCGATTGCCCTCGAGTTCGGCGCAACGGACATCGTCGCAGAACGCGGCGAGGACGGCGTAGCCAAGGTCCGCGAGTTGCTGGGCGGCGTTTTGGCCGACTCCGTGCTGGAGTGCGTCGGGACCAAGGAATCCATGGAACAGGCACTGCACAGTGTCCGCCCGGGCGGCGCCCTCGGCTTTGTCGGTGTCCCGACAGGCGGAGCCGAAGCCCCGTTGCGCTACTTGTTCGACACGAACATCTCGATTGCCGGCGGAATGGCGCCTGCGCGCTCGTACATCCCCGAACTGCTCGCGGACGTGCTCGACGGCAAGATCAATCCGGGCAGGGTCTTCGACACCGTGATGCCGCTCGAGGAAGCCCCCGAGGCCTACCGCGCCATGGACGAACGGCGCTCCATCAAGGTCCTGCTCACTCCCTGAGGCCGTGGTCGGAACCCGTGGCTTCTTGCGGGATAGGTGGACCGTGGCGTGCCCGCGGGAACGGCGAGAGAATCCATATAGGAGGGCTGGCCTGAACCCAAAGGAGTGAACAGTCGTGCGTGCGTGGTGGGTCCGGGAACCAGCTCCGATTGAATCCGGGCCACTTGTTTGGGGCGAACGCCCCGATCCTCAACCAGGAGTGCGTGAGCTCCTGGTCAGAGTCCGGACCTGTGGTGTCTGCCGCACGGATCTGCATCTGGCAGAGGGCGATCTCGCCCCTCGGAGGCCGAATGTTGTCCCCGGCCACGAGGCAGTAGGAGTAGTCAGCGAGACGGGCGAAGGGTGCGTGCGGTTCCGGCGCGGTGACAGGGTCGGAGTGGCATGGCTGGGTGGAACCTGCGGGAGCTGCGGGTTTTGCCGCCGCGGCGACGAGAACCTTTGCCTCTCCCCCGTCTTCACGGGTTGGGACAGGGACGGTGGCTATGCCGAACAACTCACGGTGTCCGAGGATTTTGCCTATGCCATCCCGCCCCGGTTTTCGGACGAACAGGCGGCCCCTCTTTTGTGCTCCGGCATCATCGGGTACCGGGCGCTCAAACGGGCCGCTGTTCCGGAGGGTGGCCGGCTGGGCATCTATGGTTTCGGAGGATCCGCCCATCTCACGGCGCAGATGGCGCGCCACCAAGGAGCGCAGGTCTACGTGATGACCCGTTCGGAGTCGGCCCGTGCACTGGCGCGCGAGCTGGGCGCCGTGTTTGTCGGCGACGCGTATGATTCCCCGCCCAGCCCCCTCGACTCGGCGATACTTTTTGCCCCGGTCGGGGACCTCGTCCCTGTCGCCCTCAAGGCATTGGACCGGGGCGGTACCCTCGCCATTGCCGGCATCCACCTGAGTGACATACCGCCCTTGAACTATTCTGCCGATCTCTTCTATGAGCGGCAGCTCCGCAGTGTCACCGCCAACACCCGGGCAGACGGCGAAGAGTTCTGGTCCCTGGCCGCGGAAATTCCGCTGGCTCCCACCACGACGGTGTATCCGTTGGCTCAGGCCGATCGGGCGCTCCGGGATTTGGCCGGTAGCCGTGTTACCGGAGCTGCCGTCCTGAAGGTCTGAACTGCGGATGTCCCCCATCACAGACGGGCAGGCCGGAGCAAAAAACGGCGATCGGCGGGTCCGATGACGGCCCGCCGGTCGGTATTCCGCTGTTCAGCGTTTCAACACATCGCGTTCAACACTTCAGTGCGAAGGGCTGACCATGTGATGCCGATGTTCCTCGGTGCTGGGCTTGATCGCCATCGCGGTGACGACGAGTGCCACCAGGCCAGCGATCCACGATGTCCAGGCGACTCCGGCTTGCATGGAGTACGAGCCTAGCCACGGAGAAAGGAACAGCAAGGCACCGAAGGCCGCCTGCACCCACTCCATGACCGGCGTTCCGGGCATGGCCAGATTGATGACACCACTAACGATCAGCAAAGCGCCGAATACGACCATCAAGGCAGCCGACGAGCCGGCGGCCGTGGTCCAGATGACCGATAAAGCAGCATAGAGACCGGCGACAACCGTGACCCAATCCTGCCATCGCGTCCATTTCTTCATTGAACCCACCTCTGTGATGTGGACTGCATTCCGGGGCACCGAGCAAGTACTCCGGTATTGGTGTAACAAAATCCGCACGCAGCTACTTCCCGACATACGCGTGCGGTAATGGACCGCCGTCGTCGAATCCTGCGGCGTATGAAGCCTTGCTAAGAGCAGACTTCCGGTCTACAACGTAGTCATAGAGCAACATCGACGAACATGCCCGGCGTCGCCGGGACGTCCGTCCGGAGAGGACCCCGTGATATCGAGTCGCTGGTCGTAACGTCGCAGTCAGCCCAGTGCTGACTCATCGACGTCCGTTGGTGCGAACCGCCGTGGCCTCCGGCGTGTACCTGCGTCCGCCGCCAACGCCCAGGTTCCGGCCCGACCCCGCCAGGTCGCCTGCAGTCGCAACCAACAGAAGGAAAGAAATGTTAAACATGAAGGTCCCGGCACGAGGCGCCGGAACCGCCTTCATTGCAACCCTCGCTATCACGGCACTCGCCGCATGCTCGAGCACGGGCACATCGTCGTCGCCGTCGAGCGCCGCGAGTTCCGGAGGAGCGGTACCGCAGATATCTGCGGATGCGTTCACGGCGGATTTCTCGGCGATGAAACAGCTCACGTCACTCGCTTCACAAGGAAAGGGCATGGTGGGCGTGCTGCTGCCGGACACCACCACTTCGGCGCGATACGTCACGTTCGATGCCCCGTACCTCAAGAAGGCATTTGAAGCCGCTGGACTCGATTCCTCCAAGTTCAAGATCGACAATGCGCAGGGCAGCGCAAGCACGATGCAGACGCAGGCCGAGGCTGATATCACGGCCGGGGCATCCGTGCTGCTTGTCGACGCCCTCGACTCCGGTTCGGGCGCAGCCATCGAGGCGGCCGCCAGCGCGCGCGGCGTCAAAGTGATCGACTATGACCGGCTCGTCAAAGGCGGGGCAAAGGATCGCACCTATGTCAGCTTCGACAACGTCAAGGTTGGTCAGTTGATCGGCCAAGGCGAGGTCACGTGCATCGCAGACTGGAAAGTCACCAAACCAAACATCCTGGTCATGGATGGTGACCCAACCGACAACAACGCGAAACTGTTCGCAGAAGGCTACAACGGCGTACTCAAGCCGCACTTCGACAATGGCGAATACGTCAACGTAGGAGAGCCGGCGGGCACCTGGACGCCGTCGGTAGCGCAGACGACGTTCGCCCAGCAGTACACCGCCCACCCGAACATCAACGCAGTGGTCACGCCTAACGACGACAACGCCAACGCCGTGATCGCCTACCTGCAGAGCAAGCAAATTCCCGCCAAGACCTTCCCGACGACGGGCCAGGATGCGTCCTTGTCCGGCCTGCAGAACATCCTGAAGGGGTACCAGTGCGGAACGGTGTACAAGCCGATCTACTTTGAGGCCCAGGCGGCCGCCGCGGCAGCTCTCTACCTGCGGGCGGGCGTGACCGTTCCGTCAACGTTGGTAAACGGCAAGACCACAGACGACACCGCGAAGGCCGACGTCGCATCGGTCCTGCTGACCCCGCTGTGGGTGACCACGAAGAACATGGCGGACACGGTCGTCAAGGACGGTGCCGTGACGAGCTCTTCGCTGTGCATCTCACAGGTGAAGGACGCGTGCACCGCGGCAGGTATCCAGTAGTCCGAACGATGAGTGAGTTGGCAACCCCGGACCCCGCCGACGTCGGGCCCCTGCTTCGGCTGGAGGGCATCGACAAGAACTTCGGGCCGGTGCAGGCACTGGTCGACATCACCCTTGAGGTGCCGATCGGCAAGGTGACTGCGCTTGCCGGCGACAACGGCGCGGGCAAATCGGTATTGATCAAATGCGTCGCCGGCATTCACACCCCCGACGACGGGCAGCTGTTTTGGGAAAACCAGCCCGTACGGTTGCACTCGCCGCACGAAGCCGCGGCGCTCGGCATCGAGACCGTCTACCAGGACCTGGCACTGTGCGACAACCTCGACATCGTGCAGAACCTGTTCCTCGGCCGCGAACGCCTGCGCCGTTTTCTCCTCGACGAGGAGAGCATGGAGATCGCGGCCCGGGAGACGCTCGCGAGCCTGGCCGTGACCACCGTGCGTTCCATCCGGCAGCCCGTCGCCTCACTGTCCGGCGGGCAACGCCAGTCCGTGGCGATCGCGAAGTCGGTGCTGTGGAACTCGAAGCTCGTCATCATGGACGAGCCCACCGCGGCCCTCGGCGTCGCCCAGACGGAGGTCGTCCTTCATCTGATCCGCCAGCTCGCCGACCGTGGCGTTGCCGTCATCGTCGTCTCGCACAACATGAACGACGTGTTCGAGGTCGCAGACCGCATCGCCGTGCTCAGGCTCGGGCAGCTCGTGGCAATCAGACCCGTCACGGAAATGGACCGGCAGATAGTGGTCGACCTGATGACCACAGGGTTCTCCGATCGGGCAAAGCCGGAACTCGCACCGCCGCCGTCGAAGCGCCCGCTCACCGCCGGCAAAGGGCCCCTCCCCTCCGCGGCAGCCGTGCTCCAGGACGAACCGACCACGGCAGCCGCCAAGCGGAAGGCCGCATTGGCGTTGAACCCGGACATCACCGCGACTTCGCTCCCCGAATATTTCCGCGCGGCGTTCGCGCGGGTCCGGGGCGGCGAGAGCGGAGTGCTGCCGGTTCTCGCGGGCCTGTTGCTGATCTCGGTACTGTTCCAATCGCTGAACCCGAACTTCCTGACTCCCGGCAACATGGTGAACCTGCTTATCCAGGGTTCGGTTTTCATGCTGTTGGCGATGGGACAGGTCTTCGTGCTCCTGCTCGGCGAGATCGATCTGTCCATCGGCTACGTCGGCGGGGTGGGCGGCGTCATCATGGCCGAACTCGTCCAGGAGTCGACCGGTTGGCCATGGTGGGCGGCGATCGCCGTCGGCCTGCTGAGCTGTGCCGGGATCGGACTGCTCCACGGGACGATCATCACCCGGCTCGGACTGCCGTCGTTCGTCGTAACTCTTGGCGGCCAGCTCGGCTGGCTTGGCGTGATGCTCATCATCCTCGGCAGCGGCGGCGTGGTGCCTATCAACGACACCGTCATCAACAACATCGCGAGCGGCAACCTCAGCCCCGTCACCAGCTGGATCCTCATGCTCGTCGTCGTCGGAGCGTTCAGCACATGGACGTGGCTGCGGGACGCCCGCCGGCGCAATACCGGACTCGTCGCGCCGCCCGCCAGCGTGAGCGCGCTGAAGATCGCGGCGGTGCTCGCCGCCGGTGTGGCCATCGTCTGGCTCTGCAATACGGACCGGGGAACCCTGGTCGAAATCAGCGGCGTGCCGTGGGTGCTTCTCGTGGTGCTCGGAGTCCTCGCCGTCTGGACGTTGCTGCTCGGGCGTACCCGGTTCGGCCGCTATGTCTACGCCATTGGCGGCAACGCCGAGGCCGCACGGCGGGGAGGCGTAAACCTTGCGCGCATCCGCACTCTCGCCTTCATTCTCGCTTCCTTCACCGCAGGAATCGGCGGAATCGTCTACGCGTCACGGCTCCGTTCCGTCTCGACGTCGTACGACGGCGGCACGCTGGTGCTTTACGCCGTGGCGGCCGCGGTAATCGGCGGGACCAGCCTCTTCGGCGGGCGCGGCAAGGTGCTGCACGGGGTCCTGGGCGGGCTGGTGATCGCTACGATCGATAACGGCATGGGCCTGCAGGGCTACAGCGCACCGGCCAAGTACGTTGTCACGGCGCTGGTTCTCGTCGCGGCCGTGACGATCGACGCCGTCGCACGCCGCGGGCGCTCCCGGACCTAAGGAGGCAACTATGCCCGCGGTTGTGGCAGGTCTAGACGCGGATAATCAGCTGGCTTAACGTTCAAGAGTGGCTGGCTTTCCGGAGGGACGGCCCCATTGGCCATCCCTGCGGCCGGCTCACGCAAGTCCGAGCGAGGAGGAAAGATGCAAAAGGTTGAAGAAGCGATTGACGTGGCCGTTCCCGTCCATACGGCTTACAAGCAGTGGACGCAGTTTGAGTCGTTTCCCCGGTTCATGCCCGGTGTGGAATCCGTAACCCAGCTGAGCGACACCACCAACCATTGGGTCACCAAGGTAGGGGGTGTGGAGCGGGAATTCGATACGGAAATAGTCGACCAGGAACCCGATGATCGGATTGCTTGGCGCAGTATTGACGGCAAGTCGCACGCCGGCATCATCAGGTTTTCGCCGCTGGACGCCGACCACACGCACGTGAAGGTACATTTCGAATGGGCGCCCGAAACCGTCATGGAGAAGGCTGGAGCCGCGCTTCAAGTTGACGCGATGCAGGTGAAGGCGGACCTGAAGAAATTCAAGGAGTTCATAGAGTCGCGTGGAAACGAAACCTGAGGGTGGCGCCGCGAGGTGGAGAAGTAGATGACTGAGTCTGGACCAGTGCTTGTGGTCGGCGGAACCGGGATGCTCGGCAGCCAGGTAGTGTCCAGGCTGCTGGCAGGCGGAAAACAGGTCCGCGCCTTGGTGCGGCCCGGTTCGGATGCTGGCCGCCTGGAAGAAGCAGGGGCGACGATCGCACGTGGCGACATGATGGACCCGGAATCGCTTGCGAGAGCCATGGACGGCGTCGACGCTGTGATCACCTCAGCGGCGGGATACACCCATCACCGGGAAGGCGACACCCCTCTCACCGACACGGTGGGCAACATCAACCTCGTCGATGCGGCCAGCCGCACCGGTATTCGCCGATTCGTTCTCACCAGCATCCTCACGTGCGATCAGACTCCGGATGTTCCGCACTTCTGGCACAAGAAACTGACCGAGGATCGCCTGGAAGAACTCGGGGTCCCGTTCGTGGCTCTGCGTCCGGGCGCCTTCCTCGAGCAGATCGCCCGCTTCGGCGACCCTTTCAGCGAGGGGCGGCTCATATGGTTCGGGTCGTCGAGCGTTCCCCTGACGTACATTCTTGCCAGTGACCTCGCCGGATACCTTGCGGCGGCAGTCGACGCGAGCGGCGTCGAGGGGCAGCGCATCGACATCGGTTGGGACCGGCCGGTAACCATGCAGGACATCGCCGATATTTCTGCCCGAATGCTCGGCCGGCGGATCGAGCTCGTCCTCAACCCGATCAACCAGATGGGGGCGGACTTTGAGGCGATGATGGAGTGGTTCCGGACCGGCCGCTATGTCGCCGACACCTCACGGCAACGCGAGGTCTTCGGGCCGCCGCCAACCGCCGAGGACGCCGTCGCACGCCTGCTCACCAGCCTCGGACACAAGCTTGACTGAGACAGGTCCGACGGCGGCCTGGCGGGGCAGTCTGTCAACTCGCCTTAGCCTACGGCGGGCAGCGCGTCGGGAATGCGGGGCTTGGCGTTGCCCGCGAAGGTGAACTTGGCGTCGTCGCCCTCGCCGTCCACATCGACCACCACGATGTCGCCCGGGTGCAGCTCGCCGAAGAGGATCTTCTCGGAGAGCTGGTCCTCGATCTCGCGCTGGATGGTGCGGCGCAGCGGCCGGGCGCCCATGGCCGGGTTGTAGCCGCGGGTGGCCAAAAGGACCTTGGCGGCGTCGGTAAGCTCGATGCCCATGTCCTTGTCGGCCAGATGCTGTTCCAAGCGACCGATCATCAGGTCCACGATCTCGATGATCTCTTCTTGCGTGAGCTGCGGGAAGACAATGACGTCGTCAACGCGGTTGAGGAACTCGGGGCGGAATTGCTGCTTGAGCTCCTCTGTGACACGGGCACGCATCCGGTTGTAGCCGGTGGTGGTGTCCGTGCCGGACTGGAAGCCGGTGGCCACGCTCTTGGAGATATCGCGGGTGCCCAGGTTGGTGGTCATGATGATCACCGTGTTCTTGAAGTCCACCACCCGGCCATGGCTATCCGTCAGGCGGCCGTCCTCGAGGATCTGCAGCAGCGAGTTGAACAAGTCGGAGTGCGCCTTCTCCACTTCGTCGAACAGAACCACGGAGAACGGACGACGGCGGACCTTCTCGGTCAGCTGCCCGCCCTCGTCGTAGCCGACGTAGCCCGGAGGGGCACCGAAGAGACGCGAAACGGAATGCTTTTCCGAGTACTCGGACATGTCCAGCGTGATGAGGGCCTCTTCATCAGCGAAGAGGAACTCGGCCAGCGCCTTGGCGAGCTCGGTCTTGCCGACGCCGGTAGGGCCGGCGAAGATGAACGAGCCACCCGGACGCCTTGGGTCCTTCAGGCCAGCACGTGTGCGGCGGATGGCACGTGACACCGAGTTAATCGCCTCATTCTGCCCAATGACGCGCTTGTGGAGTTCCTCCTCCATCTTGAGGAGGCGGCTGGATTCTTCCTCGGTGAGTTTGAAGACCGGGATGCCGGTGGAGTTCGCGAGAACCTCGGCGATCAGCTCCTCGTCCACCTCGGAATTGCCTTCCGTGCCGCCGGACTTCCATTTCAGCTCCTTTTCCCTGCGTTCGGCGACGAGTTTCTGCTCCTTCATGCGCAGCGACGCGGCGCCCTCGAAGTCCTGGGCGTCGATCGCCGATTCCTTCTCCATCTTCACCTCGGCAATGCGTGCATCCATCGCTTTCAGCTCCGGCGGACGGGTCATGCGGCGGATGCGAAGCCGTGCACCCGCCTCGTCGATCAGGTCAATCGCCTTGTCCGGCAGGAAGCGGTCCGAAACGTAACGTTCGGAGAGGCTCGCCGCGGCCGCCAGCGCGCCGTCGGTGATGGTCACCCGGTGGTGCGCCTCATAACGGTCCCGCAGGCCCTTGAGGATCTCGACGGTGTGGGCCACGGAGGGTTCCTGGACCTGGATCGGCTGGAAGCGGCGCTCCAACGCGGCATCCTTCTCGATGTGCTTGCGGTACTCATCCAAAGTGGTGGCCCCAATGGTCTGGAGCTCACCGCGCGCCAGCAACGGCTTGAGGATGGACGCAGCATCGATGGCACCCTCTGCAGCGCCGGCGCCCACGAGCGTGTGGATCTCGTCGATGAAGAGGATGATGTCCCCGCGTGTCCTGATTTCCTTGAGGACCTTCTTCAGTCGCTCTTCAAAGTCACCACGGTAACGGGAACCGGCAACCACGGACCCCAAATCGAGCGTGTAGAGCTGCTTGTCCTTCAGGCTCTCCGGCACGTTCCCGCGGACAATCGCCTGGGCGAGGCCTTCGACGACGGCGGTCTTTCCGACGCCGGGCTCGCCGATCAGCACGGGGTTGTTCTTGGTGCGGCGGGAGAGGACCTGCATAACGCGTTCCATCTCCAGCTCGCGGCCGATCACAGGATCGAGCTTGTTTTCCCGCGCGGCCTGGGTCAGGTTGCGGCCGAACTGGTCCAGCACCACCGAACCGGCAGGAGCCACCTCGGCCTGGCTCGGTCCGGCAACCGTCCCAGTGGGGTCTTTCCCCTCGTAGCCGGAAAGCAAATGGATGACCTGCTGGCGGACGCGGCCGAGGTCGGCGCCAAGCTTGACAAGCACCTGCGCGGCAACGCCCTCACCCTCGCGGATGAGGCCAAGCAGGATGTGCTCAGTACCGATGTAGTTGTGGCCGAGCTGCAGGGCTTCCCGGAGTGCGAGTTCAAGTACCTTCTTGGCGCGCGGGGTGAACGGGATATGGCCGGATGGGGCTTGCCGGCCCTGGCCGATGATCTCCTGCACCTGCTCGCGAACGCCATCGAGCGAAATGTTCATCGACTCCAACGCCTTGGCGGCAACCCCCTCGCCCTCCTGGATCAGACCCAAAAGGATGTGCTCGGTACCGATGTAGTTATGGTTGAGCATGCGTGCCTCTTCTTGGGCAAGCACAACAACGCGACGGGCACGGTCCGTAAATCTCTCAAACATTTCGCCACACTCCTGGCAGCCGCCTACCTTGATGCTACGTCGCCGAGGGCCTTCTTGGGGGATCGCCGGAGGCAGAATTTTTGATACCGGGCCGGCGGGCTGCATGGATCTTCTGCACAGACGGTCCAGACCGTGAAGAATGAAAGCAACCACTAAGTAGAGGGAATACCATGAGCACCCTGAAGCAACGCCTGCATGCCGACGTCGTAGTCCACATGAAGGACCGCAACAAGACCGCACTCACGACGGTCCGCAACGTCCTGGGCGAAATCGAAACGCGTGAGAAGTCCGGCAAGGCACCCGTTGAGCTGGACGACACCCAGGTGACCGCCCTGCTGCAGAAGGAAGCCGCTAAGCGCAGGGACACGGCCCGCATTTACACGGAGGCCGGCGCGGCCGGGCGCGCCGCGGCGGAAGTCGCCGAAGCCGAAGTCATCGAGGCGTACCTGCCCAGAATGTTGACGCCCGCCGAAGTCGAGGACATCGTTGACGAGGCAATCGCCGAATTGAAGGCCAATGGACAGGAACTCACGCTCAGGCAGATGGGCGCCGTGATGAAACCCGTCACAGCAAAGGTTGCCGGCCGTTTCGACGGTAAGGCCGTCAGCGAGATCGTCCGGACCCGACTCGCATAGATTCACCGGCACGCAGGGAGGAGCAGCCATGGCAGCCATCATCCTGGGATGGAATCCACGGCTTTGGAACGACTGGAACTACGAGGCTGTGCTCGAGCAGGTCGCCGAAACAGGCCAATTCCTGGAGGCGTGGAACGTCGGGCAGCACCGGAAGATCCAGCCAGGCAACCAAGCATGGCTTCTCCTGCAAGGCGAGGGTCCACACGGACGTGGGCTGATAGGACACGGCGTCGTCATGTCCGAAAGCTATGAGGCGCCACAACGCTCCGGGCCGAAGAGTACTGCGTGGTACGTAAGCGTGGCCTTCAATGCCCTACTCCCCCTCGGCGGCCAGATACCGTCGAGCGTCCTCTGCGGCGAGGTGCCGGACGTGGCCTGGGACACCTTCCGCGGTTCCGGACGATTCATTCCGACAGAGTCAGGACCGGGCCTTCAACGCGTGTGGCGGGAGCACGGACCGGCGGCCTCCGAGCCGGGCCAGATCGTCCCAGGGACCTACCCGGAAGGAGCAGTCAGCAGGATTGAAACGAACCGCTACGAACGGGACCCCGAGGCCCGTCGGATCTGCCTGGCTTTCCATGGAACGTCTTGTGCCGTGTGCACCTTCTCCTTCGAAGTAAGCTACGGGGACATCGGCAAAGACTTCATCCATGTCCACCACGTTGTTCCCGTTTCACAGCTTGGCAGCGGCTACCGGCTGGACCCCATAGCGGACCTCGTGCCGCTGTGTGCCAACTGCCACGCCATGGCACACCGGGGCGTGGGCACCCCTCGCACCGTGGCCGAGTTGCGGCGGGCGATCGCCGCCGCCGGACACTTGCCCGGCCAGGTTGTAGACGACAGATCATTGGCCGCCCAGGACGCCGCGCACCGGATCCTTGAGCAGCGGTAAACGTGGTTCCGCCCTGGTGCACTAGCCAGCCAAGGCTCTTCCCCGTATTTTGGTTAACTACACCGTGTGGCGAGCACCACGCACTGTGAGTCAGATGATCCATTTGCCGGACTAAAACCACTGGGCGCAACGCCGCGCCCAGGACCCGGCGAGACCTACCGGGCGTCACGTGCCGCCCGCTGTTCAGGAGGATACGCATGGCCGGGATGTTTGAACTCTTCATCGACGAGGACACGAGCTTCAGATTCAGGCTCAAAGCGCCGGACGGAACGGTGGTAGCCGTCTCCAAGTCCTTTCCCGACAAGCGCGCCGCGGTGAGCGGCATCAGTGACGTACGCGAATATGCAGGAATGGGCCTGATCACCGATCTATGCCCCGAAGTCCCCGTTCGCGGAACATCACCCACGCCACCGGTTCCCGCCGTACGGCAAACCAGTCCTGCCCCAATGCCGCAGCTTCCCGTCCCGCCGCGGCACCATAGTCCTCTTCCACCACGCGAAAGAACCGGCCGCCCCTGGCACACCCCCGCCCTGGTCGACCATCCTGCACCGGTTTAGACGAGGCGTGAAGCCATTGCCCGCGCCGCGAGGACACGCAGCAGTGGCCGTGCGTTCCTGATTGCGTCGTCCCTGTCCTCGGTTAGATCCCTGATGCATTCAGCCGCACCGATCCCGTTGAGGTGGAGGCGTGATCTTGTTTCGGCCTGAATGATGCCACTGAGGGCAAGGACGGGAATGCCCCGACGCATTGCGGCCCGGGCTACCGCAATTGGAGCTTTTCCTTCCAAGGATTGATCGTCGAGTGAACCTTCTCCAACGATCACCAGATCGGAACCGCTCATGGCGGTATCGAGGCCGATGAGTTCCCCGATGAGCTCGATGCCCGGCGCGATCCGGCCAACACCCGCTGCAAGGAAGCCGACTGCGAATCCGCCCGCGGCACCCACACCTGGCGTGGCTGAGGCGTCAACGCCGAACGCGCCGAAGAAGAGGCCATTCCATCTCTCAAGGCGGCGTTCGAGGCGTTCAATGGTCACCGGGTCCGCGCCCTTCTGGGGACCGAAAAGGTGTGCCGCCCCTCGTTCGCCGACAAGGGGGACGCAGACATCTGTGGCGATGACCACTTCGGCGCCAGCCAGTCGTGGGTCGAGAGTGGATCCGTCAATAGCGGTCCCGCACACGGCGTCACTGCTGTGTGTGATCACGGTCCCGCTTGGATCGAGAACCGTCAGGCCAAGAGCCGAAAGCGCCCCCACGCCCGCATCGGTGCTGGCAACGCCCCCGGCAGCGACGATGATCTTGCGGAATCCGGAGTCGAGGGCGTCGAGAATCAATTGACCGACGCCATACGTTGAGGCATCTTCGGCTGTTGCTGCAGATGGTTGTGGAATGAGCTGCAGTCCGGCGGCCTGGGCCATCTCGATGACCGCCGTGTCCTTGAGAGAGGCCCAGGCCGCTTCCACTGGTTCGCCAAGCGGGCCGCTGACGGTGAGATGGTGGAGGTCTGCCCCTGCGGCAACAAGTGCATCGATCGTCCCCTCACCGCCGTCAGCGACAGGAAGGAGGGTGATCTCACTGTCAGGAGCGGCATCAAGCACGCCTGCGGCAATAGCATCGGCGGCTTGCCCGGCGGTAAGGGACCCCTTGAACTTGTCGGGAGCGACGAGAATTCGCAGCGGCCGGGAAGAAAGCCGCGCATCGTGTGTGGTGGTCAATAGGTGGCCCTTCCGCCGGATAGGTCATAAACGAAGCCGGTCGTGTACGAAGCGTTGGGCGAGATGATGTACTCGATCAGCGCGGCGGCCTCCTCCGCTGTGCCCAGCCGATGCATGGGGATCCGTTCGAGGTCTTGCGGAGTAGGCGGGTGCCCGCTCACCAAGGGGGTGTCGATTTTGCCCGGTGCGATTGCGTTGACGGTGACTCCGGTCGTCGCATATTCCCGTGCCAAGGCCTTCACCAGACCTGTGATTCCTGCCTTGCTGGCGGAATAGCCGGTCATCCCGGCCACGCCCTCCTTTCCCGCGGTGGACGAAAAGTGGATGAGCCGGCCGAATCCGTTCGCCGCCATACCTGGAAGCACCGCTTTTGATAGTGCGAACGCACCAACAAGGTTCACGCGGAGAAGCCTGTCGAACTCTTCGAGGGTTTCTTCGACGGAGGGTTGAACTTTCCCGAGGATTCCTGCGGTGTTGATGACTACATCCAGGCCTCCGGCCAAGGAGATAGCTTGCTCGACAGCCTCTTCAACTGATTGGGGTTCGGAAACATCGATGGGAAGCTGAGAGTATGGCGTTCGAGCTGCCGGCCATTGGGAGGTCGGGAGGTCGGCGCCGATGACTCTGCCAACTTTCGTACTGAGCAGTTCCGCGGTTGCATGGCCGATTCCGGACGCGGCGCCTACGATCAGGCAGCGGAGATCGGAGAATGAAGGAGTTGCGGCGGGCATCTGAGCGGACGCATCAGCCACGGCGCGGGCGGGGTTGCTGTATTGGGCCATTGGCTACAGTCCTTGTGCTCGGAAGTACGCCGTCGCCCGTGCTGCCGAAAGGTCGGGCTCAGGGAACAGGCCGATGCCGTTGGCCGCATCGAAGAGGTCCGCGAGGTGGAGGATCGAGCGGCCGGATTCGAGCCCGGCGACCATCCTGAAGTGGCTTTGCCATCCGGTGAGGTAACTGAGCCAGGCGACGCCCACTTTGTAGTACTGTGTCGGGGTTTCGAAAATGAGCCGGCTGAGAGGGACCGTGGGTTCCAGGATGTCGCGGAATCCCACGACGTCTCCTTTGTCGAGTTTGGCGAAAGCCGCAGACGCGAACCGGGGCACTGCGGCGAAGGCGCCCAGGAGCGCGTCGCTGTGGCCTTGTTCGTCCCCGGCGATGAGATCGGCGTAGTTGAAGTCATCGCCGGTGAACAGGCGGACGCCGGCGGGAAGCCGCCGACGGAAGCTGATCTCATGGTCCTTGTCGAGCAGCGAGATCTTGATCCCTGCGACCTTTTCCCTTTTCGCACGGATGAGCGCCAAGACTGTTTCCGAGGCATCGGCGATGGTAGGGGCGCCCCAGTAGCCCTCCAGCGAGGGGTCGAACATCGAGCCCAGCCAGTGCAGGATCACGGGCCGCGTGGCCGCATCCAGTACCTTGCCGTAGACGTTGAAGTAGTCGTCGGCCCCGCTCGCGGTGCGGGCCAGATGACGGCTTGCCATCATGACGACACTGCCCCCGACTGCCTCGATTTCGCCCAGCTGCTCGATGTAGGCGTCGGTGATTTCTTCGAGTGAATGAGGTGCGGCGTCCAGTTGGTCGGTGGCGATTCCGACGACGACCGAGCCGCCAACGCTTTTGGCTTCGGCAAGTGTGCGCCGTGCGAGTTCGAGCGCTACTGCCGGTCCGAGCCCCATTCCGCGCTGGGCGGTATCCATGCTCTCCGCGACACCAAGTCCAAGGTTCCAGAGGGAATGCCGGAGCTGGAGAGTGGCATCCCAGTCGATGGCGGCCGGAGATCCCGCGCCGGACCGTAGCGGGTCGGCGACGACGTGCCCGGCCGCGTAAGCAACACGTGATGTGGGCGGCGCAGTCAGTGTTTCCAGCGTGGCCGGCTGGGCTAGTTCCAGGGTCCGATGCCGGCCGGAGGCGGCGGGTAGCTGAATGGTGGTCAGGGTCTTCATGCTGGTTGACGCTCCGATTCGTTGAGGGGTTCGCCGACATAGCGGTTGAAGCTGGAGACGGTGCGCTTGATGATCGTCTCGAGGGGTAGCTTCCAGATGTCTTCGTTGAAAATTTCGACTTCGATGGGTCCGCTGTAGCCGGCGTGGCGGATCGAAGCGGTGAGGGCTGCTAGATCGATTTCGCCGTCCCCTGGAAAGAGGCGGCCGTTCATGTTCTCCGGGACAGGAAGGGGCAGTGCGAAGTCGCTGACTTGGTAGCCCGCGATCCGCGGACCCGCGGCCAGCACATCGTCATGGAAGCGGCTGTCCCAGGACGTGGCATAGGCATCTATGAGTAGCCCGACAGTGTCGGCGGGGAAGTCGGCGGTGACCTGCAGCGCCTGGGCGATGGTTGTCACAATGCTCCGCGTGCCGACGAACAGTGGATGCAGAGGTTCGAGCGCGAGTCTCACGCCGGCGTCGCGGGCGTACGGCTCCACTTCCTCGATGGCGGCCCGGAGCCGGACTTCAGCGTGCTGAATGCTGCGGTCGTGTGCCGGGAGACCG
This sequence comes from Arthrobacter sp. 05L417, assembly GCF_056397865.1. Taxonomy (NCBI): domain Bacteria; kingdom Bacillati; phylum Actinomycetota; class Actinomycetes; order Micrococcales; family Micrococcaceae; genus Arthrobacter; species Arthrobacter sp. 05L417. The sequence continues at coordinate 40,992 of NZ_JBFTOG010000027.1, forward strand.
CCGGCGATAAGCGTCAGCATTGGACTGCCGACCTCGCGGGACAGCTCCAAGGCCCGCTTGACTCCTTCGAGCGCCGCCCGTAGATCGGCGCCTTCTTTGTCCGCGAGGAATCCAGCCCTGCAAACGGAGCTGACCGACAAGCCTGTGTCGGCGAGCAACCGCCGGGTGCGGGCGATTCCGATCTCCTCCACCGGTTCGATCCACAAACCGATGTGCCGGATGCCCGCTTGCATTGCCGCTTCGGCTGTCTCAGTCAATGGATAGGGGCGGGTGGTGGCCTGGTTCAGGCTAAGTTCCACCGTTTCGCTGCGGACGTGCGTCATCGGGATTTCCCCGCTTCGGCCAATGAGTGCGACAGATGGGTGAAGTGGCGCGATTCCACAGACGCGGAGCGGATTTGAACCGGTAGCCCTGTACGAGCCGATTCATAGACGGCGGCGACGATTTGGAGCGACTTCATGGCTTCACGTCCGGTGACGGCTGGTTGCCGTCCGGAGCGAATGGCATCGACGAAGTCGGCCACTTGGACTCTGTGCAAGGGCAGGAGCCGTGCGTTGACTTCCGCCACAGGGATATCGCCGCTCAAACCATCCGGGAATACCGTCCCGGCCCGTTCCTCGCCGGGTATTGCCCACAGGTCGTTCACCGCGTCGGAGCCTTCCGGGTATTCCGTGACCTGCACCGTCGCACCGTTGCTTCCAGTGACGACGATGCGCGTGCCAAGGTTCGGGCTGGCGGCGACCGTAGCGCTGAGTGTCGCTATGGCTCCGGAGGCAAAGGTGATGAGCGCAGCCGCGGTGTCTTCGACTTCGATGGTGTCGCCGAGGACGAAGGAACCGGCCTTGGCGCTGACCTCCACGGGGTCCCCCATGAACCACTGAAGGAGGTCGATGTTGTGGATTGCCTGGGTCATGAGCACTCCGCCGCCGTCCGCAGCCCAGGTGCCGCGCCAAGCGGCCGCGTCGTAGTAGTCGATGCCGCGGTGCAGGAGTACTTGGCAGTGTCCAAGCATCGGTGTGCCGAGGCGACCGTCGTCGATGGCTGTCCGGAGGGCCCGGGCGCCGGGCCAAAAGCGGCGCTGGAACACCACCCCCAGGGTGATGCCGCCCTCTTCGGCGGCGCTGACCATTCGTTCAGCGGCGCCGGTGTCGGTGGCAATTGGCTTTTCGCATAGAACGTGCACTCCCGCGGACGCGGCTTCGGCCACGACGGCCTCGTGCGTCGGGTGCGGTGTGCAGACGCTGATGGCGTCGATTCCCAGCGCTATAAGTTCCCTCACCGAGGGGACAGCGTGCGCGATGCCACGTTCGGCCGCGAACATTTGTGCGCGTTCGACGGCGACATCGCAGACTCCGACGATTTCGACGTCGGGCAACGCGGAGTAGGACTGGAAGTGGTTGTCGGCGATGTTGCCGCAGCCGACGATTCCTACGCGGAAGGGGTGGTTCATTGCTACTCTCCTGAGGGATTCGACGTGGAAGGACGCACGCGGGCGGTGGAAATCGGGGCTCCCAGTTGTTCCAGGGGCACTTTGAAGGTTTCCTTTGCGGTGAGGGCGCTGGCTGCGGCCATGAGGGCGATGACGGCGGAGATGGTGGCGACCGGCATCCAGTCGCCCGGGTGGCCGGCCGTCAGCGCGGTGTAAATGGTCGGCGCGAACCCGGCTGCGATGAGGCCGATCTGCAAGCCGAGGGCCATGCCGGTCTGGCGGACCTTCAGGTTGAACATTTCCGCGAAGAACGACGGGTAGGTGGCGTTGATGGCCGCGTAGGCGAAGGAAACCGAAAGGAATCCCGCCACGAAGAGCAGTGGCGCGTTGCCGGATTGGATGGAGGCGAAGTACGCGAAGATCATGGCCGCGGATCCGATGTTGCCTGCTATGAATACCGGTTTCCGCCCGATGCGGTCAGAGAGGGCAGCGAACAAAGGCTGGGTCACGAGGGCGCACACGTGGCTGACGATGAGGACCCACAGCATGGTGCTGCTCGGGACAGCATAGACAGACGTCGCCAATGAGAGCGCAAAGACCTTGATGACGGTGTCAATCGCGAACGCAAGCGAGCAGAAGGTGACCCGGACGATGGCACCCCAATGCGAGCGGAACACTTCGACCACCGGTACCTTCACCAAGGCGTGCTCCTCCTTGGCTTCAAGGAATGCTTCCGGCTCGGTGAGCTTCGCACGGATGATGAGACCGGCGACTGTGACGAGGGCGCTGAGGAGGAACGGAATGCGCCAGCCCCAACTGAGCAGCTGGTCTTTGGGTAGTGCGGAGATCGGTACGAAGATGAGGGTGGCCAGGACGAAGCCTCCGACGATCCCGTTGGGGGCCCAACTCGTGAAGAAGCCCCGGCGCCCTTCCGGCGATACCTCGATGGTGAGTACTGTGGCCGCGGCAGTCTCGCCGCCGACGGAAATGCCTTGGAGGATGCGAAGAGTCACCAGGAGGACTGCCGCCCAAACTCCGATCTGGGAGTATCCGGGTAGGCAACCAACGAGGAACGTGCATGTTCCCATGAGGATGAGAATGAAGACGAGGACCTTCTTGCGTCCGATCCGGTCCCCGAAGTGTCCCAGCAGAATCGCGCCGATCGGCCGGGCCACGTAGGAAACGGCGAAAGTGGCCAGGGCTGCCAGAGTCGCAACGCCGCCCGCTTCCGGGAAGAAGACTTTGCCGAAGACGAGGGCGGCAGCCAAGGCGTAAATGTAGTTGTCGTAATATTCCAGCGTGCCGCCGGCCATGCTTGCGATGGCAGCGCGCGTGGGGCTGTTCTTGACCCGCGGCGGGTGGGCCGCCGTGGTGTGTAGGGATGTGTTCACTGACTTCTCCTTCATTGCAGATTCAGTTGCCTGATACCCCTTGGGGACTCCGGCTAGGGGATGATGAGGGTCTTGCCACGGCCGAGGCGGCCTTGTGCAAATGCTTCGATCGCTGCCGGGGCGTCGTTGAGGCCCTGGACAATGTCGTTGGGGATTGCTGCCAGGCCATGGCGGGCGACCAAGGCAGCCGCCGTCGAGAGGTCTTCCGAGGTGTAGCAGAAGGTTCCGGTGAGGGTGAGTTCCCGCCGGACGAGGTCTTCCGTTGGTGGAAGGGCCCCTCCTTTGGCGAGTCCCGCCACGCAGATCGTCGAGCCCGGTTCCAGCAGCTCCATCACGGCGCTGACGCTGGTGCCGCTTCCCACGGTGTCAATGGCGACATCCCAGCGCTCCGCGGCTCCTTCCCCCGGGGCAAGGGCGATGACCCCGTGATCCGTGATCGTCGCGCGGCGAACGGCGTCGGGTTCGATGACGGTGACGCTTTTCGCGCCAAGGCTGCGGGCCTGGAGTGCGGACGCCATGCCGATCGCCCCGCCGCCGACGATCACCAGGCGCGCGCCGGGTGAGACATTCGCGCGGGCGCAAGCGCGCACTCCGACGGCGATGGGCTCAATAAGCGCGAGGGCCCGTGGATCTGCGGCCCCCGGGACAGCGACGGTGTTGACGGCGTCAACCGTCACGTAGTTTTGCAGACCGCCGTCGACGTCGAGGCCCATGAGTTCGCGCCGGCGGCACAGTCCACGCGAACCTGTTGCGCATTCCCGGCATTCGCCACAGACGCGGTTGGGATCGACTGCCACTTGCTGGCCGACGGTCCGGATCGTCACGTTCGGGCCGACCTCCACAACGGTGCCCCCGAATTCGTGCCCGAGTATGGTTCCGATACGGACGCGGTTGTTATCCCCGCGCCATATCGCAGCGTCCGTGCCGCACACACCAACGCTCTCGACGCGAATCACTATCTCGTCCGGACCCGGCGGAGTCGGTGCGGGCCGTGGCTCAACGACGAGCCGTTCCGCGCCCGTCCAGGCAACCCGGCGGGCCAACGTCGGGGCGCTCATGGCGCAGAAACCAGTTCGTCGGCCCCGTGACCGCGCACAATGTGGGCAAGGGCGGCGTCTGCGGCGCGTCGGCCGAAAACGAATCCGAAGACGATGCCACCGACGTACCGGAGGTCCTGGGCTCCCCCGGCGTCGGCCCCGGCAGCGAACAGTCCGGGGATGGGAAGGTTGTCCCGGTCCAGGACCCGGCTATCACCGTCCACACGCAGTCCGCCGAACGGAATCGTGATGCATGGCTGCACCTCGATTGCCCTGAAGGGACCCTTCTTGAGCGCACTCGGGTTCGCAGGCAGCGGGGCGTCGAGCGCCACGGACTCGCCGTCGGAGGCTCGCTGGTAGCTTTCCAAGGTGGCGGCCAGGGCGGCGCGGTCGACACCCCAACTGGCAACGACCTCGACGAGTTCCTCCAGGGTGTCCGTTTCCGCGGTCCGGGCGCCGAGCTTCTTCGCTTCGCCATGACGGTCAAGCGCCATGCCGCTGGGATACGGGACAGCGAGGGCGCGATTCTGCTGGACCTGGTCATCCCAGATCAGGACGCCGCGCTGCCCCGGCTCCCGGACAAGGAATTGGTTGGAGACTTCGTCGCCGAGCGACTCATCGGTGAATCGCAGGCCGCGCCTGTTGACCAAAACGCCGTAGGCGGAGAAATACAAGGTAAGGCGGAGGAACACCTCTGGCGAGACCGGCAGCGGACTCGGCAGGGTGTGGCCGTAGAAGCCGGACAGATGGCGGCTCGCCGCTCCCCCGGCCGCGGTTCCGAGGCGAAATCCATCACCGACTGAGTGCGGGTTGCTGCGAACAGCTATGTCGTCGGCACCGTTGCCAATGAACTTCTGCTTGAGCTCGGGGTCGCCCTGGAACCCACCTGTTGCAAGTACTGTTGCCGCACCAAGTGCGCTCTTTTCTTCTCCCTCGTGGGTGAACGTCACGCCTGCAACCTTGCCGCCGTCGATGATGAGTTCGACGTCGCTGACTCCGGTGAGAAGACCGCCGCCGCTGGCATTGATTTTCGCGGTCCACTTGGCGAACAGGTCAAGGATGTCAACCTTGCAGGCGCGACCCCATTCGAGGTGATCGCGCCATTCTTCGCTGACGCTGACACCGGCGGCACGCACATCCTTCACGGCCTGCTCGTAACCTTCCACCACCAATGGCCCCAGGACCGGATCGCCGTCGGGCTGGATGCGGCGAAGGACATCAACATTCGGTGCCGTCCAGAGAATGCCCGCTGAAAGCGCGGCAGACCCTCCCGCAGCCGCGCCCTTCTCAAGCAGGAGAACGCGTCCCCCAAGGTCCACTGCCCGGTTTGCGGTTGCCAAACCTGCCGCCCCCGCACCGACGACGATCAGGTCAAAAGGCTCCGTAATGTCTGTCATTTGTCTCTCCTTTGAGTTTGTCTACTGCGGATAACGTTTACCGTTGGCGGCAAGATTCTTGCTCTAGCAATGGATAACGTTTTCCGTTACGCTAGTTCCACCCGGACCTCCTGTCAAGAGGGGCGCCGGAAGACATTGGGAATCGTCAGCTTCGGTTGCGGTTAGGCTGGAGCGTCGATCACATCAAAGGAGTCTGGACATGGCCACGTTGCGCGAGATAGCCGAACTGGCGTCCGTCTCGGTAGCCACCGCTTCACGCGTGCTCAACGGCTCGGCGGAGAAGCACCCGGTGTCCCAGGATGTGCGGGCCAGTGTGCGGGCTGCAGCGGACACTCTGGGCTACACGCCGAGCGCCACGGCCCAGGCGCTGAAGCAACAGCGCAGCAAAATCATCGGCGTCATTGCCAGCGACATCCTCGATCCATACTTCGCAGAGATGACCCGCGGGATCGAGATCGAAGCGGCCAAGTTCGGATATGTCACCATTTTGGCCAATGCCAACCGCGACCCGGAGCAGGAGCGGACAAAATTCCGCGTCCTGCGTGAACATCAAGTCTCCGGGATCGTGTTTTGCGGCAGCGACATCGAGGGCTCACCCGGAACCGCGCAACTCGCCCGCGAAGTCAACCTCGCCGTAAGGGCCGGTACGCGGGTAGTGGCGCTCGCTCCCCGGGGGTTTGATTCCACGAAGATCGTCATCGACAACGCCGCGACGGCGTACGAACTTACCCAATACATGCTTTCGCTTGGGCACCGAAAAATTGCCTTCATCGGAGGAATTCCCGGACTCTCCGCGGCCGAGCAGCGAATTGTCGGCTACCGCGATGCAATGTTCGAAGCGCAGGCCCCCGCACAAGTCCTCGGCTTGACCGGCATGAGCCAGGAATCGGGAAAGCGCGCCGCCGAGGAACTGACCGCATCGACGCAACTTCCGGACGCGATCGTCTGCACCAACGATGAAGTGGCCGTCGGCGTTCTCGCGCATCTTTGGACCGCAGGGTACAAGATCCCCGAAGACGTGTCCGTCGCCGGCATAGGTGGTACGCGTGGTGGTGCAGTCTTCGGCCTCACGACAATGACGCTCCCCCTGGTGGAGCTCGGCGGACTTGCCGCCCGTTACATCGCCACGGCAGGTGGCTCATCAGACGTGCCGGCTCCCCCGAGCTTTGAGCTGCATATCGGATCCACCTCTGCCCCGCGCGGACAATCCCACTAAACGGGCGTCCGCTGAAGGGCATCCCGCCGCGGCGCCCCTTGTCCCGGCCCCGCGCCGCCGGGTGTAATGGACGCACGACGGCGACTCCCGCCGTCGTGCGCTGAAGGAGCCGCAATGTTCACCAGCCCGTACGCTGATGTCGAGATCCCCGAAGTCACGATCTATGAGTATCTATTCGGTGGGCTGGGCGGCGAGGACCTTGACCGGACCGCACTCGTGGACGGCACGTCCGGCGTGGAAATGAGCTACCGGCAACTCGTCAGCCGAATCGACGCCACCGCAGGCTGGCTCGCGAGCCACGGGGCCGGCCCAGGGACCACCGTGGGCCTCTTCTGCCCCAACGTGCCGGCGTTCGCGGTCCTCTTCCACGGGGTCCTCCGCGCGGGCGCCGTCGTCACCACGATCAACGCGCTGTATACCGCCGATGAAGTCGGCAGCCAGCTCAGCGACGCCGGCGCCTCCTGGCTCTTCACCGTCTCGCCCTTCCTGGAGCGCGCGGAGGCCGCCGCCCAGGCCGCCGGCATTCCGGCGGAGCGCCTCGTGGTGCTCGACGGCGGCGACCTCGTCTCGGCCGCGGGCCATCCCTCGCTCGCGGACATCATCGACGCCGGCCTTCCCGCGCCGACGCTGAGCGTCGATCCGCATGCCGCCGCCGTCGTGCCCTACTCCTCGGGCACGAGCGGCACGCCGAAGGGTGTCCTGTTGAGCCAGTACAACCTCGTGGCGAACGTCGCGCAATCCAGTGCCTTCTTCCGCGTGACTCCCGACGACGTGCTGCTTGCCGTCTTGCCCTTCTTCCACATCTACGGCCTGACCGTGCTACTCAATCTCGCCCTCGGAGAGCGGGCCCGGCTCGTCACGATGCCGAAGTTCGACCTCGCCGAGTTCCTCCGGATCACGCAGGACCATCGCTGTACCTACCTCTTCATCGCGCCGCCCATCGCCGTCGCACTGGCGAAGCATCCGCTGGTGGACCAATACGACCTCTCGTCCGTCCGCGCCGTGCTTTCGGGAGCAGCGCCCCTTGACGGCGAACTGGGGCACGCTGTTGCGAACCGCCTCGGGTGCACGATGCTCCAGGGCTATGGAATGACCGAGCTGAGCCCCGTATCCCACGCCATCCCGCGCGACGGCGCCGAGCATGTCCCGCTCGACTCAGTGGGCTACACCGTGCCGAACACAGAGTGCAAGCTCCTCGACCCCGCCACGGACGAAGAAATCGAAGTCCCGGCCGAAGGACCGAGCGCTCCCGGTCAGCTCCTTGTCCGCGGCCCGCAGGTCATGCTCGGCTACCTGAACCGGCCCGACGCAACAGCGGCGACTATCGATCCGGATGGCTTCCTCCGCACCGGTGACATAGCGACCGTCACGGCTGACGGCGTCGTGACGATCGTCGACCGGCTCAAGGAGCTGATCAAGTACAAGGGCTACCAAATTGCGCCCGCCGAGCTCGAAGCGCTCCTGCTCACCCACCCGCGGATTGCGGACGCCGCGGTCATCGGCACCCACGCGGACGACGGCGAAGAGGTGCCGAAGGCGTTCGTCGTCCGGCAGGCGGGGGCCGAGCTCGGGGACGGGGAGGTCATGGAGTTCGTCGCCGGGCGGGTGGCTCCGTTCAAGCGCGTGCGATCGGTGGAGTTCGTCGAGGTGATTCCCAAATCGGCGTCAGGAAAGATCCTTCGGCGGGAGCTGCGCGCTAAGGGTTAGGGACAGCCCGCGCCGGCACTCTCCGTGGCTATGCTTGGCCCTGCGAAGCCGGTGGCACACGCAGGCTTCCATACCTCTCCATTCGGTGCCACCGCAGGTGCACGCCGGCCAAGGCCGTGACTACCGACTGGATGACGACGAGATACATGAGCTGCCGATAGACGAACTGCTGAAGCGGAAGGGTCCACAGTGGACGAAGCGACTCATTGTCGAGCCGGAACGCATAGGCCGCCATAAGGAATTGCACCAGGAGGAAGACAAGCCAGAGCGCAGCGATCCGGACCGGATCAAGGAAGACCAGGCCGTAGATGGCGAAGACGTCCACTACTGGAGCGAACAGCGGCAGCAGCACCTGGAGGACGAGCAGATAGCCGAGCCCGCGCCGGCCGAGCTTTCCAGCCTGCCCGCCCTGCACCACCGCGCCCCGGTGCTTCCACATGGCCTGAAGCGTGCCATAGCACCAGCGGTATCGCTGTTTCCAAAGCGCGCCAAGGCTCGCGGGAGCTTCGGTCCAGGCCCTCGCATCGTCCTGGTACACGACCCGCCAGCCATCGCGGCACAGTGCCATGGTCAGGTCCGTGTCTTCAGCAAGCGTGTCGTCGCTGACTCCGCCAACCCGGAACAGGGCATCGCGGCGGAAGGCACCAATAGCCCCGGGAACGGTCGGCATGCACTCGGCGATGTCGAACAACCTGCGGTCCAGGTTGAAGCCGACGACGTATTCGATGTGCTGCCAGGCTCCGAGGATCCCTCCACGGTTGGCAACCTTGGTGTTCCCTGAAATTGCGCCCACTCGAGGGTCGGCGAAGGGCTGAATGAGGGCGTGAACCGTTTCCGGTTCGAAGACGGTATCACCGTCGACCATCACCACGAGATCGTGGCCGGCAGCTGCAAGCCCGGCATTCAACGCGGAGGGTTTGCCGCCGTTCGCTTTCCGGATCAACGTAACACCCGGCAAGCCGAGCTTTTCGACGATGTCCGCGGTGTCGTCGGTCGACCCGTCGTCAACCACAATGATCTCCACCGGATGGCTTGATTCGGCGATAGACCGGACTGCGGCTTCGATGCCGGCGGCCTCGTTGTACGCGGGGACGATGACGCTGACCGGCTCCGTGACCTCGGGCCGGACCGGCACGTCCACCCGGCGTCGGCTGCGGCCGGTCGCAAGGGACCGGCGCGCCGCTTTCCGGTGGCGCGCTGCGCACACCACCACGAGCACGGCCCGGACCACCGTCACGACTCCGGCCGCAACGAGCGCCCAGGAGATGGCGGCGATGAAGAAATCGCTGAGCCGTATTCCCCACACCAACGCGTTTCCGCTGGTCTGCTCTCCCACCGAGGCATCGCGCATGCTTGCGATCCCGACGGCGTCGCCCGCCGTCGTGACCCGGAAGCCTTGATCCGCGACCTTGGTGAGGACGGAGTCGAGCGCCGTGACCGTCTGCTCCCTGTCTCCGCCGCCGTCGTGCATGAGGAGCACCTGGCCCTGCGGGCCTGAAGGGGTGAGGTTCTTCTCGATGGCGGCGACTCCGGGCCGCTGCCAGTCCTCACTGTCCTGGGTGGAGAGCACCGTGAGATAACCCCGGTCCGCAGCGGTGCGCATCGCCGCCCACGTCCCGTCCCGGACGGCGTCGTTCTCGGAGCTGTACGGCGGACGCAGGAGCGTCGAGGCACGGCCCGTGATGCCGGCAATCACTTGCTGGTCGCCCTGGACCTCAAGCTGCTGGCGCCAAGCCGGGGCGCTCCCAAGGTCCGCATGTGTCAACGTGTGCACCCCGATCTCGTTGCCGTCCGCAAGGATGCGGCGTACGACGTCGGGATTGTCGATGGCAGCTGAACCCACCACGAAAAACGTGGCATGGACATGGTGCTTGCGGAGGACGTCAAGGATCCGGGGAGTCCAGACCGGGTCCGGACCGTCGTCGAACGTCAGCGCGAGCGTGCGGTCCGGCGGACCGACGGTACGAACGGAGCCGCCGCGGGAATCAACCACCGGCCCACCGTGCGAGACCGCGTCCGGGACGGTACTCGCGGAGCCACCCCCGGGCACCGAGTCATCGGCGATCCCGGCGAGGTGATGCATGTACCCCTGCACGACGAGTGCGACACCCAGTGCCAACAGGACGGCCAGAAGGATGAACCAGTGCGCCCTGACACTGACCGGAGCAGTGCGCTTGCTCAGGCGGCGCGCACTCACGGGTGCGTCGGCGTGGACGGTCGCGTAGCCTGGCCCGGAGCTGTCCCGCTCTTGCCCGGACCCGTCGGCGACGAGCCCGGCGCAGAGGACGCAACCGGCGCAAACGAGGCAGCATGTTGCGCGGCCGCACCGTTGATCGGTCGTGCCACAGCAGCGGGCGAAGGAGAAGTCACCGGAACACCGAAAGCGGCCGGCGTCGAAGGCGCAGGCAATCGGCCCCCGCCGGTCGGGAGCCCGTCCGCGTTGGAAGGCGGAGTCGATGGGGATGACGGAAGACCACGGGCTGCCGGAGTGGCCGGTGGCGCCAAGGGCTTCACTGCGGCCGGCAGGGGCAGGAAGGGCGCCGCAACATTGGGCCCTCCCATGAACGCAACCAGCAGGAGGATGACATAGCCTCCTGCGAGCACAAGGGCTCCGAGCCCAATAAGCTTGAGCCTCTGCAGGCGCCGGCCTGAGGCGTCGACGAAGACAGGCCCACTCGGCGACGCGGATCCAGGCTGATCGGACGTTTCATTAAAAGCTGCCATCGGGCACCAACCTTAGAGGATTCGCATCCCGTAGCCCAAAAAGCGTCTTGTGCGACGATCCCCCGGGTTCAAGGTTCAAAACGGCTAGCGCTTCGCCAGCGTTCGCAGGAGTTTCAGGGCCACGGAGATCGACGCGAGGTCTACTTGCCCGGGTTTGGTGACCTCCACAAAGGTGTCCTTGATCCTTCCCAGCTGCTCCTGGCGTCCGCTCTCCCACTCCACGATGCGGTCCACGGCAGAGGCGCCGGAGGCCCCGCTCGCCCGGGTCGTCCGCATGACGGAAATGGTGATGTCGACGACGGCGGAATAGGCGTCGTCGCGCAGGGCTGCACGAGCCAGGGCTTCCCACCGGCTTTGCCGCGGCAGGTCAGTGATGCGCAGCAACAGCGTTCCCACACCGATCCAATGAATGACCGTGTGGTACATGTCGGCGATGGTGGTGAGGGGTTCATCCACTTGCTCCGCCACCAGCGAGATGTCCAGGAGGGAGAAGCTCTCGAGCAAATCGGAGGCGCGCCGCCCCAGATCACCCGGCATCCCGACGTCGTTCCAATGCGCCAGCCGTTGCTCGGCGCGGTCAAGGTCCGAGCCGCGCAGAAATTCCGTGGTCCGGGTCCGTAGCAGGTCCAGGGTCGGCCCGATCCTCCTCAGGGCTTCCGCGATGCCTTGGTCCCGATGATCGTGTGTCACGTACCACCGGGTTGCCCGGTCGAGGAGCCTGCGCAGTGGAAGGGCCACCGCAGCGGCGTGTTCGCTGGGAAACCCGGGAGGCAGGCTTGCGATCCTGTCCACGAACCGCTGCAGCTCATAAGCCTCGCGGACCACCACGAAAGCCCTGGCCACGGCCGCCGCAGTTGCCGTAGTCTCCTCGATGGCTCGGAAGGCGAACGTGATCCCTCCAAGATTGATCATGTCGTTGGCCACCACCGTGCAGATGATCTGCCGACGCAGCGGGTGGGAGTCCAGTTCAGCATCAAAGCGCTCGGACAACTGGCGTGGAAAGTAGCCACGGAGGACCCGCTTGAACCAGGGATCGTCGGCGAGGTCGCTGGCGGTCAGCTCCCTCGCCAGCTCAATCTTCGCGTAGGCGGCTAGCACCGACAGCTCCGGCGAGGTCAGTCCAGTGCCTGCCCGCAGCCTGTCTTGGAGTTGTTCCGTGCTCGGCAGGGCCTCCAGGCCGCGGTCCAAGTCCGCCGCGTCCTCCAGCCAGTCCATGATCCGTTCAAAACCAGGACTCAGCTCCGGCGCCAAGTGCCGGTCGTTGAAAAGGAGGACGTTCTGGTCCGTGTTGTTTGCCAGGACCAGGCGGCTCACTTCATCGGTCAGGGAATGCAGGAAGCCCGCACGTTCCCCAGACCCCATTTTCCCTGCCGCAATCATCCGGTCAACGAAGATCTTGATGTTGACCTCGTGGTCCGAACAGTCCACGCCGGCCGAATTGTCTATCGCATCGGTGTTGAGGAGGACACCGGCGAGTGCCGCCTCAATCCGGCCGCGCTGCGTGAACCCCAGGTTCCCGCCCTCGGCCACGATCCGGGTCCTCAGCTCGTTGCCGTTGACCCTGATGGCGTCGTTGGCTTTGTCGCCGACGTCGGTGTGGTCCTCGGTGGAGGCTTTGACGTATGTTCCGATTCCCCCGTTGTAGAGCAGGTCCACGGGCGCCCGGAGAATGGCCTGCATCAGCGCGTGGGGAGGCAGCGAAGCCGTCCCCGGCTCCAGGCCGAGGGCAGTCCGGACCTGCTCCGTGATCCCGATGGCTTTGGCCCGGCGGGAATGGACACCCCCGCCTTCGCTGATCAGCGAAGGATCGTAGTCGGCCCAGGACGAACGGGGAAGACCGAAGAGACGCCTGCGTTCTTCGAAGGACGTTGCCGCGTCAGGACTCGGATCAAGAAAGATGTCCCGGTGGTCGAAAGCCGCCACCAGGCGGATGTGCGGCGAGAGCAGCATCGCGTTTCCGAACACGTCCCCGCTCATGTCTCCGATGCCGGCCGCAGTGAAGTCTTCGCTCTGTGAATCCGTGCCGAGTTCGCTGAAATGGTGTTTCGCGGATTCCCATGCACCGCGGGCCGTGATGCCCATCTGCTTGTGGTCATATCCCACGGATCCCCCGGACGCGAACGCGTCGCCGAGCCAAAAGCCGTACTCCCGGGCCACGGAATTGGCCGCGTCTGAAAATGACGCTGTTCCCTTGTCAGCTGCAACCACCAAGTAATAGTCATCGCCGTCATGGCGCACCACGCCGGCCGGGGGCACCACCGACTCTCCCCTGGATGAGGCGAGCAAATTGTCAGTGATGTCCAGCATGCCCTTGACGAAGATCCGATAGCACTCCAGGCCCTCAGCGAGCCATGCCTCCCGGTCCATTGCCGGGTCGGGCAGCCGCTTGGGATAGAAACCTCCTTTTGCTCCTGTGGGCACAATGACGGAGTTCTTCACGTTTTGTGCCTTGACCAGTCCCAGGACCTCGGTCCGGAAATCCTCGCTTCGGTCAGACCACCGCAAACCCCCGCGCGCCAGGGTTCCGAAGCGCAGGTGGACGCCTTCCACCCGCGGCGAGTACACCCAGATCTCGTACTTCGGGCGCGGAAACGGGGCACCGGCAATCGCGGCGGGATTGAGTTTGAAGCTCAAGTGGGCCTTGTCCAGGAAGTAGTTGGTCCGCGTTGTGGCTTCGACGAGGTTCATGAACGTGCGCAGCAGCCGGTCCGCGTCGAGGACCGGGACGTCGTCGATCGCGGCCAGCAACTCCTTTTTGGCATCAGCAATGTTCCTGCCGCGGTCAGGCTCGTCCAGTCCCGGATCGAACTTCGCTTGGAACAGGGCAAGGAGCGCGCGTGTTGCCCGGACGTTGCTGATCAGCGTGTCCGCGATGAATCCGTACGAGTTGGTGGTCCCCAGCTGCTGGAGGTATTTCGCGTAACTTCTCAGGATTGCGGCCTGCCGCCACGCAATCCGTTCCCGGATGACGAGTGCGTCGATCCGGTCGGATTCGATGTCCCCCCGCATGGCCGCCGTGAAGGCATCCGCGAGCAGTCCGCTGGTTCCCTCGGGGTCAACGCCGCCAGGAAACTTCACGCCGAGGTCGTAAAGAAACAGCTCCTGGCCACCCCGCCGAAGCTCGAAAGGCCGCTGGTCCAGCACTTCGAGCCCGAAGTTGTGCAGGAAGGGCAGGATCTGAGTCAGGCTCCTGGGCCTTGTCAGGTAGAGGCGGATCCGGGCGTCCTCGACGAGCGTGCCCGGCGCACCCTTCCTGGCGTACACCGTGAGCAGCGGATCCCCGTATGGCCTGCCCCCTGCTCCGTCCAGGTCGAAGGTCTCGAAGTTGACGATGTCCCCGAGCGCGGCCTCCGCCTCGTAGACCGCGCGATAACCGGCGGGAAAGGCGTCCGACCAGAGCCCGGCGAGCCTTGCGGCCTCCGCCGCCGGGAAGCGGTCCCGGACCGCGTCCTCGAGCCCGTCCGACCATGAGCGGGTAGCGGCTATCAGGCGCCGCTCGAGTTGGGAAGGGTCGACGACGGCGGCCCTGGACGCGGCGGCGTCGGGCGTGGCACCTACATGGATCCGGAAGAACACCCGGGCCATGGGCGACTCGGTCAGACGGACTTCGAAATCGACTGCGTCCGCCTTGAACGCGCGCCTGAGTTCTTCCTCCATCAACAGCCGGACAGCGGTGCTGTAACGGTGGCGCGGGAAGAAGACGAGCGCGGACACGAACCGTCCATGGCTGTCAGGTCGAAGGAACACGCGGATCCGCTGCAGCACCTCGGCACGAAGAATTTCGCCCGCCAGGCGCGCGAGCTCATCCGCTTCAACGTGGAACAGTTCGTCCCGCGGAAAGGTCTCCAGGATAGCCATCAGGTCCCTGGTTTGGTGCGATCGGGGCGTAAACCCGAGTCTTTCGCTGACTGCCTGGACTTTCTCGCGGATTACCGGAATCCGGCGGACCGATTGGTGCGTGGCGCCGGGCGTGAACAACCCCAAGAAGCGTCGTTCGCCGGTGGTCCGGCCGGCCGCATCGAACATTTGCAGGCGAACTTCGTCCAGGTACGAGCGCCTCAGGACGGTGGATCGCACCTCCGAGGTGGAGAGGGCGAGTGCCCGTGACCCTGGGATACCGGGTGCGCGTGGCCCAGCGCTTCCGGAGGCGTCCCCCTGTATCCGCCGCAGCAGACCCAGCCCGGCGCCTTGCCGTTCGACGAGCATGTCCTGGCCGCCCGCCGTCGTGAGTTCGTCTTCGGTGTACCCGAGAAACAGGAAGTTTCCGTCGTCGAGCCAGAGGAGCAGTTCCCTGAGCTGATCCGGTGGCGGCACCACATCACGCGGGAATCCGTCCACGGAGGCAACTGCTTCGGCGACCTTGCCACGGAGGGCGGCCGCGTCATCGGCGGCAACCCGGACATCATCCAGCACCCTCTGCAGGTTTTCCGTCAGTTGACTCACGGCCGCAGCATCGGCCAGCCTGCCGATCTCCGCGGCAATCCAGACCTCGGTTTCCCCGGTTTCCGGAGGGGTCGCGCCATCGGACGTTCCGAGGCGGACGTCCAGTAGCTCGTGGGACACCGGGTCGCGAAGCACCCGAAAGCCTGGATGAACAAGGAGGTTGATCGACGTGTCGTCGCGCGTGAGCTCCGCCGTGACGGAGTGGACCAGGTACGGGATGTCCTCTGTCACCACCGCGACGACGCTGGCATCCAATTCCGTCAGGATCCCGACGGCGGCCCGCCCGGGCGCGCGCGACGACGCCACTTTCAGATGGTGCGCGGCCCGCGCACGGAGTGTCTCGGGACTGTAGCTTCGCAGATCCTCCGGGGGCACCTGGGCAAAGTATTCGGCCACGAAAGCTTCGCTGGGCTCAAGGGAAGCTACTGACTTCGCCTGCTCCGCCGGCACCGATTCGCGTGTCATGTCACCGCGCCTCCACTGCGGGTGCCACTCGCAAACTGGGGTTGACGATCCAGCCCTCCGCGCCTCCCTTCATCATGGCTGGCCGTAATGACCCCGTCCAGATGCTCGAACAAAGTATCGGGACATGACGCGGGCGCGGGCCGCACGGCCCGCGCCCTGCTGTCGGCGTCGGAGGACTAGTGCTTCCTGAAGGCGCCTTTGATCTTTTCGCCTGCCAGCTTCAGATCGGCCCTGACCTGACGGGACTTGCCCTCAGCCTTCAGCCGGTCATTGCCGGTGGCCTCGCCGGCCGCTTCCGTGGCCTTGCCGTGGAATTTCCCGGCAGCGTGATGGATCCTCTCACCCCAACCCATGATGGCTCTCCTTAGTCGGCGGCCCGCGGCAGGACACCGCGCGGCCGCACTTAAATTGTAGGGACGGAAGCGCGGCAAAGACACGTCCCGGCCGGGAAGCCTTGCCACTCAGGAAGCACGGATTAGGGTCCCGTACCATGGGGCGGATGGTGTTCATACGGCTATACCGCGAAGGCAAACTCGAACGCGACGATGTCCGGGCCCACGAAATCGAAGCCCTGGCCCGCCAGGATGACGTGGTGCTGTGGATCGACTACACGGACCCGACGGCGGATGACCTGCTCGGCGTCGAAACCGTGTACGGGCTCCACCGCCTCGCCGTCGAGGACGCCGTCCACGACTTCCAGCGGCCCAAACTGGACCGGTACCCGAACCATCTGTTCCTCTCGGCCTACCAAGCGGCGTTGCGGCCAGGCACCGGCGAACTGGCCGTCGTCGAAATCTCGGCGTTCGTGACCCACAACGCCCTCGTGACAGTGCACGGGACCGGGTTCGACACCGACAAGCTGACGGCGCACTGGGACGCGGAAACCGACCTCGCCCAACACGGCGTGCCTTTCCTCTTCTGGGGCCTGCTGGACATGATCGTCGACGGGCACTTCGACGCCGTCCAGGAACTCGATGGCTACATCGACGCCCTTGAGGAGTCGCTCTTCGATGACCACTCCCCCGACCATGACCTGCAGCGCAAGACCTTCGAACTCCGCAAGAACCTCGTCCGGCTCCGCCGCGTCGTCCTGCCCATGCGTGAAGTCCTCAACACCCTCCTCCGGCGGGAGGACCTGGTCGGCTGCAGCCCGGCGATGCAGCCCTTCCTGCAGGACGTCTACGACCACGTGCTGCGTGCCACGGAATGGACGGAATCCCTCCGCGATCTGGTCACCACCATCCTGGAAACCCACATCAGCATCCAGGGGAACCAGATGAACCTCGTCATGAAGAAGGTGACCAGCTGGGCCGCGATCATCGCCGTCCCCACTGCCGTGACCGGCTTTTTCGGTCAGAACGTGCCCTTCTTCGGCTTCCAGAGCGATTACGGCCTCTGGCTATCCAGCGCACTCATGGCCGGCGGTTCAATATTCCTGTACTTGGCATTCAAGAAGCGAGACTGGATCTAGCCAGGGGTCCTCCCAAGGCAGAATGGAAGGCATGCCCCTTACTACCTTCGCCCTCGTCCGCCACGGCCAGACAGACTGGAATGCCCAGCGCCGGCTGCAGGGATCCACCGATATTCCGCTGAACGACGTCGGCCGTGGGCAAGCGCGTGACGCCGTCGCCGTCCTGTCCGGTCACGAGTGGGACGTCGTCGTTTCCTCACCGCTGAGCCGGGCCGCGGAAACCGCCGAGCTGATCGCTGCAGGGTTGGGGCTGAGCGTGGACCGGCACGTGCCGGAGCTCACCGAGCGACGCTTTGGACCTGCGGAAGGCCTTCATGCAGGACCTGAATTGGACGCGCTGCGCATCCCCGGTGGTTTCCGCGGCGCGGAAACCGAGGACGAGGCAGCCTCCCGTGGGCTAGCCGCACTGGAAGCGCTGGCGGACGAGTTCAGCGGCCGCCGCGTCCTGGTTGTCGCCCACGGAACACTCCTCCGCGTGAGCCTCGGCCGCGCGGTTGGCCGCACTTTGCAAAGCATCGACAACGCCGTGCTCAACCTTGCCCACCACCATCCCGTTGACGGCTGGCAGCTCGAATACTTCAACGGTGAACGCGTCATGGCTACCGTTCCCGGCTGAGAGCAACGAGCCCAAGGCATACCCACCGGCAAGGCGGCGTGGGAGACTGTTCAGCACGGACAGGAACTCTTTTCGAAGGGGATGGTCGCCGTGACGGTAACTGGTCTCAACGCCGTCGACCACATCGTCGTCTTGATGCTTGAAAACCGATCATTCGATCACATGCTCGGATACCTCTATGCCGATTCCGGCAATGTTTCCCCTGCGGGGGACCAGTTCGAGGGCCTGACCGGCACGGAGTCCTGCCCAGGATCCGATGGCAGTCCGGTTGGAGTCTATCGGCTGACTCCCTCGACCCCCGACCTCTACTTCATGCCGGGCGCCGACCCTGGAGAAGGGTACCGGGCAACGAACGCCCAGCTCTTTGGCAGCGCCGGCGCGCCGAAAGCGGGGGCTGTTCCTTCCATGACCGGTTTTGTAGGCAACTATGCCGGCGCCATCAAGGACAACCTAGCCAAGGGCTGGCATGTGGTGCCGGGAACAACCGAGCACATGATCATGGGTTGCTTCACCCCTCAGACACTGCCGGTGTTGTCGGCGATGGCGAAGGGATTCGCCGTGTGCGACGCCTGGTTCGCGTCAGTTCCCACAATGACGATGCCCAATCGGGCCTTCGCCTGCGCCGGCACCAGCCAGGGCAACTTGGATGACAAGGCCAAGCGGTTCACCGTGCCGAGTATCTTCGGGCACCTCGGCAACCATGGCATCCCGTGGAAGATATACGGCGAAACCAGGTCACCCCTGACGAAACTCGACTTCGACGACACGCGGCATGCTCCGGCGTCGAACATTGGCCTGTTCACGGACTTCCAAGCCGACGCGGCGGCCGGGCGGCTCCCCGCATACGCCTTCCTCGAACCGTCCTGGTCCTCGACAGGCAACAGCGAGCACCCCAACTACAACGTCGCGCTCGGAGAGCAGTTCCTGCTGGACGCCTATCGCGCCGTGCGCGATGGTCCGGCCTGGGACTCCACCCTGCTCATCGTCACGTATGACGAACACGGCGGCTGCTACGACCACGTCGCCCCGCCGTGGGGCGCAACGCCACCGGACGATACCCCCGGGGAATTCGGTTTCGATTTCACCCGGTTCGGAGTGCGGGTGCCAACGGTACTGATGAGTCCGCTCATCCCCGCTGGTACCGTCTTTAGGGCCCCTGGACCTGTCCCGCTCGATCACACGAGCGTCCTTGCGACCATCGAACATCGTTGGAATCTGCCGGCCCTCACCCGACGCGATGCCGCGGCACCCGACGTCGGCGGGGCCTTGAGCCTCGCCGTCCCCCGCACCGACGACCCCCTCGCGGACGTTCAGGCACCTAGTCCACCGCCGACCATGCGGGCACTCGCAGAACAACCGTCCCACCTGCAACAACTGCACGACGAGCTTCTCGCGCAACCGTAGGACCGAGCCTTGGCTGCGTGAGTCCTATTCAGGCCACGGTTCCGTCGGCGGCGTCGATGGCGGCGGGCGCCGTGTCGCCTCGCCCGGTCCACGTCTTGATGGCAGTCCAAGCAACGGCGGCGGTCGGTACGGCCAGTAGGGCACCGATAATGCCTGCGAGCATCGTGCCGATGGCCAAAGCCAGCAAAATGGCCAGTCCATGAATGCTCAGGACCTTGCCCATCAAAACGGGTTGGAGGAAATGGTGCTCAAGCTGGTTGGCCGCTACGAGGACAGCGAGGACGATGAGGGACGTCACCGGACCGTTAGAGATCAGGGCGACACCCACAGCCAGGGTACCTGCCGCAGTGGAACCAATGATCGGAATGAAGCCGCCGATAAACACAAAAACACCCAGGGGCAGGGCAAGCGGGACACCGAGGATGGCCAGGACTGTCCCGATGATCACGCCGTTCACTGCTGCGATCAGAGCCGTGCCGCGGACATAGCCTCCCAAAACGGTGGCGCTTCTTTCCGCCGTGAGATGCGCCTTCCCGCGGTGAGCCGCCGGAAGGAATCCGAAGAGGAAAGTCCTGATCTTTTCGCCGTCCTTGAGAAAGAAGAACAAGATCACGACCATAAGAACCAAGCCGGCCAGGATTTCACCGACGGTACGGGCCCCGGTGAGCGCTTCCGCACCGAAGCTACTGCTCGTGAAGAAACGCTGGATGGAATCGGCCACGGAGCGGATCTGCTCGTCGCTGACCCTGAAAGGTCCGTTGTTCAGGAATTGGTGCAATTGGTCGATGCCGGCAGTGAATTTCACGGCAAGCTCCTTGGATTGCGCCCTGATAAGGAAGACGATTCCGGTGATAACTCCGCCGAAGACTGCGAGGATCCCCACGAACGATGCTGCGACGGCGAGGGCCCGGGGCCACCGGCGGGCTGTCAGCCAACGCACTAGAGGCGAGATCGCAGAGGCAAGAATGAGCGCGATCGTGACCGGGATCATGACGAGCGGCACAGTGGTCATCGCCCACACAATCACCGAGACCAGGGTGATGACCAGGAGCATCTGCGCTGAACGGATCCCGGCCCGGCCAAGGCCGTCGGACCAGATCGCCGACATCGTGGGTTTGTTCGGCGAATTGTTGCTTTCAGTCATTGGATTCCTCCATTGGCCCAGTGGATTTCACGTCGGGGTCACGACGTCCTCCAGCATTGCCCTGTCGAAGAATCGAATCTCTCCTGTTGCCTGGAAAAACACGGGAACTACCGACGTGTTCGCGTCCTTCGACGTTTCATAGATCTCCGGCGCGCTGCCGTGTTTTCGCGCAATGGTTCCAACCATCTCGGTGCCACGAACCCGGACGGTTCGATACTTGTAGCTCATGTGGACCCCTATCGTCAGTCAAGGCAAACGCTACTCCTGTGAGGCACAGTCGGCAGCTGAGGCGCGACCAGCCGCGTTGAGCTGGATTATCCTTCGTCGCAGAGCAAGTGGTACCAGCTGTCGGCCAGCACCTCAAGCGCGTGGTCGCGGTTTGGCTCGAGCTTGCGGCGAGTCCAGAGCGTCGCGACGTAGTCCAGCTGCGTGAAGGCGAGTGTTCCGCGGATGTGGTGCGTTTCCTCAGGGAAGCGGCCAGCCTGTTGCATGCCGCGGACGATGTCGGAGATGACTTCCTCGTGCCATCCCTCCACCAACGTCCGCACTTCGCGATCGACCGCGGCGGCCTCGTCGAGCACATCGAGGTACGGACGGAAGACCGGCCAGAGCGCAGCGCGCGACTCTAGCCACGCAAGGATTCCCGGCAGTTTGCCCTCCCGCACCACGTCGACGAGCTCGACGGCGGTCGACGCCTTGTCGGGACCATCCGCGCGGTCGAGCACGGCGTTGACACGCGCCATGAAGTCCCTCATCAGGTCACTGCGCGAGGGGTAGTAGGCGTAAAAAGTCACCCTGGTGGTGCCGGCAGCGGCGGCGATCTCGTCGATCGTGGTGGCGGCGTAGCCCTTCTCGGTGAAGAGTTCGAGCGCCCGTTCGACGATCATGTCGCGGGTCAGCTGCTTCTGGGCTTCTCGCAACGACGACATGGGTCAATCCTAACCGTGGTGTTCGGCAATTGTGCGGAGGAGTCGCAAAGGATGCGCGTCGCCCAGTGGCCTGACATGCCGTAAAGATGGGCACGCGTCCTCGTGGATGGCCGTGTATGTGAGCGGGCGTCCGGGTGGATGGCCGTATACGTGAGCGAGGGTCCGGGTGGATGTGCCGGCGCTGCTCGGTCAGTGCCCGACGGCGGCAGTCCCTTTGCGCCGTCGTCCTGCCATTGCGCCTGCCCTCCCCGGACGCTCGCTCACTTTTGGGGTGTTTCCGGCCGACGCTCGCTCACAAGATCTGAGCGAGGGTCCTGGGATTTG
This sequence comes from Arthrobacter sp. 05L417, assembly GCF_056397865.1. Lineage (NCBI taxonomy): Bacteria > Bacillati > Actinomycetota > Actinomycetes > Micrococcales > Micrococcaceae > Arthrobacter > Arthrobacter sp. 05L417. The sequence goes on from NZ_JBFTOG010000027.1 coordinate 62,689, forward strand.
GCCGTGTATGTGAGCGGGCGTCCGGGTGGATGTGCCGGCGCTGCTCGGTCAGTGCCCGACGGCGGCAGTCCCCTTGCGCCGTCGTCCTGCCATGGCGCCTGCCCTCCCCGGACGCTCGCTCACTTTTGGGGTGTTTCCGGCCGACGCCCGCTCAGATGATCTGAGCGAGGGTCCTGGAATTTGGCCGTATATGTGAGCGAGGGTCCGGGTTTATGGGCCGGCGTCGGCCAGCCGCCGCAATTTCGGGACGGGGATCCGGTAGTTGATCGCCGCCGCGGTCCCGGAGCCGTCCTTGTCCTCCCAGCGCAAGAGCATCGAGTCGCTGTCCTCCCCCGGCTCGCAGTAGTCCGGTGCGCCGACCACGGGCGTGAATCCGACCGACTTGAGCGACAGGCCGAAAGCCTCGGTCCAGAAGTACGGCTGGAAAGTGAACTCGGGCGCCGAGTCACCCTTGAGCAGCCCGACGGCGGCCGCCTTCGCCTGGTCGATGGCGCTCGTCCAGAGGGGCACCCGCCTCACCCCGCGACTGCTCGGGAAGAACGCGACGTCGCCGGCGGCGACGATATCCGGCCGAAGCCGGCCGCGGGAGTCGACCCGCAGCGCCCCATCGACGAGGAGCCGGGTTTCAGCCAACCAGTCCGTGTTCGGTTCGTCTCCGACGGCGGTGACCACCAGATCCGCCTCAAGCTCGGTGCCGTCGGCCAAGACAACCTGCGTCCCGGCGTCGGACTCCACTAGGCGGGCTTTCCCCCCGACAACCACTCGTAGGCCCTGCCGGATGGCGGCGGAGGTGAACATGTCCGCGAGGTGGCCGCCGAGCTGGCGCGAGAGGGGCTTGGCGTCGGAGACGAGCGTGACTTCGCAGCCAACGTGCAGGCAACCCGAGGCGACCTCCATTCCGAGCGGCCCGCCGCCGATCACAACCACCGAGGGACGCGATGCGATGCGTTCCTTGAGCAGGATCGCATCCTCGATGGTGCGCAGTGTGAGCTCCCGGGAGGAGCCGTTCCCTTGCGCTCCCGCCGTGAGGTGCTTCGCCCGGGAACCGGAGGCGATGACGAGGCCGTCGTACGGCAGTTCATCGCCTCCGTCCAGATGAACCAGCCGAGCGTCGACGTCCAGTCCCGTGGCGCTGACGCCGAGCATCTCGCTCGCTTCGTGGCCCGGCTCGGGAAGTTGGTGCGCCCGGAGGGCGCCGGCGCTGCTCCCGCCAACCCCGCTCCCGCCAACCCCGCTCCCGCTAACCCCGCTCCCCCTAACATCGTGCAGCAGCGCCTTCGAAAGGGCGGGACGGCTGTACGGTTGGTGGCGCTCGGCGCCGACCACCGTCAACTCGCCGTCGAAGCCCGCCGAACGCAGCGTGTCGCAGGCGGTGAGCCCGGCGATCCCGTTGCCAACCACCACAATCCTGCGCAAGGTCACGCCGCAGCCAATCGGAGTGCCGCTACCGGGCAAACCCTGACCGCCGCCTGGGCGGCATCAATCCCGGTCCCATCCACGTCCGGCACATCGATGACCAATTCGCCGTCGTCATTCAGGTGCATCAGCGCGGGCGCGGCTTCTTCACACAGGCCGTGGCCTTCGCAGCGGGGACGGTCCAGTTCGATCCTCATGCCGCCACCACCTTTTCAACCTGGAGCACCTCGAAGCTCCGCGTAATATTGCTCGGCTCGCGGACCTCATCGGAGAGGGTCAGGGTCTTCACCCTGCGGGCAAGTGCTTCGATGATCGCATGCGCCTCGAGTTTCGCGAGTCCCTGGCCGGCGCAGCCGTGCGGTCCGTAACCGAAGGAAAGGTGGTCCACAGGATTGCGTTTCACATCGAAGGTGTCGGGATTCGCGTAGTGGCGCGGGTCCCGGTTGCCGGCGCCGAAGAGGATGCCGACCCGGGCACCTGAGGGAATCGTAACTCCTTCGATTTCCACATCGCGGGTTGCTTTGCGTCCCCAGATGTGGACCGGTGCCCAGTAGCGCAGCACTTCGGCGAACGCTGCGGGAACCAGTTCGGGGTTCTCCCGGACCAGCTCGAACTGGTCGGGGTGGCGGCCGAACAGCGCGACGATGTTGCCGATGGAGGCAATGGTCGTGTCGACGCCGGCTCCGAGGTACTGGTGGATGATGTGGCCCGCGGAACCGTTAGGGATGTCGCCGCGGGTCTCGGCGTCGAAGATGCCACGGCCGATGGAGCCGGGAGTGAGGTCGTCCGCGGTGACGGAGGAGCACCAGCCGTACAGCTCGCCGGCGATCGGGAAGCTCTCCTGGGTGCGCTGGTTCAGCGGGCCGATCACTTGCATCGCGGCCTGGCCCCAGCGCAGCATGTTGTCCTTGACGTGACCGCTGAAGCCGATCAGGTCGGCGACGATTTCGATCGGGAAGGCCCGAGCCAGGGCATCGATGGCCTCGAAGCTGCCACTGGTGGCCAGTTCCGCGACAAGCTTGTCCGCCTTTTCGTCGATGACGACTTTGAGGCCGCGAAGGGCCCGGGGGGTGAGGTTCTGTGACAGCGTGGCGCGGAGCTGCGTGTGGATCGGCGGATCGGAGGCAAGGGAGGTGCCCTGCAGTGCCTCGTTGACCATCGGGTTGAATCCGATGCTGGTGGACGAGAATGCCTCCGGATCGCCGAGCGCATTGCGGATGCCGTCGTATCGCGTCAGGACGTACAGCTCGTTCTTCGGAAGGTGGACCACGGAAGCCTGCTCGCGGAGCGCGGCATATGTGGGGTAGGGGTCGACGAGGATGTCGTCATCCCAGATGTCGATGTCTGACTCGATGGGTGCAGTCACAGTGTTCTCCTTGCGGATAGTAGGGGTGGAGGCGTCCGTCAGTCGATGACGGCGGCCTCAGTGCTTGCTTCGGTGGTCTCCGCAACCGTGTCTGCGGTAGGTGCCGAGGACCGTGCGGAGATGAACAAGGTGAGAACGGCGGAGAGGGTCGCCGCGATGCCCGCGGAGAGGTAGACGGTCTGGAAGCCCTGGCCGAGGGAGGTCCCGGCGACCCCCTGGATGTGCGGCTTGGCGGCGGTGAGGGCCTTGACCATGCCGTCGACGGCCTGGGCGGGTGCGCCGCCTGCCGCTGCCTGGCCGGAGAATTGGGCGACGACGCCGTCCCAGCCTGAGAGGAAGCCCAGCGGCGGCACATGGGCCAGTCCGGCCACGGCATCTGCGGGCAAGCCGGCCGCGCCGAGGATCCCGGCGAGGGGACCCGCGAAGACTGTGGCTCCAATGGCGAAGGCGATGGCCGAGCCGATGACGGGGCCGAGGGCGAAGCCGAGGTCGCGCAGCAGGTTCGTCGTGGCTGACGCCATGCCGATTTGCTGGGCCGGGACGGTGTTGATGGCCACGGCGGTAACGGAGCCGACCGTGAGGGCGAATCCGATACCCAGTACGAGCAGCGGTGGAATGAACGCCGTCCACGGGGTGCCGCCGAAGGTCTCCGGAGTGCCGAGGGTGAAGGTCGAGAGCCAGAAACCGGAAACGGCCATGAAAGCGAAGCCCGCTGTGAGGACCCAGCGCGGAGCGACGTGGTGGATGAGCCACCCGACAACCGGGATGAAGGCGAATGCCGGGCCCTGGATGAAGACGAATAGAACTCCGACCTTCCAGGTCTCGGCCAGGGCCAGCCCGCTGACGGCGACGCTCGTGCTGAAGCAGATCGCGAGGAAAGCGAACATCCCTGTGACCGCCACAATCCCGGTGATCGAGTAGGAGCTGTTCTTGAACAGCGAGAGGTGGACCAGTGGCTCCGCGGTGCGTGACTCGATGACGATGAAAGCAAACAGCAGGACTCCGCCGGCGATGTAGCTTGCGATAACCTGCGCGCTGCCGAAGCCGGCGTCGACCGCCGTCACCGTGGCGTAAAGGACGGCAATGAGGCCGACGGCGAGAGTGAGCTGGCCGGGCATGTCCACTTTGCGCCCCTCGGCGGCTGCGGAGTCTTTCGCCCGGACCGCGATGAGAAGAACGACGACGGCAACAGCGGCCGCAATCAAATAGGCCGCACGCCAGCCACTGAAGGCGTTCGGGGCGCCTGGGCCACCGCCGGGCACCGTGAAGAACTGCGCAGTGAACCCGGCAAGCATCGGGGAAATCACCGCGCCCAGTGACAGGAACCCTGCCCAGGTGGCGATGACCTTCGCCCGGGCGCGGTGGTCGGGGGTGATCGCCGCGATCATGGAAAGCGAAATGGGAAAGAGTATGCCCGCCCCTATGCCGCCGATGGCCTGCGCGACGATCATCACGCCGGTGGAGGGCGCCATCGCGGCCATGACCGAGCCGATGATGCTGACGGCAGCGCCGACATAGAGCAGCTTCCTGCGCCCGAACATATCGCCCAGGAGTCCCCAGCTGAGCTCGAACACCACAATGCCCATCAGGAACATGCCCGCGATCCAGGTCAGGCCGGCGCCCGAGGTATGGAATTCCACGGCAAAGGTGCCGCTGAGGGCCCCTGGCAACGCGTTGGTGATCTGCGCGAGGGTGACAGCGCTGTAGGCGGCCACGAAAGTGGCCCGTACAGAGCCGCGGCTCGCTACCGAAATGGTCTGACTCATCGATGAAACTCCCTTGTTTCTGTTCGATCTGGTTCATGGGGACTGTATGAGACAGTGTGGAGTTAATTCTTACAGCCTGTCAAGGAAGATTCATAAGTATAAATTTCTTGACAGCATGTAAAGGAAAGTGTGATGCTGGCTGCATCGCAACGGAGCGACGGCACGGTCACACTCCGCGGCGTCCCTGCATTCAACATCCGATCTTCAAGGGAGAAGACCCCCGTGAGTCACACCACCCCCACCGGCACCGCCGACGTGATGGATGCCCCCGCCGGGCAAACCGTCAACACGGTCCTGGGCCCCGTACCTGCTTCTGAACTGGGCGTTGTTGCGGTCCATGAAGCCTTGTTGTCGGTGCTCCCGGGCGCCCAGTACGCTCCCGACATCTCGATGGACCGGGCGGAGATCTTCGAGGCCCTGGCTGCGAAACTCACGGAGTTCCGCGGGCACGGCGGGCAAACGATCGTCGACAGCACCGGCATGTTCCACGGCCGTGACCTCAAACTCTACGAGGCACTCTCCCGCTCCACCGGCGTCCACATCGTGGCGTCCACGGGCCTGGGCCCGGAGGAAGAACTCGGCGGGTACTTCCTGACCCCCCAGACCAACCCGCCCACTCCCTGGCCGGCCGAAAAGTTCGCTGACCTCTTCGGCAGGGAGGTCACTGAGGGAATGGTGGTCCCCCGGCTCGAGCGCCGCGCCGCCGCAGGCATCGTGGCTGCCATCGCCGACCGTGCCGGGATGACCCCCACCGAGGAAAGCCTGTTCCGCGGCTCCGCCCGCGCCGCTAGGGACACAGGTATTCCGGTCTCCATCCGATTCGGCGCCGACGCCTTGCACGACTTGGACATCGTCCTGGATGAACAGATCGGGGCCGAACGGGTGCTTGTCGGTGACCTGGACCGCAAGGACGCCGCCGGAACGGCCATTGAGGTGGCCCGCCGCGGAGCATTCGTCGGCATCGACCACGTGGGCTTGAACGACCATCCGGGCTACCTCAGCGACCAGGAACGCACTGCACTGGTACTCGAACTCGTCAGCGCCGGCCACGCCGACAAGATCATCCTCTCGGGCAACTCAATCGGAGTGGCCAAGGGCCTCCCGGAGTACGAGCTGCCGTACAGCCACGTGGTGGCCACGTTCGTGCCCCACCTCAAGACCCAGGGCCTGAGCGACGAAGACGCCCAACGCATCCTCGTGGACAATCCGCGCAATCTCCTGACCGTGCGCTAAGCACCCGCCCACCCGCAACAAGCTTGAGAACCCCTGAGGTGAACGAATGACCAAGGTCAATACAGTGCTGGGAACCATTCCGGCCGAAGAACTGGAAATCGTGGCGGTCCACGAACACATCGGCTACGGCATGCCCGGGTCCGAACTCGACACCAAATGGTGGAAGACCCCGGAACAGGCCTATGAAGAAACCGTGCCGAAGCTGCGGAAGTTCCGCGAATACGGCGGCGGCACGTTAGTGGACGCAACGGGTATTTGCAACGGCCGCGACGTCGACTACTACAAGTCCCTGTCCCGGAAGACCGGGGTGCACATTGTGGCCTGCACCGGGTTCGTCGGCGGCGACACCGCCCTGCCGCATTTCTCCCGCGCCACCGTGGACTACCTCGCGAAAGTGTTCATCCACGAGATCACCGTGGGGATCGGAAACACCGGCGCCAAAGCCGGCGTCATCAAGGTAGGCGTGAGCCGCGGTGGCCGGATGACAGAGCTGGACAAACGCATCTACCGGGCAGCGGCCCGCGCCGCCGTCGTCACCGGCGCACCGATCCTGACGCACCTGGCCATCGATCCCGAGCCGGCGGTTTCCATCTTCAACGAAGAGGGCCTCTCCCTCGACCGTGTGCTCTTCGGCCACGCCGACGACGGACTGAACGCTCCGATCACCCCGCACGACTGGATCTATGCACAGGGCGGACGCATCGGCTTCGATACCTTCGGCTACGACCTCGAACTTCCGGATCCCCCGTTCTGGGGCCGCAAGCGCGCCGAACGCATGCAGCACTTCGTGAACCTCGTGAAAAAGGGCTACGCGGACAAGCTCCTCGTTTCGGCAGACGCGAATTGCAGCCCGCTGGGCTGGCCGGGCGTCAAGGGCCACACCATCAACTACATCTTCGAGGACATGATTCCCGACATGCGCGCGGCGGGAATCGACGACGCCACCCTCAAACTCCTCCTCGAAGACAACCCGGCCGATTTCCTGTCGCTGGACGCCTGACGTCGGGCAGGCACCCCAAGCTACCGCTTCTCCAGCCTTGGCGTCGGCCAAGGAAGAGTCCAGAAAGTGATCCAAGCAATGAAATCTAAAGACATCAAGAACCTCAATATCTCCATCATCGGCGCAGGGTATGGGGGCGCAGCTGCGGCCAAGGCGCTCAGCCTGCTCGGTGCGAACGTCAACGTGTACGAGCAAGCGTCGCAGATGCGGGAGGTCGGCGCCGGCATTGGATTGCGTCCCGCCACCATGGACCGTTTCAGCAAGTGGGGGATCTTCGATGCGATCGCCAAGGTCAGTTCGCCGAGCGACTACTTCGAAATCCTCACGGCCAGCGGTGAACCGATCTTGAAGGACACGTGGCCGGAGTTCGGCGGACAGGCCCACACGTACCTCATCCACCGGGGCGACTTCATCGAGGCCTTGCTCGGCGTGCTCCCGAAGGGAATGGTGCACCTGGGCCACAAGCTCGAGAAGATCGAGGAAATGGACGGCCGTTCCGTGCTGAGCTTCACGAACGGCAATACCGTCGAGGCAGACCTCGTGGTGGGTGCCGACGGTATCAAATCCGTGGTCCGTGAGCAGCTCTTCAGCGACAAAGGCCCCGTGTTCTCCGGAGAACACGCCTACCGTGTGGTCATTTCCGCCGACGACGCCCACGGCCTGGTGGTTGACGACAACCTACGGATGTACATCGGCAAGGGCACCAAGGTCTACCTGTTGCCGCTTCGCCACCGGAACCAGGTGTCCTTCGACATCACTGCCCTGAACCCGGACGGTACCTGGGCGCCGAAGGTGTGCAAGGAAAGCCTCCTGGAAACCGTCAGCGGATTCGACGAGCGCATCGTGAACATCACGAGGGGTCTCGACATGAACGCGGTCAACGTCCGCGCCGTCTACGACATCGACCCGGTCGACTCGTGGCACACCGACTCCGTGGTGCTTGTGGGCGATGCGGCGCACTCCATGTTGCACCACCAGGGACAAGGCGCAAACTCGGCCATTGAGGACGCAGGTGCACTCGCCGACGCGCTCACCCAGGCCGCCACGGTCAAGGAGGCGCTGGCCCTGTTCCAGGCAACCCGCAAGCCGGTGACGGACGAGCTGCAGCGCATCTCCCGCCAAGGCTGGAGCGAGAAAGAGGTCAACGATGTCTTCCCCGGTCAGAAGCCCACGTCCCAGAAGCCCACGTCCCAAAAGCCCACAAGCGCAACCGCAGCAGCAGAAGCGAGGGCCTGAACGCCATGGCCATCCATCCGGAAATCGCCAAAATCCTGGCCACCTTGCCAGCACCCGATGGTTCGCCCTTGGACGCTCGAGCCATGCGTGCCGGCGAAGCAGCCCAGGTCCCGCCGCTGGCGGACCGGCTACCGCTGTACTCGGTCGAAGACGCCACGGCTGTCACGTCGTCGGGCGAGGTGCCGGTGCGGATCTACACGCCGATGAAGGCCGACTCCTACGGCCTGCTGGTGTACTTCCACGGCGGCGCCTTCTTCTTGGGCAGCCTGGACACCCACGACCACGTGGCACGGGCACTGGCAAAGGAAACCGGCCACAAGGTCATCTCGGTGGGCTACCGCTTGGCTCCCGAGGCCGCATTCCCTGCAGGGCTTGACGACTGCTACGGCGTGGTCCGCTGGGCGGCCGGGAAGGGCGGAAACCTGAAGTGGGACGGGAAGAACCTCGCCATCGCCGGTGATAGCTCTGGAGGCAACTTCGTTGCCGCCGTCGCCGCGAAAGCCCTCGACGACGGGTTCAAGCGGATCACCCACCAGGTCCTGTTCTACCCGTCGCTGGACCTGGATTTCGACGTCGAGCGTTACCCCTCACTGCGCGAAAACGCCGAAGGGTACGGGCTGGAGACGGCGGGCCTCAAACCCTTCAACTCGTTCTACCTTGAGAACGGGGCCGACCCTGCAGACCCCCGTGTCTCCCCCATCAAGCGGGAAGATCTCGCCGGGCTGCCGGCAGCGCTGGTCATCACCGCCGAGCACGATCCCCTCCGGGACGAGGGCGAACTCTATGGCCGGCGCTTGGCGGAGGCCGGCGTCGAGACAAAAATGACCCGCTACCCCGGCGCCAACCACGGTTTTGTCCAGCACTTCTCCTGGATCCCGGAGCTCTACAGGGCATTCGAGGAGACGGGCGAATTCCTGAACGCGAGGACCGGCCAATGACGAAGCCGCTTGCTGTACATCCCCTCGTCTCGCCGTGGGGCCGCTTCGGCCTCTACAGCTTCTTCATCGACGCCGCCGAACCGGCCATCGTCGACACGGGGATCGCATCCTCCCCCGCCGAAGGCATGGTGCCGGCACTGGAGGCAATCGGACGCCGGATCGAAGACGTCCGCTGGATCCTGCTGACCCATGGACACATCGACCACATTGGCGGCGCCTACGCCCTGTGGGAGCTCACCGGACGGCGCGCCCAAGTGGTCATTCATGAGGCCGACGCACCGTTCTTGCGCTCGCGCCGGGCCCATGTGGACGAATACCTTTCCGGGCGAGCGCAGTATCTGCAGGATCCCGACGGCGAGGCGAAGCTCACCGCGGCCACGAATGCCGTGATCTCGGGCGAGATGGAGCCGACGCTGCTGGTGCGGGGAGGCGAGAGCATCTCGCTGGGCGGCGGCGCCACGGTTTCGGTCCATTCGATTCCGGGCCACACCCCTGGGTCTGTGGCATACGTCCTCGACGGGCAGAATGGGGTGTTCGTCGGCGACGCGGTCCAAATCCACGGCGCGGCAAACGGCTTTCCGGGGTTCTTGGACCCGGTCGCCTACCGCTCGAGCCTTGAGTACCTGCGGGATGAGGTCCGTCCACGGCACATGTACCTGGGGCACCCGTACCGCCGCACGGACGGCACGCCCTACGGCGTGGAGCTCGACGCCGGACAGGCAAGGGAAGCGCTCCAAGGGAGCCTGGACGTCGAGGCCCGTGTCAGCAATGCGGCCGGCGGTTGCCTGGCCTCCGGCTTGCAGGACACAGACTCGCCCTACTCCCCTTTCACCCGCGTGGCCGAGGACCTTGGATACGACGGGGACCCCGCGCTGGAGCCTTCCCCGTTCTTCACCACCCTCCACGGGTACCGCACGTCGCTGGCCCATTTGATCGAAGACGAGGAGTAAACACTCATGGATGACTTTCAGTTGCTGGATGCAAGCGGGCAGGCTATTGCCGTCCGCAAGGACCTCCGGGTTCCGATGCGCGACGGAGTCGAGCTTGCAGCGGACGCCTACCACGGCCCCGAAAACAAGCCGCGCCCGGCATTGGTGGCACTCAGTCCGTACGGCAAGGAGCTGCAGGCCCTTGCCCTCACCACTCCCCCGCAGCGGCGCCCCAGCCCCATGTGGGACGGCTGCATCGAGGCCGGGGACATCGCCAGGATCGTCAAGGAAGACTACGTCCACGTCATCGGCGACCTCCGCGGCTCGGGCTTCTCGGGCGGCGAGCACATCGGCAACTACAACGCCGGGGGTGTGTCGCTAGGCCAGGACGCCTACGACTTCATCGAATGGGTCGCCGCACAGCCATGGTGCGACGGGAACGTCGGCATGGTGGGCATCTCCTACTTCGGTTCGATGCAGGTGCTGGCCGCCGCCGAGCGTCCGCCGCACCTCAAGGCGATCTTCGTCTCCGGCGGCCATTACGACTTCTATGAAACGACGTACCACGGCGGCATCATGTGGTTCATGCCGCGTGCCGCCCGCGAAGGACGCGGAGGGGACTCGGGCTGGGCGTTCACCGACAACGTGAAGTCCCGCATGATCGAGAGGCACTCTCCAGGGGAACTCAAGAAGCTCGTCGCCGAGCGCCTCGAGGATCCGGACATCGCGGCCTGGCCGAACCTGGTCCACGTACTGAACTACCCCAAGAACCACGAGGCCTGGTTCGACATCGTCATGAACGAACTGGACGGTGAATGGTACGAAGAACGCAACCCCATCACGTTAGCCCCGAACATCGACATCCCGGTCTGGCTGCAGCTCGACCAGGGCCGCGGGTGGACCCTTGACGGCACCATCGAGTTGTACAACGCACTCAAGGGCCCGAAAAAACTCGCCATCGGCCCCTACCCGCCCATGCAATCACGCCCCTTCATCGAGGAGCACGACAAAATGTTCCGGTGGTACGACTACTGGATCAAAGGCATCGACAACGGCGTCATGGAGGAGCCGGCCATAAGCATCTTCGTGGAGGGCTCGCGCGAAGTGGTGACCGCCGGGCAGTGGCCGCCTAAGGACATCGAGTACAAGTCCCTCTACCTCCGGCCGCGCCACAAGCTGTCGGAAGAGCCGGAGCCGATGGGTGCCGAGTACGCCGCCCCGGACGGTTTCTACCAAGCCCCATTGACAGTGACCGACAAGGTGGAGATCCTCTCGTGGAGCACCCAGCCGTTCGAGCAGGACACCGAACTGATCGGCGCAGGCGCCGCCCACATCTTCGCGGAAATCGACCAGGCCGACACAAACTTCATTATGCGCCTCTGGGACACCGCGCCGAACGGGCAACGCCAGCTGATCACCACCGGGTACCTCAAGGCCTCGCACCGCGAGCTGGATGACCGGACCACCGAGGGCAACCCCTACCACCCGCACACCCGATCAGTGCCGGTGGAGCCCGGGACGATCGAGGAGTACGTACTGCGGCTCTACCCGTTCGCCAACACGTTCAAGCCAGGTCATCGCCTCACGGTTGAACTGTCCAACGACGAGCCACTGGCCGATGAGCACAACGCGCTGCTCCCGCCGGACGCCTTCCACTTGCCGGTGGGCCGCCCCGTCACCCACAAGATCTACCGCGATGCCGCGCACAAGTCACGGCTCGTCCTGCCGTTCACGACCCTGAACGGCTGAGCAACCGGACTTCTTTCCCTCCTGGCCTTCACACGACCGCAGCCAACCGCCACGGGTTGTCGGACCGCTTGACTAAGCTTCGCGTCCCCGGACGCTCGCTCACTTTTAGGGTGTTTTCCACCGACGCTCTCTCACATGATGTGAGCGAGCGTCCCGGAATCTGACGACATATCAGAGTGAGCGTCGTGGGTGAAGGCCTCACCAGCGCGTCACCGCCCGACGGCGGGCAGTCCCCTTGCGCGGCCATCTTGCCTTGCGCACGCCCTCGCCGGACGCGCGCTCATTTTCAGGGGGGACTGCCCCGGCTTTTGTTGACTCGGGGTCTTAGGCCGCTGTGAGCGCGGTCCGGTTGATTGTTTCATATTCGATTGGCGTGAGTTTTCCCAGCCGTCTTTGCCGTCGCCGGCGGTGGTAGGTCCTTTCGATCCAGGTCGTGATGG